>JAYZPA010000028.1:0-23232 GCA_036150515.1 Planctomycetota bacterium
GGCATTCAGTTCCGTATGGGAACGTCCGTTCGGTCGGTAATGATTCAGGACGGGCGGGTGGCAGGTGTGGAAACAGACCGGGGCGTGATTCAGTGTTCGACAGTCATTAATGCGGCGGGTGCCAATGCGTTTCAGGTTGCCAGAAGCGTCGGTCTGGAGTTACCCATCGTGCCTGTCAGGCATGAGTTTTTCGTTACGGTTGAGGCCGAGGGACTTTCGGCCGATTTGCCGGTGATCCGCATTCCCGATGCCTCCCTGTATTTAAGAGCGGAAACGAACGCGTTGTTGTGCGGTGGTTGGGAAACAGCAAGCATGGCAAGCGACCCCCGGGAAAAGCCGATGGATGACTTGTCCCCCCGGATCGAGGACGATTGGGAAGTGCTGGGTGAATTTGCCGAACAACTGGCTCCTCATTTTCCGCAAGTGAACCAACTGGGGATTCGCAGCGTTTTTAAAGGCTGGCCAACATTTACCCCGGACGGCCTGTTCATTATTGGTGAGAGCCGTCAGGTACCCGGTTTTGTTATGGCCGGAGGTTGTAACGCCCATGGGGTTTCCGGATCGGCCGGGATCGGTAGGCACGTGGTGGAATCCATGTACGACAGCGAGCCTTCCGACTATGTCCGCAGCCTGTCCCCGGATCGGTTTTTAGAATCAGACTGGGATTGGGAAACCGCCAGGGAACAGGCGATGCATTATTACCAAACCTATTATCACCTGGGTCATTGATGATTTCGGCGTAAAATGGAGGTTGGCTGTGGTGGAATGACCATCGAACAGTGCGGCCTTACCTAATGATTTCCACTTCAGGTATTCGCGCGTTTGCTTCCAGGCCGAAGATCCGGGTGTCAAACGGGTCATTGCTCACTCGCCATGGGATCCCGTTACGTAAATAGATGTTCTGTTCGTTCTTATTGAGTGGACGGGCGCCGATTCGGCCAAATACCGCGATCTGGTTACCGGATTCATCCACCGCCCGGTCCCGGTCGATTCCTTTGGAGATCGCCAACGCATGACCGTGGTGAGGCAGGGGATAACTGGCAATGAGGTTAGGCTGGGGTCGCGGACTAAAGCCGTTGTTGTCAGGCATGTTTGCATTGGTTAATTGCACAACATGAAAACCGTGCTTTCCATCCGCAAGATAAGCAAACAAACTGACGTTGGTTATGCCCAGCTGCACGTCATGCAGATCCGCGATCTTTCCGTCCGCATTGTAGATTTGATCGATTACGGGTTTTGATGGATTTTTGACATCCAGAATGATCAGCCCCTGTTCTCCGGCGGAAATATAAGCGTAGGTTCGTGCAACATAGATATTTTTGGCATCGGGTACCGGGAAACGGGAAATTAGCCTGGGGTTCGCCGGATCGAGGATCTCTAGAATCTTAATACCCTCGGAATCGCACAAGAACCCGTATTGGAATTGCACTTCCACGCTGCGAGGCATGGTGATCCCATCCGAAAGAACCTTGACGACCGACGGTTTAGTAGGGTTGGCAACATTGATGACGACCAGCCCCCGATCGCAGCATACATAGGCATAATTCCCCACGATGGTAACGTTCATAGCGCCGTTGAGGATACCTTCCGGATTGTAGGGTGAGTTTTTCGCATGGTTAAGGAAATTGTTTAGCGGATTACCGTCCATAAGCGTTGCCGCAAATACGGATATGAGACCCTCGTACTTATCGGTTGCAAAAATATAACCATACATGTCCGGGACGACCGGTTCCATGTTCAGTGGTGTCTGCCGCCGAACCGGGCTGGGTGAGATGGTTGCCGGAGACGCAATCGAGGTAGCATATTTGGTATCAATAAAGAACTTTTGTCCCCGTGGGGAAACCGGAGCAGTCACGATCCGTTCGGAAAAACCTTTGTGGTCAATAAAAGCGGTGTCATAGATTCGAATGCCACCGGCACCACATGCGGCATAAACATATTCGCCCCGATGCTGGATGTCCAGGACTTCATGAATCACCGAGGGGTTCCTTTTTCGATTGACACCTTTTAGTTGATCCAGGATATCGATCCCTGGATGTTCATGCGCGTGTTGCAAAATGCGTCCGTGAGCCTGATGGTCGCCGTAGTCGTCCGGGTAGGCCAGTTGATGAAGGGTACTGCCAATGACTGCCTGAGGCTCCGTCTGTTCGGTAACCACGACCCCAAACAGACCATGTTCGCCACCGGCGACCCATGCATAACGACCAATGAAGTTGACATAGTTAGTCCCCTGCATCAGCAGTTGAGCCATAATCGCGTTATTGTCATTTTCAACGGACAGATGGCAATCGGTACACATCTTGGTCTCATAGGTACCACCGGCAGTACCGGCATGTTTTAAACCGACGCCGCCGCGGACGGTATGGGGCACATTGGTACTAAATGCAATTCCGCTGAGCCCGTCGGAGGATATCGTTTGTTGTTGGGTGTAAATATTCTCGCGATTTGCGTTATAGGATGAGACATGAATGGCGCATGCCGACCGTGCCGGCCCGATACGACTCCCGGTGACATTACCGTCGCGAGCCAGCATATAGACATCATCCCGCAGCGTTTGGAAGTTATAGGATGTGTAGTTGCGTGTAATATCGCCCTCGAAATGAAGATCCGGTTTTTTTGCATTTGCCCGCTGAGGTAAATGGCATCCGAAACAACTGGGGTTCCAGGACGAATGACAGGCAATGCAGCTCATATTGTCACTTTGATGGGCACATCGCTTATCGGTTCCATCCCCTCCCCAGATGATCTTTCCAAATTTATCAAGCCGGGATGTTTTCGATGCATGTGACAGCTGATTGTAGAAACGACTCTTCGGGTTGATTGTGTCCTTGGTCTGAACCAGCGGCCAGGCAAGTCCGTCTTCGACCATTGAGTTCTGGTAGAGTTCACCGTTGCGAACTTCAAACCGGGGCTTACCGAACGGGGTATTCAATGCCAGTAAATTTGTACCGCCGGGCGGAGAGGCAGGTCCGGTTGTTTTCATCTTTTGATTGGCCGGGATGTCGACAGACAGAATCCGATCCATGACGCTTTCCGTTGTATCTCCATGGCAATCACGACATGTAATTTCAATACCTGCCCGCACTTCACCATACAGTTTGGTATTCCCGTGGTTATCCACGGCGAAGTGACAATCGACACAATGCATCCCTTTTTCTAGATGGATGTCCATTAAATGCACCGGCGTATCCGGTCGTTGTTTCCCATGCTCACGCTCATTCGGGGTAGGTGGTTTCATCGCTGCGAGCATTCCCGGCGTGGTCTTTTCAACTTTGTTGCCTTCGAAGTCCAGCAGGTTCCCGTGACGATCTTTTTTAAAGACAGCCCGATAAACCCAGCCATGACCGTTGAATTCAGCAAACTGAGTGTTTTTTAATTTTGGATTGAGTTCACCCACGCGGGAAAGGAATTCCGGGTCAGACCATAAGCCTCTCGCCGCTGCGTCGTTTGGGTTATTGGCCTGAGCAATCGCCAGGTCTTCTGCGGTGAGGTGTTTCTGTTGCTTGGGGTACATTAATTCGCCATCCGTTTCATTGTCCCACCACATGAATCCCAGGAAACTGTTCAATACGTTGGTGCCGGGATGGACATGGCAAACGATACACTGACTGGTCGGTATGCCAACGGCAAACTTATGAGCGATGGGGTGGCCCGGCTCATCTTTAGGAATGGTGGGGTCGATGGAATGGCTGAGTCCGCGATTCCCGAACCCGGCATAGGGTCCCGCATGAACGGGAGATGAATCATTGGCATAGACGACATGACAGGCGGTACAACCGCTGGAGCGATAGTCGCCGGCATGGTCATTGGTCCCCAGAAAATTTAAAGTAGGGTCAAGCAATCGCGTTTTATGCAGCCCGATAAACACAGGATCGGTCCGATTTCCCGTTCCCAACCCACGTTCACTCAACCTTTCCCGAGGACGCCCGGGTTCTTCCAGGACATCAGGAATTCCGATCTCCGGAATTTCCGTACTACCACGCTCGAAGATCCGCAATATATTGCCTGGTTGCGTCACCTGAAATCTTGGTAGTGGATCAATAAATGGCAATACACCTTTATTGACGATTTCATCGCGAGTAGGTGGAGGAACGGTAAACACACGTTGCGGTGCACCATTGGTGCTGTAGCTTTCGCCGTAGCGTGGATATTTGAGTTTGACTGCGCCGTTATTGTACAGGGCCGCGCCCCACAGCATGCAGCCATGCGTCATCATGCTCTTCTGGACCTGAAGGTGTTCATTTTGATGACATTTGCCGCAACTACGGTGTGCGATCCGTAGGTCCCCCGGGTTGACGAACTGGATAAAATCCGGATCCTCATGATTGAGCAGGGTGTAGGATCGAACCGGATTGGCGGATGACTTCCAGAGATCCGGGTAGCGTGGCGAGACATGAGCTCGTTCTTTGGTAACGGCACTTCCGCTCCCGCCGTGGCAGTCAACACAACTAAGGTGGACTGTATCCGCATTGTGCATGTCCGTGACGTCCTTGTGGCATGCGATACAGTTTTTGTTTTCCGCCAGGGCATGCGCCTTGGTTTTACGTAACAGCTTCAGCCCCTCTGCTGACGGAGAGAGTGGATGGGATTCGGCCACTCCACGCCGAATGTTCCGCCACAGTTCCGTAATGGCCTCCGCGGGTGTTGTGGTGGACGGCGAATCCAGAGGTACGGACGCGATCTCTAGCGTAGCGCTTTTGGGGGTTTGAGCGTCGGCGGATGGCAGGTTCAGAGTAAAAGCCAGCAGACACGCGTTCATTGCCAGGACACGTCCTGGATACCGGCGAAAAGAACTGATTATGTTCGGGTAAAACACGCGTGTAATCCGTTACAGGAGTGTGTTAAATCATCACGTAAACCTGATTGTCTTATCGGTATTTGTGAGCGTCATACATCAATGCAAATAGCTTGCCGATCGTCCCTGAACTGCACCGAATTAAAGGGAAAACACTCCTGATACGGATACGTGGTAATCACGGTCTGTTATAGGGGTGTTGAGTCGGATGCAAAATGGGATAAAAAGAGCCGTGATATGCAGATTGTGACTATAGTAAAGGGACGGAGAACAAAATTCCATTTCAGATAGGTGAGTCAGTAAAGATGCGATATTGGTTAATCCTGGTAGTTACGTTGGTGAGTTTCATTCCATCCTTGCAGGCATCCCGCAAGGTGCGCCCTGGCACTGTCATTGATGAATTGTCCGCCGCTCGTGCGGCTACACACACTGCCAGTTGGGCGCAGCCCGATGCAACCCGTACCCGGATTTTGAGTTACGTTCCCGGACCAATTATTCAGGGGGACAAGAACGATCCGGTTATGGGCACCTTTGGCGTTGATGACCCGGGTCGCCAGCGGCGAAGACCGATTGCAAGGAAGTTGCCCTGGCGTGAGGGACTCGATGGTGCGGGTAGTTACAAGACAGATGGTCCTCCCCTGCTCTTCTTTCGCCCATCCCGACATTCCGTGCACGATGGACCGGCGGCGCCTACTTCAGGCCATTAACAAGTTGCTTGATCAGCTGGATGTTTTGACGAAAGAGAGCCGGGTCATAATCCGAAACGGCAAGTTGGGTTAACGGGAGGTTATCGCTGCTTGGATTTGCAGGCCCCTTGGGAAATGTCAACATGAGTTGTTTGTCGAGATCTGCGAGCACGGCGTCGAATTTTGCCATCCGCTGGGCGTCCTGTTTTATATCGCTTGCTGAATAGATGGTCTGCAGGGCCCACGAAATCTGACGGGCGGATTCAAAGTCCATGACCGACTGTTCAGTGATTTCACACAAAGCAAGGATCGCCTGATCAGCAGAAGTGAGTGAACCGGGATTGTCCTGAAGCTCTTCTATCAGATCCGTTAAATAGACAACCGTGGGTTCGATATCCGCCACGATTTGTTGTGCATTACCGAAGGGTGTTTTATTGAGATTGTCGTTGATTCGGCTTGCGACCGCGGTTAATTCGGTCATGGACGGATCGGCAAGTGCAAGCAGCGTATGGGGCCACAGATGAAATTGAGGTCGCCCCGGCAGGACGCCCGGGATTACGCGGCTTCGCCAGCTGGGCGTTTTCAGTTCATGATGACATCCATAGCAATCATAGACACCGAGCTCAGGCCACGGATAACGGGTTGGCTGTTTGCTGATTCCTGCAACCAGTTGCAATGACGTACGATAGGCGACAGCCGCATGCAGTACGACATCACGAGGTTTGGCGGTAATTTCGGAAATCCGATTTACTCTTGCGAATTCATCCCTGTGTTCAAACGCGCCTTTTTTAGAGAATGGTTTCCAGTGTGCCGGCATTTGGTGAATAAATGCATCCAGTTCAATGCTGGGAAGAGGAGGATGGCCGGCCGCATACATGTCATGGGTAACCACTTTGCCCTGATCGGCATTGCCGATGTGGCAGGAAAAACAAGTTTCAGCGCGTGTGACCGGATTGCGGATGTCCGTCATGCCGTGTTGGATCTTTTCCGCTGGTGCGGTAAGACGCCACTGGGCGTCGGAGTGTTTAAGGTCCCAGCCGGTTGAGGCGCCGTGACATGATTCACAAGTCACGCCCGATTCACGGCTTACGACGTCCATAGCAAGATTCGCGTAGTCATCATGGTTTTCAATCCAGTGTGGATTGGAGTGGCATGACGTGCACTGCGACTGGTGTTCAATTTCAGCAGCATTGATATGCAATCGATTTAACATCTGTTTGCCGAGTTGGGTTTTGGTAATGTTGATCAGAGCGGATCCATGTTTGTCTTTTGTGGTCCAGTGTTTTGCCTCGGTTAAATCAATGAAATTGGTGACACCTGTTTTCTCATCAAAATCGGAAGGCGCCTCGTGGCAGCGATAGCACCTTGCATTACCCTGATAGGCGGCGTTTGTTTTGAGTGCGCTGGGCTGAGGCTGGGCCAGCAAATTAACAAAGCTACTGATACCGACAAGCAGAAGTAGCGTTAAAACAGCGAGGGAAAGATAGCGAGACATAGGATGAGTGGCCCGGTTAAGGATGGAGTTCCTGAATGATATGTAACAATTGATCACGAATCTGCATGCGGTTATTCTCAGGTACGTCTGTGCCGGACAAATCGCCTTTAAAGTTTCGGGGACTGGAGAAGCGGGTATCCGTTTGATGTGGAAATGCGAGCAGATCGCGAACATGAAGTAGCTGGGACTGCGAGTGCACGTGTGGCTCGCCATGTTCATTATAGGTGCTGGCCAGCGCAAACAGCGCCAGATAGGTCTGAGTCGCGCGATCCCAGTTTTCCATAATGCGGTTCAGGTCATCACTGGAGATGGCGGATTTCATGATATTCATAATACGGATTCGAGAGTAATGAGGATGGGGGCCGTTGTGTTTGAGCGAGTCAGAATCAATCCATGTATGGAGTGCCGCGAGCGTTTGACGGCAGTGAGCAGCCACGGTTTGCGGGTTGGGGGCTAATGTCTTTTCAAGGGAGGTTTGCAATTGTTGCCAGGCCCGGCAGAATTCACCGGCAGCTGCATTCCCCTGGTTCTGATCTTCGTTAGCAAGGGTAAACAGGGATGCGAGATACCAGTCGTTGACGGGCAACAGGGGTTTTTGACCGGTAATGGAAGGCCGCCAGTTGTCCGTATGATCGAGATCATGGTGGCACGCGTAGCAGTTGGACTCACTAAGTTCGGGCCAGACAGCATGGGGCGTACTCTGAGAAGCCAGCGTTGCCCGTCGGTCTAACTGATTTAAAGCGGCAGTGGCAGATGAAACCTGCCCGGCAAGCCACAAATGGGTTTCGCGATTCCGGTTCGTGGCGTCTTTTGTTGGCTCAGGACGAATTTTCCAGTGCGCCGGCATCTGGGAAGCGTAGGCGGTCATTTCAAACTTCAATTCGGGGTGTCCGGCGGCAATCAGGTCGTGATTGACTTCGGCCTCGGGCGAGCCCACGTGACAGGAAACACAGAGCGAGGTTCGTTTCCAGATATTTTCCGTGTCGGTCATCCCCAAAGACTGTTTATCCGCCGTGGGGAGGTCAATAAAATCGTCTGTATAGTGTGTTGTTCGCCACTGACTGGCTGAGCCATGACATGCTTCACAACTTACTCCGTCGAATATTAATTCGGATGAACCGGCTGCGGAATCTGACTCCGGACCGATTGCCGTGGCGTGACATTGGAGGCAATTATTGTAGACCGTGTTGTAAAGTTGCTGGCTGACTGCAGGGACTTTCCCATCCCGGGTTAAACCTAGTTTTTCAAAGATCTGTTTTCCCAGCGGGGAGTCCAGATCATCAAAGGCTCTTGCGTGGGGATCCTTTTCCAGCCACGTGAAGTATTCGTCCCGCCGTATCATCGATGGATGTTCTGTATCGGGCTTAGGACTGCCATGGCAGGTGGAGGATGCGCAGGTTCGAGCGCCGACATTATGGTGGTTGTTCTCCCCGGGTTGGGTGACGGTATCTTTTGCCGGAGTAGCGGTGACGGTGGCAATCGGGGAAGGAATGTCGGGAAAGAGCAACGAAGCGGCGGCAATCACGAGGATCGTCACAGTCAACATTGGCAGAATTCCACGCTTCATTCGTTTAGTCCTGTTGTAGATGCTGTTTGAGGATTGATTGTATGGTTCGCGGGGAATCCGTAGCTCCGTGTCCGGTGTGGTAATCGTGGCAATCCACGCACCTTCCCCGGGCAACGGCGTTAGGTTCTCGTTGGTCGTCTTTGTGGCAGGACTGACAAACTCTCATTGATGGAATCAATATGTGTTGTGATAGATTGCTTAAATTGGCAGCATCGATACGTTTACCATCTTTATCGGACGTGGAGTGGCAGTCGGTACAGTGAATTAAATCATGCCGATTGTGCGGAAAACGGGCGTGTGCGAGCCATTGTTCCGGTACATCGGTTGGCTCGATCTTCCATTGCACGGGTTGGTCGGCATGATCATGTTTTTGAAAACTGTGACATAGCGCACAGCCGTTTTGCATGTCGCCGTTGCCTGCGGTCTTGCCTCCGGCAAACAATAGGGCTTCCATTTTTTCCCGTTGGTTTTCCACCCATTTCCAGTGATCACCGTCCACCGCAGACTGCACGGGTTTCGCTGGATTTCGATTTGGGATTATTGCATCAGCGGGCGTTTGTTTTTGTAGATAAGCGGTGAGCCTATCCCGCAGCACGCCGCGGATAATCTCCGGAGATTCATGGGGTAACGGTTGGTTGCTGGCGTTCGGCGTTTCCTGTAGCAACCTGCTGTAGGACAATTGGTGACAACTCGCACAATGCTGTTCAAAAGCGATAGGTTTCATCCTCGTGCCGGTTGCATCCGGTTCGTGGCAGGTGGCACACTGGAGATTCGTGCGCGTCGGTTGTGAATCCGCTGACAGGTAGTCTGGATGATCCGGTGGTATCAGGATGCCATCAGGATTCATATGCACGGCATGGTTGAACTGAAGATGTCCTTTGTCCATCATCTGGCCATCCGCCCGGAGGGCGACCACGTGATGGACCTGATGATCATTGCCGGGAGGATTGGATGCCCAGTGGCGCAGGATTGCCAGTTCCGGATGAGATTGAATGGATTCGACTGAATTAATAAAACTGGACGTGCCATGCTCAGCAACTCCGCGTAAATCCTGGTGGCAACGGACGCACTGTGAGTCGGATACATCCGTCAGTGATTGTTTTCCCCGGTGTTCACTGTGACAGGACGAACAATCAGAGACCGGGGTTTTGGATTCAGCAACCGGGTGATGATCCTGCATATGTTGCACATGGCAGTTTTGACAGCCCGCGATAAAATTTCCCGACGGGTGGCCCAGTAAACGTCTGGGCAACTGAAAACTGTTCTGATGACACAAGTCGCACCGGTTCGCCAGCATCGCATGACTTGTCGTGACGGGCCTGGATTGGAAAACCGCATCTCCCTGTGTAGCGTATCCGATCAGCACGATGACGATTGTCAGCACAGCGCTGATGCAACTGATCCGCCACCGCAAACGTCTCATCGGATTGGGGTGCCGGTCGATTTCGACGTCAAATCGTCCGGAAATCGATTTGATGAATCTGGAATCAACCATAAGGAGTCCTTGATCCGTTGTGCCGCAGAAGGTTGGTAACAGTCCTGTTGTTGTCCATGCTGTAAATTGTCCGCGGAGGGATGAGTGCGATTAATAATATAACGACATGATGATGTGAATGAGTGCGAGGATTAACAATGAAACTGAAAGCGGGATATGGACCAGAGTCCAGCCATGCATGATCCATTGTAGTTTGTTTTGAGTGATGAGTTGACGACGTTCGTTGCAGATGAGTTCAAGCTGGTTGACCACCGGGAGCATGCGATTGGTAATTCCTTCGCGAACCGTGGCAAATACGCCAACGGACTGGGTAGGGTGAATCAAGGGCGAGTCGCCCGGAATGTCGACTTGCAGGAACACGCGAATGTGTCGCAAATAGAAAGTGCGTAAGAATTCGTCTGCGTCTTCCGTTTCTGTGCCATCATGGTTAGTAAACAACGTGTCATAAACGGTCAGCATTTCCTGGTCGGCAGCGTCTTTTAATGCGTCAATGGCAATCGGCAGCTGTTCGAAGATGGCCTGTTGTGGTATGGATGTGCGCATGAAACGAGGTGCAAACTGTTGAATGACCTGACCGACAATTCCGCTAAGGATAACGGCCAAAAAACACCACATT
The DNA here is from genome assembly GCA_036150515.1 of Planctomycetota bacterium. Lineage (GTDB taxonomy): Bacteria > Planctomycetota > Planctomycetia > Pirellulales > Pirellulaceae > UBA721. The sequence goes on from JAYZPA010000028.1 coordinate 10,655, forward strand.
AATATTTGTTCCAGGGGCCCTCCAAAACGGAAGCCGGAGTGAAAAAACACCAGCGGAACGCTCACCATTCCAATCCATAAATGGCCACGAAGCCACCATTTGACCGTGCCAAGCTGACCGCCATGAATTCGTTTTCTCGCGGCCAGTAAACCCGCCAGAATCATTGCAAGGGTTGCGGCGATGCCAAACAGTATCCCGGAAATGCTATTTCCCGTCGCCCCATGAACCGCATGGTTCGCAGAAGACAGGTAGAGTCCGGTCGCAATCGCTGTAAACGCCAAGCTTGCGATGCACCAGATTGCATGTCCACGATTAATGACCAACGAGTTGACTCCTGAATGTTGCGGACAAAGATATTGATGATCGGGTCATGTGGAACCGGACAACGCTCCCGAGGAGAGTCACATGAACCTATGATAGCGACTGCACGGAGTGAATGATTGTCCTATGTAGTTCATCGTCGAAGTTGCCGGCAGAAACGGACAATAATGTACGTTGATTTGTATATTTATGTATTATGATAGTGATAATTACAGTAAATCAACAGTGGAAACGGGCCATGCATGTGCCTGCTGTGCTGTTGGGGGTCCCATGATTGAGTTGTTCGTGGTGCGTACTTGTATAAGTGATACTCAATTGAGATTGGTTGGTATTAAAACAGAAGACCGCCGATCGCCTAAGACACATTGTTTTATGCTGGAATCCAAATCGTGAATGAATCGTTAAAATCTCTCACTGTCAAACCTGAAGTTCCATTGGAACTTGGTAGTGGCGATCGTTTGCTTAATTCGGCAGAACTGGCGGGGTTTGAGCTGTTCGGCAATCTGAAAAAGCAGGTTTCGGTCGAGAAATTCCCGGGTGCGATTGTATTACGTCAGTTTCATAAAGGGGATGTGATCTGTCGGCAGGGGGAAGCTGGAAACAGTGGCTTCTATATCACTCACTATGAAGACGCAGCGAAGGTTGTAGGTGCGGGACTGCTGGAAAAGACCTTTCCGGTCGAAACGCCGATGGCCGCGGCAATTCTGTTGGAAAATACGCGACGCGTTGCTGCCACCGGCGGGTGGTTTAAGAAACTGAACCCGTTTAGAAAACGACCCACCCGAAGTGAGACGCAATCCCCCGAGTTTATTGCGAATGATGGACCGGTTGATATTGATTATAAGACCCGCAAAGGGTTGATGTTTGCCGGGGATGTGTTTGGTGAGATGAGCTGCATGACGCTGGCTCCCCGATCAGCCACGGTCGTCGCGGAACAGGATTGTTTTGTGATCGAATTCCTGCGAAGTATCTTTGATCAACTGCAAAAAGATGCTGGGTATCGAGAAAAGGTGGACGCTGCATACCGGGAACGTGTTTTGAACGGCCATCTGAAACGCCTTAAAGTGTTTAAAGGGGTTGATGATGAACTGCTCGATAGCATGGCACAGCATGCAACCCTGCATGTTTATGAACCGGGCGATATTATCTGTAACCAATCGAGCCATTCCGATTCTGTTTTTATTGTTCGCAGCGGTGTCGTCCAGGTGGTACAGGGCGCCAATACCGGTTTACATCCGGATCTGATTGACTGGCCCGGTTTGTGTAAAAAACTGATAACCGGTAGCCACTTAGACGGTGTTCCTGTTGAAAAAGGTCCGAATCAGAACAATGACCCTACGAGTGGCGGGAAATCAAATAAACCCTCGGCCGCGGATAGTCTGGCTGCGGCAAAAGGGGGTGCCACGCCGGCAGGTTTAGACGCCAAAGAAAAACCCTCGGCAGCGGATATTCTTGCTGCCGCGAAGGGGGCAGGTGCGAAACCCTCGGCAGCGGATATTCTGGCTGCGGCCAAAGGAGGTGCCAGGCCGGCGGAATCAGACGCTAAAGAGAAACCCTCAGCAGCGGATATTCTGGCTGCGGCCAAAGGTGGTGCCGAGAAGGCGATGCGTTCGGTTTCACGAACGGTCGCAAAGACCACCCCAACTCCCATGGGCGAGATCTGGAATATACTAACCCCTCAGCAGCAGGCATTGGTGAAAACGACCGCAAGCGGGGATGATTCTTCGCAGACCCGGCATTTGTTGGCGGATGCATTTAATGAAGTTTTGAATCGTCGGGATTTCTTGCTGGGCTCAGCAATGGGGGAAATTTGTAAACGTCCGGAACATATGGATTTGGTGCAGAACTATCCGGATGGGATGGGGGGTCTGAAAAAAGCGTGGTCCCCTTTGCAGGTGCGGATGGCGAATTACCTTGCGTTGCACGCGGTTTTTAATGAGGAAGTTCCACCATCAAAACACCATAACGGACCGATGCAGATTTTAGGGTACCTGTCACGCGGCGAGTGTTTGGGCGAGATGGGCGTGATCGATAGTGCCCCCCGAACCGCGACGTGTTTAGCCTACGACCATGCTTCCGAGGGGACGGGAATACGGGCGGGGCGGGTAGAGTTAGTGCGGATTGAAGCGGCGGCCTTTACGACCATTCTTGCATCGTCTCCATTGTTGCAGCAGCGTGCGGCGGAGTTGATCGCGGAACGGCGTGCGGAGCTTGAAATGGATTCGATTGAATTCATTACTTCGGCATGGGACACGACGCCGGACTTTCGTGACCAGGGACTGGTCCAGGGACAGAATCTGCTGTTGATCGATCTGGATACCTGCACGCGTTGTGGCGACTGTGTCGAGGCATGTGTCAGTACGCATGATGACGGTTATTCGCGTTTGTTTCTGGATGGCCCCCGGTTTGACCGATTTTTGGTACCCTCCGCCTGCCGTCAGTGTTTTAACCCATCGTGCATGATTGGTTGCCCGGTGGGGTCGATCCAACGGGGTGATGATGGCCAGATCATCATCGAGGATTGGTGCATTGGTTGCGCGTTATGTGAGCGTCAATGTCCGTACGATTCGATTCAGATGCACGACGTTGGTTGGCTGATGGAGCAAAGTCCTGACTGGGAATTCAGCACGGCGAGTGCGGCTGGTAAAAACTGGAAAAATGGCGGCAAGGGGGGGCAGTGGAAAAAAACGCTTTCGCCGTTCAAATGGTCAATCGATTTTCAACAGGATTTGGTGGAATTGGCGAGCGAACATTGGAAACCGGGCAGTCCTGACGTTACGGAAGCTATCGTTTTTCGCCGCAGGTTTTCAATTTTGCCGGAAGACACGGTGAATGCCGCTGTAGCAAGCATGACGGTGGTTAGTGAATCTTTGCAGCCACGCGTATGGCTCAACGGTGTGGAGATTATGCTGTCGCAGGATGCGAGGCAGGCAAAACGAGGTATTTTTGAGGCGAGCATGGAGGCATCGGAATTGTTGAAACAGAAGACAAATTGGTTGGCGGTTAGTGTCGACGTAGGCGAGGACGCCGAGTCCTCAACGGTTGCGGACCAGTCCGTCGTCCTATCCCTTCGTTTGGATCCGATTCATGCCGCCGGTGTGATTACGCATGCCACGACGGAAGGAGTTGCTTTGCCGGTGGTGGAGGTTCCGACCGAACGCGCCGTCGTCTGCGATATGTGTCACAGCCTGGGCAGCCAGGGTCCGGCGTGCGTTTCTCATTGTCCCCATGACGCGGCGATGCGAGTGAATGCTTCGCAGTTCTTCGCCACGACTTTCAGTAAGAAATGAACGATTCAGGCCATGGGCTTTTGTAAACAGAGGCGTTTGAGATTTCCAGATGCCCCGTACCGTGGTTCAGCCACACCGTGCTGTGGGTTGTTGGTTTGTGCATAAAATGGTCTGTTATAGACTGGAGTTTCAGCCTTACAGTCCGCCATGGCCGGCGATTGAAGTGGTTATCGAGACAGGGTCGAATTTGTTTTGTATAAGATCATCATTACCAATTCCGAGCAGGACATAGAAGTTCCCTTGGAATCCAGCATCATGTTGGGCCGCATCTCTCCTGAAGATGATTCACCGCATGTGATTATCAAAGACCGGTACGTCTCCCGGCAACAGATGCAACTCCAGGTGACGGACGAAGGAATCCAGATCAACAATGTGGGTTCATCGGAAATCCGCATTAGTTCGGGCGAAACGATTCCCAAGGGCGGAATTGCTCTGGTGTACATTCCCACCAGTCTGACCGTTGGCCGAACCAGTGTGAAGTTAGTGATGGATATTCAGTTGCCCGATGGCGACCGAAATGTCAAAACCATTTCCGCCCCCATTTTTACAAGCATGTCAGAGAATCTGGCTACGGCATTATTATCCGGAAGTGGCGTGCCGGAAGGCGAGACAATCGCGAACTGGCTGGAATCGATTTTGGTTGTTCAGCAATCCGCTGCCGGGTCGATGGAGTTTTATCAGGAAACAGCGGACGCGATTGTAAATTCGATTGGTTTGGATCATGGGATGGTTTTATTGACGGATGAGCAGGGCTGGCGGAGTGTAGCAACCAGCTTTCGCGATCCTGTGGAAAACCTGATGTTCAGTCGTTCCGTATTGAAACGGGTCGTGGATGAAAACCGGACGTTTTACGAACCCGTATCCGAGGTAAACCATCCCCAAAGTCTGGCCAACGTCGATTCGGTAGTCGCCAGCCCGGTTTTTGGTTTGGAAGGTGAAGTGATAGGAGCAGTATACGGTGCGCGAGAACAAACGGCGGATGGCAGTGGGGGCATTCTTCCGATGGAAGCTCAGGTCATGCAGCTTCTGGCATGTTCGGTTAGTGCCGGGCTTGCGCGTATTGAACGAGAAGCCCGTGTGACGCGATTGCGAATCCAGTTCGAAGAATTTGTGTCGGCAGATCTGGTGGGTGAGTTGGAACGCGACCCCAGTTTTTGAGATGGACAGCAACGTAGGGTGACCTGTCTGTTTGCGGATTTGCGCAATTTTTCTTCGATCAGTGAAACCATGGGAGCTCAGGGGATTTATGAGTTGATGCGTGCGGTAATGGATGCGTTGACTCAGTGTGTGCTCGCCAGAGGAGGAACCATTATCAATTATGCCGGGGACGGCCTGGCAGCGATGTGGAACGCTCCCCTTGATCAGTCGGATCATGCGGAACGCGCCTGCCAGGCGGCGTTGGCAATGCAGGAAGCGATGCCCGCTCTTAATGAGGACTGGCAAGAACGCGTGGGAATCCCGCTAAAGATAGGAATCGGAATTAATTCCGGTGAAGCACTTGTAGGTAATGCCGGTAGCAGTCACCGTATCAAATACGGACCGATGGGCCACTGTGTCAATTTGGCAAGTCGTGTTGAAGGTGCAACCAAAGTCATGGGTGTTTCGACCCTGATCACGGGCAATACCCGGGAATTGTTAAAAGACCAGTTCCTGCTAAGGGAACTGTGTCAAATTCGAGTGGTTGGGATTAAACAACCGGCTACCATTTATGAACTTGCAAATCAAAGTGTGTCACCCCAATGGAAGCAACACCGGGAAACTTACGAGCAGGCGCTGGAGCATTTTCATTCGCAGGAATTTAGTGAATGTGTGTCGATGATTGAACGCGTTATGGATTCCACCGGATTCATTGATGATCGCCCTTCACTGCTGCTTTCATTGTGGGCCCATACGGCGCAGTCGAATCAGCCGGATCCATTTGATCCGGTCTTTAACCTGGACTCAAAATAGACGGGCCGATTGCTCCAGAGGGGATTATTGCAGGATGTTTACATGCACGCCGAATTCATAATCGTAGCTGGCGCCGGCACCGTTGCTTAGGGGGACAGAAACCGCAGGACGGACAACGATGGAATCACCGATTTCAAGAGAAGCGCCTGCGGTGAGGTTTAAAACGCTAATTCGGTTGGGCTCTCCGAATGTAAATGTGTTGTCCAAGGGAGTGCCGTGGGGAAAGCGCAAACGGTCCTGGCGTCCCATGCCCATGGAATAGTGTAATTCCAATAAAGGCGTAACGGCATTCACCAGACCTTCGCGGTTTTCGATCCATTTGTAAGCCAGTCCAAGATCAAGAAACAGCAAAGGCACGTCCCGAATCTTTGCAGCGTCGGTAAGGGGGCTCGGAGCGGGCGTGGTGCGTACCAGAACCGGATTGCCAATGGAGGAGAAATCCGCCTGAGCGAATCCCTGCACGATCATCTTTTCCGATGGTTGTCTTAAAAAGGCAATAAACGGCATAAGGTGCACCGCATCGTTGTGGATCTTTAGTAGCAACGCAGGGTTGGTTGGATTCGCGCTAAATAGCAACTGATCGTTGGCCGTTGGTAAAGCAATCCCAAGTCCCGCGGTTACTATTCCGTCCTTTAATCCACGGATGACGGATTTGTAAGTCAGAACCAGATTGCCTGGTTCATCAGCAAAGTCCTTCGTAACCAGATTTGCCGGGCCGTCAAAAAACTGGGTGCTGGACAGGGTGTTCGCAAACGAAAAACGCGCTTCGATGGATTTCAGGCCCTCGTCAAACGTTTTTTCAAATCCAAACGTGTAGCGATTAATGTCACCAATACTGTCGACATCATTGAAATAGTTGTGATTGAGTATCCAGCGATTGGTGGGCAGCGGGCTACTGTTTTCAGACAGTTTAACACGTCTGGTTGCCAGGCCTCCGGCACGGGGAATTTTCGGACCACGGCCACCACCCCCGCCTGAACTACCAACGCCCCACTCAGGCGGGTACTGTTCCGGATTGGTAATGGTCAGCGGATAGGGTGTGCCATCAAAGAAATCACCCCACATCATGGGCATTCGTGAGAAAGTCAATGCTTCTGTTGAGGCCAGAGCATTCATTCGGTAATCGTCACCCCGTCGCCAGATGATGCGCGGTTTGGGGTCTTCTTTGTCTGGTTTTGCTTCAGCTTCGCCGGTCTCCTGCTTGGGATCGGTCGGCTGAACCGGGGCATCCTGATATGGAAACGATACAGGATATGTTATTGATGGGGATGGATTTGGAGTTTCAGCGGAAACCGTGTTAATGCAGAATAACCCGCTCACGATTATGAGAACAATAAAAATCGGATTGCGCATCGCAACTCACTTTGTCATGGGTGTGTCATTAAAAAAACCGAGGGGTGGGATTATCGTCAAAAACCCCAATTTAATTCAACCGCAATTTGAGGCGTGGCGCCGTTTCGAACAAACCAAGAGATAGGGGGCGTTTGATTTGGAACACACGAAACCATACGTTAATCAGGCAGATTTTCCCGGAACGCAACCCGGAGTCGCCGCATGATGAGTTCGATGGCGTCAATGGTTACCGGTTGAAGGATGAAGCCTAAGCCGTTTTGCTGTATGTTAAGCGCCATTTCATCCGGCAAGGTGGGCAACATATCGGCCATTTGCTGGTCCACTCGCTGAATACGCTGAAGCCAGTCGATATGCTTTAGCAGTCGGAATTTTTGGGCTGGTTCATTCTGCTCAATTCTAGCCAGTTCGTCCAAAATTCGATGGGCGACCTGAGGGCATTCATCCATCATGCTTTTCCAGCTTTGCAACCAGCTGTCGTCAAGGATGGCTGGAGCCGTATCGTCCTTAAGTTGACTGCAATGGTCGGCAAGTTCCTGCATGGTTAATTCCAGGGTCGTTATAAAACGCTCGTTGGAACCGGCGTGGAGGCTAAGTGCGGCAAGGCTTGCCTGACGTCGGTTGCTGCGAATGCCAACGGTTGAGGAATGACGGGAATTTTTGTAAGCGCCTGCATCAAACAAACTGGAAATCTCGTTAAGTATTTGTTTGATCGCCTTCTCGTTCTGTTGCAGGCGGTTCACCTCCAGCCGCGCGAGTTGAAAACGGATTTGTGCAGTAATGACCTGCGGGCGATCAGTAATATTGCCGAGAAAGGCGAGATGCTTGAGTCCATATTCAATGTCCTGTTCCGGAGTAAGTTCGGTGGGTCGACTGGTTTTTGTGGCATCGATCCACAAGTGTAATCTTTGGGTCAGAAGAGAAACCGATTGGAGGTGATCCTCTTCGGATATCTTTTCAAACCCACGATCTGCATGTTGCATTTTTTCAAGCGCTTGCAGTGCCTGATTAAAAAAACCCTCAGCGGCTGCCGCCGAGGGATTCACACTGGAAGTAAGTTTGAGCACCGCGAGCTGATAATACCCTTTGCTCAAGTCCCTTTGGATCGTGGTGGTCGGTTTGGGGTCTGATTGATTCTGGTTTAAGAGCTCCAGACGGATATCCTGTGCCTGTGTATAGGATGCTTCCGCAAGGTCATAGATTTCCCTTGCCATCAACAGATTTCCGAGGTTCATGCAGGCATTGGCGAACAAACGCCCGTGTTCCAGGCTGGAAGGATTGGAGTTGTAAAGCCCTTCCCGCCGGATTCGGATGTCCTTCAGCAGCGTCGTGGCTTGTTTAAGGTCGGTTTGATTTGTATCGGTATCGGCATAGATGGCGGCCAGCGGCGTCATGTAATTGGTTAGTTTCAAAGTGAGTTCTTCCTGCTGGTTACCCGGTTGGTTTAGTAGTAATCGAATCGAATCGGCCGCGCGGGAATAATGTGCAATGGCTTCAGCTAGATTCTCCTTGGCATGAGAAATACGCCCCATTTTGAATTCCAGATCGGCGCTGTCCTGCTGCAGCGCCCGTTCATCGGACGTATTTCCGGCCCGTTGAGTTTTCAGATCCACGTAGTATTGCAGCGCTTTGTCGAGCATGACTTCACGGACGGCGCGGGTATTCGGAGTTTGCAACAGTTCGTTTTCTGTTACTTCAACAAAGAAATCGTCTACCGTTTGCTTGGATCGTTCAAAGCTCTTATTAGCGTCAACAAGGGCGTCGCTGGTAACAAAATAGGCGACGGTCATGGTGACCAACATTGCCAGGATCCCGACGATCGCAGTCGCACTCGTGGTGGCAATGACCGGATTGCGGAGGCACCACCGGGTAAGGCGTTCCGTTTTACCGATCGGGCGGGCGAGAATCGGCGTGCCGTCGATGAATCGTTCAAGTTCCTCTCTTAATTCGACCGCGGACTGGTAGCGTTTGTCGGGGGTCTTCTGCAGGCATTTCATGCAGATTGTCGATAGATCCTGTGGAATGTCAGGGTTACGGTCCTGGGGATCCGCGGGTTCCTGATGGAGCACCTGTCGGATTGTTTCATAAACACTGGACGCGGAAAAGGGTGGTGTTCCGGTGATTAATTCATACAGGGTCGCTCCGATAGAATAAATATCGCTGCGAACATCAACGTCATCCAGATTGCCGCGGGCCTGTTCCGGGGGCATATAACTGGGCGTTCCCAGCACGGAGCCTTCCATCGTCATGCCGGATTTTTCGTGGACCTGTTTGGCAAGTCCGAAGTCCGTTACAAGTGGGACATCTTTGTTGTTGATCAGTACATTGGCCGGCTTCAGGTCGCGGTGCAGGATGCCGTTGTCATGGGCAAGATGCACTGCATCGCAAATTGCCGAGGTATATCGCGCCGCCCGCAGTCCCCCCAAGGGATGTTCCCGGACCAAATCCGAAAGGCTGTCACCGGGAACGTACTCCATGGAAAAGAAATGCTGTTTCTCGACTTCACCAATTTCGTAGATGGTCACGATATTGGGATGATTTAGACTAGCCGCTGCTTCCGCTTCGGCATAGAAACGTTCCATCTCGTCCTCGTTTGCGAACTGGCCGGAGAGGATCATTTTAATGGCCACCGTGCGATTCAGCGCAATTTGTCTGGCCTTATACACGATTCCCATACCACCACGGGCAATTTCTTCCAGCAACTCATAATCACCAAATCGATTGGCAATCGTATCATCCTGAAGCGCAGTCGGTCGTGAGCGATGGCCTGAAGATGCCTGGGTTGAGTGTTCATTGGAGTCCGTTGGAAGCGTGTTGATATTGTCCGGGTGGGTATCCGGTGATTCGTAAAGCGTCTCCTGATCCGATTCCGACGAGGGCTCTTTGTTTGCTGCGGGAATCGTCGAATCACTCCCCGCGAAATCTTGGATGGCCTTCGTCAATTGTTGTTCGTAGGTCGTGCGGATGTCTACGAGCGTGGCATCCGCCGCCTGAAAAACGGCATATTTGTCAATCAGTATGGCAACCACATCTTTAACGAGCGAGTCCAATTCTTTTTCGACAGGGGAATCGTGCGCCGATAGATGTTCCGCAACCAAAACCTCTAGCAGGGACTTCAGCCCGTGTGGATCGGATTTGTGTAGCATGGCGGATAGATCATCGGTCTGTTGCTGGGAGAGAAAATCCATTGAGTTAGTAGCTCGCTGATTGAGACGGGAACACCAAAATGCAGGAAAAGTGATATGAATATCACCAGCACCGTGTCATTCTATCAAAGAAGACTGCGAAGCAGAACACAAACGACGCGGGGTCTTTCGCAGAACACTGGCCGCGAATGTTTAGCCGAGTGGATTTCGGAGAAATTTCTGGTAAGGCAGGTTGACGCCGTCGACCTGAATGTTGTCGACCGTGATCGTCGGGTCCGGCTTAAAACTGATAGCCGCCGCAGCCGCCACGACATCGTCCTGATCCACGCCGTCGCCGCTGACCCCCAGGCCTCCAATCAGGCCAAGATTCTTATAAAGCGGTGCGGCTCCGGGGAAAAAGACAACGCCGTTCTCATTGAGTACCGAGGAAACGTCCGAGGGACGGTGAAAATTGCGTTCCGGATTAAAGCGGGTATACCCCAGAACCGACTGAAACTCGGAGGCTCTGGATGGTTGACCGGTATTTTCCGCCGTGAGGTTATGGATCCCGGGATCATTTAGGATCGAGAAACAGCCCGGATCGGCAAAGTCGATACCGTCCGGATACCGGGGATCCGCCAGAAAGCGGAACGTGCGGTTGGTATGTGCCTTGCCGCGCTGATCAGCAATGCAGAGGTCATCAGAATGGACTTCCGTGGCGCTATTGTAATAGGCCATGTTTCGGGCCTTGGCCACGGCAACGGCGATCGAAAAATAGGTCGCATCCGGCATGCGGTACAGCGCCAGGATTTCTCCGTCATGATCGGCGACAGCAAACACCATGCGAGTGCGGGCGCCCGGTGTGCCGTCCGGTTGAAGGCGTATGCCTGCTCTGACTTCATCTGCACGAAGAATTGCCCGGGTGATAATGTCATTCACATCGGGTAAGGTTAATTGTTCTCCGGTTAACGGATGCGGTTTCCCCGCATGGGGCAACACGAGCCACTCGTCCGGGACCTCCGTCCCGCCTGCCGAAAACAGCACGCCGCCGATATCGTCGGTGCCAATGATCTGATTGATTCCGCTGCCGGTTACACCTGGCGGGAGGTCGTTTTGAAGGTCCGTGATTTGTGTGATGCCGGACTGTGGGTCGGTTGCGGTTGGATTGGGGCCAATGACCTCCAGCGTAATCCCGACAAGGTCGATTCGACCAAAAGGCAGGTCGAATCCGGAAACGGGAGGCAGTGGGGGTGGTGGAGTGCTGGAAGGAGGGTCTGGTGCCACCGGAAGGTCTCCGACTGATGCACCCGCGGCGCTGCTCCCTCCGGCGGCGGCAAATGCGATCCATTCGGCTTCGAGAACCTTGGGGGCATTTGTCCGGTCGACGGCTGCCTGAAGAATTTGGTTTCGTGTGGCAGTCATCGCGACCGGACCAGTCCGGGTAATGTCGTTCTCAGGGTAAAACCCGGTAAACCCCTGCTCGTGAGTGGCGAACCCGTCCGGGCCCGGAAAGAAAACCCCAATGCCCCCGGTTAAATTCCCGTCTTTATACAACGGAATTCCCCCGGGGAGTGTGGCGATGCCACGTGATTGGGCCAGCGGTAGCCGGCCAGACTGAAATCCATAGGATTCAGGTGAATAAATTTCCTTTCCTGGGGGCACCAGTGTTGGATCCATGTTAAATCGATAGCGTAGCAATTCATCCGTTGCCTCGCGGATACCGTTGGTGCCCGGATGAAGGATGCTGTCCCGGTTGGTGTGTTCAATATCAAACAGGTCGACGGTCGGGGTGAAAGGAACGCCCGGTGGGAAATGAGCGCCCGTGCCGATGGGCCCGACGGTGCCCGGACCGCGTTCTCGTGAATCAGGGTTGGTGTCATTCGGATTGGCTTCGACCTCACGCTGAGTGATGGTCGATTGGCTAATCATCCGAATAGTGCGGGAGGTAAGTGGCGCGGCGTTATTAGCAAAAAATGCCGCAGTGCGGGCCTTGGCAACGGCACCGTCAATGGCGAATACCAGTTTTGCTTCATCGGTGATGTCAGCTAAGACCTGGTTTCCAGCGCGTACCCCCAGGATGGCGCCGCCGCGGTCGACGATCGCAATAATGGCCTGATCGCTGGTGCTGCTGGCGACCGAAGCCCGTTCGAGCAAAGCCGTTACATCGGATGCCGTAATGGTGGTGGTTTGATTGACGACAGGCGAGTTGATGTTCAAACCGTTAATGACGTTCAGAGCGTCCGCAGGAGACAGGGTCAGGTCGTTGTCCACATCAACAAAACCCGTAAATCCAGCGGGTAAACTCCCTTCAACATCTAAATCAATGATTTCTCCGGCATTGAGTTGATTGATGATGATCATGGCATCAATCGGGGCCACGTAAGTGTCATTATTGACATCCCGCGGCTCGACCGCATTGTGATACAGATTGACCCCGGACAGTAGTTGTCGCTGTTCCAGTGATTCAAATCGGAGTGCTCGGGTTTTCGACCGGCGCGCAGCACCTGAATTTCGCATGACTTTTAGCCAATCAATGCTTGGA
>JAYZPA010000029.1:0-6630 GCA_036150515.1 Planctomycetota bacterium
GCATGGGCGTATCGCTCTTCATTACGTGGCTTCCCAACAAAGGTCATAAACCACATCCGGAACATATAAAAAGCCGTGATCGCGGCACTGGCGGTTGCGACCCAGAAGAAAATCCCTCCAAACGCATATCCGTTTTGTTGACCCCAGCTAAAAGCCTGCTCGAGAATGGCATCCTTGGAATAATATCCGCTGGTGCCAATCACAAAGGGAATCCCTGCTCCGGCAATGGCCAAACAAGCTACAAACATCGTCCAGGCTGTGACCGGAATCTTCTTGTGTAACCCCCCCATTTCACGCATGTCATTCGTATGGACGGCGTGAATGACCGATCCTGAGCCCATAAACAACAAACTCTTAAAAAATGCATGCGTAAACAAGTGCAGCAGACCAGCAACCCAACCGCCTGCGCCTAACGCCATGATCATATATCCCAATTGTGAGATCGTTGAATACGCAAGAACTTTCTTGATATCGTTGGCGGTAATCGCAATCGTAGCACCAATAAACAAAGTGATCGTTCCAATAATCGCAATGATCAGCAATGCTTCCGGTACAAACATCGGATAAAAACGACCCACTAGAAAAACTCCGGCTGCCACCATCGTTGCCGAATGGACTAATGCCGAAACGGGCGTCGGCCCTTCCATCGCATCCGGTAACCAGACGTGCAGAGGAAATTGAGCACTCTTACCAATGCAGCCACAGAAAATACCCAGACCACCGAGAATCATCAGCCAATATCCTAAAGGCGATTCTCCTTCTTCCAGTCGCTGATGCTGTAAATCTGCGATAGCTTGATGCTCACTCACTCCATGTTCCAGTACATGAGCATCTAATACATCCCGATAATATGATTTTACAAAGGTCTCCGGAACGATCGCCGGGGCGCCTGCGTGATCGGTATCATCGTGCGTTTGAGCATGATGTTCGGACGCTTCCGTCATTTGACTAAACAACCCATATTCGGTCTCAGCACCCTCTTCTTGAAGATTGCCATAATTCATCGTGCCGAAACCCGTCCAAAAAATCATCAATCCGATGATCATCCCAAAGTCACCCACTCGATTAACAATGAATGCCTTGTTGGCCGCGGTTGAAGCACTGCGTCGCTCAACATAAAAACCAATCAGGAAGTAGGAACAAATTCCAACCAATTCCCAAAATACAAAGGTCATGGCGATATTCCCGGCCAAAACCAATCCCAACATGCTGAAACAGAATAGCGATAAGGCCTGAAAGAATCGTGGATACCGACCTACACGCTTACACGTACTTCCGTCGGGCATCGCAACTTCATGATCATGAAACAGGAACTCGTCTTCCTCGTCACTTCCCGAATCCGCATGGTCATCGTGACCTTCATGCGCCTCATCATGATCGTGATGATCATCCTTATGAGAGTCTCCACAGCACTTATAAAACAGTGCCAGAAAACGGTTCTTCTCCGGATCAACAGCACCACTTCGCTTGTGCTCAGGCAGTTCATCATCCATGTACTTCGATGCATAAAGATGAATCAACGAAGAAATCAACGTCACCATACAGAACATAGCAAGTGTCAATGAGTCAATATAATAACCCAGATTAAGTGACAGTCGGCCAAAGGATCCAAGAGAGTAGTAGACTCCTGAAATTGGCTCAAACCGCGCCGACGCATGACCGGCAGATTCGTCCCCAGAATCACCCTCTGCCGATTCGGTTGTCAATGCCGTAAAGGTTTCAGAACGAGCAAGTGCCGAGTCTGCGGACGCATCCTGCTTTGCTTCGGCTGATTCTGCTTCATGTTCGTGATCTGCTTCATGTTCGTGATCTGCTTCATGTTCGTGATTTGCTTCGTCGGCATGATCTGCATGATCAACATGTCCTGAATTCAGGTGAATGAGATGTTCTGCGTTATCCTGCTGAAGTTGCGCCAAGGCTTCATGGTTAGTTCCACCAGCATGGTTGGCAGCGCCAAGCCAGATCCAAAGTGAAACAAAAGAGAGTACGGCGGACGAAACAATGGCCGCCATGGAAAAACCTGCTGCCAGACGACTATTGTTCTTTTTCCGCAGCGCATGGCCAGCCAGGAGGTTCACAAAGAACGCTCCTAACGGAAGCAGGACGGCGATACCCAAGAGGGTTGGTATACTACTGTTCATCAGCCTTTTAACTCATTTGCACGGTCGACATCCACCGTGCTGTGGTTGTTATAAAAATTCAATGCAATCGCCAGAGCAACGGCCGCTTCAGCAGCAGCCAGTACAATGACAAACAGGGCAATCAGCTGGCCATCAAGTCCCAGAGTTGGACCTTCACTGCGAAGGACACGACTACCGAAAGCAATAAAGTTGATATTGGCCCCATTCAGTACCAATTCAACCCCCATCAAAACGCCCAACAGATTCCGTTTGGTTGCCATGCAGACTGCGCCGAGCACAAACAGGATTGCCCCGACTGCCAGGTACCATGAAACGCTAACTGTTGCTACTAAAAACATTTTCGAATTCCTATCATGCCCTCACAAAAACTCTATTGATCGTTATCTTTTTCCAGCGGGCTGGAAGCCTGCTGATCTTTCCTCAATACGAGATACTTTTCTTCTTCAAGCACTTCGTCTTCATCTTCCATTTTAAAGACGGACAATCTCGCCCGACTGCTTCGCATG
This sequence comes from Planctomycetota bacterium, assembly GCA_036150515.1. Classification (GTDB taxonomy): domain Bacteria; phylum Planctomycetota; class Planctomycetia; order Pirellulales; family Pirellulaceae; genus UBA721. The sequence goes on from JAYZPA010000029.1 coordinate 2,648, forward strand.
CTGGTCGCGTGCGACAGTTTTTTAGTTCGAGCCATATACGCCGCTCCAATCAACACCACCAGCAGATGGACTGAAACAATAATAAAGGGCATCAAATAACCGGACTTCCCTGAATTCAATTCGCTTTCAGGATCATTCAGCTTATCAACGCGAACGCCGGTCAGTGCGAGTCCCAGAGGTGTCGCCGCCTTGGTATCGGCAATGTGGGCATCGGTTGGATCCTGAGGAATTCGCCATTGTTCAGACCCAAAAGCAGCAAACAGCAGAACCATCAACAACGATCCGCCTACAATCGTCGCAATAACCCAGTCGTGGGTATGGGTGCGCATATTCACAAAGTCCTTTTGAGCGGTCAGCATGACACCAAAAATCAAAAGCACCAACGTTCCGCCCACATAAATCATCAACTGCATCGCCCCGACAAATTCAGCCCCGGCCAGAAAAAACAAGCCGGCCGTAGCTCCCAATGACAGCACGAGATAAAACGCCATACGAACGATGTTCTGTGACAACAGTACACCGCTACCAAACCCGACGGCGGCGGTAGCAAAAATAATAAAGAAAAACTGGTGCCAATATGCCCAGGCGACAGCAAATAATTCCATGATTACTTTGCTCCTTTCGCGGCAGCATTCAGGCGTGCTTCACGCAACGGATGATCCGTCGTTGTTTCACCCTGAGTAACGGCAGGTGAATGAGGGGTCAGACTGGAGGCCGTTGGCGGAGTACCCTCGTCCTGATCTGACTCTTCCTGCGACCACAATTCGTGATATTCGTAGCGGGATTTTCCATCCAGATTATTCAAGGACGGCAGATCAAGTACTTCCCAACCTACCGCTCCAATAAAACCAAATGCTGCAATGGGGACGCAATACTTCAAACACATCGACATCACCTGATCAATTCGAAGTCGTGGAAAGGTCCAGCGAATCCAGATCATCACAATCACTCCGATGGAACCTTTGAGCAGGAAGTTTACAACGCCAATCAAACCAACCACGATCGCACCTGGATTCTGCTCGGATCCACCAAGCAGATCCCCGATCCAATGACCCAGGGGAATCGGACCGTTGGCACCTCCGAAAAACAGGATGACGGCCAAACCACTGACCAGAAACATCGATCCATATTCTGCCATGAAAAACAAACTCCATCGCAAACCCGAGTACTCTGTGTGGAAACCCGCAACCAACTCACTTTCCGCTTCTGCCAGGTCAAATGGTGCTCGGTTTACACTAGCCGTGGCACACGTAAAGTAGACAATAGCCACCACGAACGTAAACGGATCATTAAACACTAACCAATTCGTGATCATGCCCTGCTGCATATTGGCAATCGTGGTTAGATTCATCGTCCCACACAGAAATACAGGAACAACGACACACATCCCCAAGGGGACTTCATAGCTAACGACCTGTGCGGCTTCGCGCATCGCTCCGAACAACGACCATTTTGAACCGGATCCATAACCGGCAAGAATGACGCCAAAGACTTCCAGTCCCAGTACAGCTAAGACGAAAAAGACAGCGGTATTAATATGATTAGCAACCACACCATCGGCAAAGGGCAGGGCGATATAAGCGGAAAAGCTTGCTGCAAAAGCGACATAGGGTGCAATTTTGAACAGGAAGCGATCCGCAACATCCGGCGTAAAGTCTTCTTTGGCAATCAATTTGATCCCATCGGCTAGAGTCTGCAGCCAACCAAACTTGCCACCAACTCGGGTCGGACCCAGTCGATCCTGAATGCGACCGGATACCTTACGTTCGAGCCAAATAAATACCAACGCACCTACTGCCACGACATGAATGATCAAAATGCAAGCAATCATCGCCGCCAGGCCATGTCCCTGCCAGGATTCATCGCTGAATAAATATGTGTTAAAGAACTCTGCCATCTTGCCGGCCTGTGTTCCAATGACTATTAAAATTTATGATCGCTACCGATCAATTTCACCCATGACTACATCTAAACTTCCCACAATGGCGGGTACATCCGCCAACAATACACCCCGGCAAAGCGGAGCAGTGACATACAGATTACTGAAGCAGCTACTCCGAGCTCGAACACGCCATGGAATCGCCTTACCATCGCTCACAACATAGAATCCCATCTGACCACGAGGGGCTTCCGTTTCCATATAGGCTTCACCTGCAGGTAATTTCTGAGTTAATTTAATCGGTTCACCCCAGGATCCCGTGCTACTTTCATATTTCTCAATCGCCTGTTCAATCAATCGTACCGATTGCACAACTTCAAGCATCCGTACAAAAAATCGGTGCCAACAATCTCCTAAAACCGCCTTATCCGGAACGTTGGGATATTCTAATCCGTCCTGATACACTTCCTGATGTGACGCGGGATACCTGCCTGTTTCGGAGTCCGCACAGATGATGTCAAACTCATATCCGTCGTACAGCTCAGTATATCGCTCTTCACCATGGAAACGCAGATCATGATAAACACCGCTTCCACGCAACACCGGACCCGTACATCCGTAGTCAATCGCCATGCGAGCGGGCATCACCCCGATGCCTGCCGTGCGAGCAATAAAGATGGCATTGGTTGTCAGCAAGGTATGGTATTCAGGAATGACTTTTTTAAATTGCGTAATAAACTGACTGCATTCCTCAATCCAACCATGCGGCAAATCTGCCATCGCACCGCCCGGAGTAATGTAGCTGTATGTCAGTCGGGCCCCGCAGACCTTTTCAAACAAATCCAAGATCCTCTCACGCTCGCGAAAGGCATACAAAAACGGGCTAAAGGTACCAAGATCCAGACCATAGGTTCCCATAGCAACCAAATGGCTGGCAATACGACCTAGTTCTGCAATCAATACCCGCAAATGACGCCCTTTTTCGGGAACATCATGGTCCAAGAGCTTTTCCACTGTCAATGACCAACCCAAATTCATATTCATGGCGGCCAGATAATCCATCCGGTCCGTATAGGGTACCCATTGACGTGCAGTCAGGTTTTCGCCAATTTTCTCTGCACAGCGATGTAAATAGCCAATGTGTGGTTCCACATCAGACACAATTTCACCATCCGTACGCAAAGCCAAACGCAGGACACCGTGGGTGCTGGGATGTTGCGGACCCATGTTAATAAGCATTTCGTCCGTACGAACGTCAAACTCAATTACACGTGGATCGTCAATGTTGGTTGCTGACATGAAAACTGATCTATTTAATGCTATTCAAATGTAAATACAAAATAAGGTTCTATCGGTTGCGAATCCCATGATAATCAAGCGGCATCTCGTAGTCTTTTCGTAAAGGATACCCTTCCCAGTCGTCCGGACACAAAATTCGCTTTAACTCTGGATGACCAACAAAATTGACACCCGACAGATCATACACTTCCCGTTCGTGCCAGATGGCCGTTGTCCAGACACCCGACACGGATGGAATCTCCGGAATCTGCTCCGACGACTCGTCCTTCCATCGCGGAAGCTTCACTTTAATGACCAGGGTCAGTTTTGTAGCAATACTGCTAAGGTGGTAAACCAACTCCAGGTGAGGTGCCCAATCCACCTTCGCAGCTAATTTGGGATCCGTATGCAGGTAGTCAACGGCCGTAATGCAATTACACATATCAAAATGGTAATCCGGCGCATCCCGCAGAAATTCGCATACCGCCACCAAAGCACCAGGGGTCACTTCGATCCATTCATCAATCGAGTCCAATTCAACGGCCACAATGCCATCGGCGAACTTGCTCTGTAGCTGTGTTAATAGTGGAATGTCACTCATCAATTCACCTTACAGGAATCCCTGCTTGAAGTCCGTCAAGCAGAGACTGCTTTTTCCTTTGTTTCAAGTTGTGGAGCCCGTGTACGTTTTCGGCCGTCGATCACTGCTTTGACCCAATTCAAATCACCACGACGCCATACATAGGCAAAGCCTAACATCAAAATCGCGAAAAACAGGCCAATGTCAATCAGAGTAATCCAGGCCAGCAATTTGCTGCTATGAGCA
>JAYZPA010000030.1:0-14037 GCA_036150515.1 Planctomycetota bacterium
AAAAGCTGGCGCCCGATTTGGACGACAAGATATATGGAGTACTAGGTGTTGACAATGCAGTTGCTGCTTTAAAAAGCTACGGCTCAACAGCTCCAGATCAGGTAGACGCCCAAATCAAAGCCTGGCAGGAGCTTTTAAAGCGGTAAACATAAGGTTTGTTCTGGATTAATGAACCACAACAACCCGGGCAGCACCTACGAATTGTTTCAAGAACCCCATATTTAAAAATGGGCTAATTAGGTAATGCAAGTGATGTTTATCGGTTATTCATCTTCTCAAAAGTCTCTCAACGCTGTGGTTGGATTCTTTTTTTGTTTTTTTTCTGTTGCGGGTTTCCTTGCCAGCGGACAGGTTGTTCTGGGTCAGACAAATCCATTTGCTCCGGGCGGTCAGCCAGCGGCTAACAATGCTGGCACGGTTAATCCGGCCATCAACCCCGGCGGTCTCCCCAACGCCCCGAGTGCGGTCAATCAGCAGGATCCTAATCTCATCATCCGTCGTTACTATGAGTTACAGCCTTCAACTCCGCTGGAGTTAGCCGAGGCGATCATGGTATGCACCCAGATACGCCGGACAGACGTTGCCCGAAAATACATCGTGGAATTTGAAAAACTGCGTGTTTCACCCTCTCAGGCCACATTGGTTCAGCAGCGTCTGGGAACGGCATTTTTATATGAGGTTTCCACCCATCCAGGCCTCCAGCCGGAAGGCCCGCGTTTTTCACTGGCCATCCGCCAGGGGGCTCTGGCATACATGCGTGACACCACGCGTATCAAGGGGCTACTGGACAACTTAGGAGATCCGGATCAAGCTGTTCGGGCAAAGGCAAGCGACACCTTCAAGGATCTGGATGTTCTGGCGGTCGTTGAATTAGGTGCAGCCTTGGGTGATGTGAACCATCAAGATTCCTATGCCGAAATTCAGCGGGCACTCATTGGCATGGGTTCCGTCGCCGTGGAGCCCATGATTGGTTATTTGGATGTATCATCGCCGGATCACCGAGCCCGTATCATTACGGTTCTGGGAGGTCTGGGCAACACGCGCGTTGCCGATCGGATTGTGGCCGATGCCGTTCTTGAACAGCCAGACACACCGGTTGGCGCGGCTGCCCGGCAGGCCTTATTAAAGTTTGTAGGTGTATTACCAACCAAACAAGACGCGAAAGATTTTCTGCAAATTCAGCTGGACCGTTTGCTCTCGGGTGACCTGATGCTACCCGTTGATGAATTCAATCGGGTCACCTTATGGAAGTATGATGCCAAAACATCCAGGGTTGTTCCGGATACTCATGACGGGCTGGTTGTCAGCCTGGTCTTAGCAACGCAGGTTTCACGTGACCTTTATAGTCTGGATACATCGAATGCGCAATATAAGCGTCAATTCCTGCGAAGCATTTTGGCTTCCAGTAAGGTCTTAAACGGCGTGAATCAGCCATTGGCCGATGGAACACGTTCGCTGGTAAGCCAGGAGTCTCAGGAATATGTCATGGCGCTTTTGGAACACTGTTTAGAAGTCGACAATGTGCCTGCTGCCGTAGGTGCTGCGGAGGTACTTGGCGACATTGGGGACACGTCGCTGGTCTATTCTCCCACCGGCAGACCCACACCGCTGGTCAATCGGTTATCCCATTCAAGCCGTCGAGTGCGATTTGCGGTGGCGGAAGCCATCATGAACATCAATCCTGACCAGCCCTTCCCCGGCTGTACGTTTCTGAGTGAGGCTGCCGGTTATTTTTTACAGACGACGGGTCGCCGCAAAGTGCTTACCGGGGACGTGCTGCCGGAACGTAGCCAAGCCTGGGCCGGGCTACTGGCTCAAATGGGTTTTTCCGGCGATCGGGCATCCAGCGGTCGCGATCTTGTTAGGCGGGCACAGCAAAGTTCCGATTATGAATTCCTGCTGATCGGGGAATCCATAACCGCACCTCATATCAATGAGGTTATCTATATGCTGCGACATGACCCCCGAACCGCCGGCATTCCCGTTGGAATTGTAGTGCACGACGTAGATATTGGCCGCGCAAAACCCATCGCCGCTGTTGATCCTTTGACCTTCGTCTTAACCGAGCCGACGTCGGTTCAGGGATTATTACAGCAAACCCGGCCTTTGCTGCTCACAGCAAAGTATCAGGAAACAACGACTTTAGAGCGACTCGAACAGGCAAATGTTTGTTTGCAGTGGCTTGCCAGAGTGCTTGCCGATCCGTCGCGTTATGAATTTTATGATGCTTATCGACAGCAGCGGCAGATTATTGAGGCTTTATTTGTGCCTCAGTTAAGCCCGACGGCAGCCTCTGCACTGTCTTCCATTGGGTCCGACGATGCCCAGCGTGCTTTGATCACTTTCGCCAGCAAAGATGCTGAAATCATGAAAAACCGACAAGCGGCATTAGCGGCATTGAAAGCCAGTGTTCAGCACCATCGTATTCTGCTGACACGAACCGAAATTCTCAACCAATACAACCTCTACAATAAAAGTCTAAGCTCATCTCAAGAAAACATTGACGTGTTGTCTGGCATTCTTGACATCCTCGAAGCTCCCACGAAAAGCGCGCCATCGGACAAATAAACGTCGTGCTGTCTGATATGAATCCGGTGGGTTGCTGCTACAATCGGAAGAACGGGCGATCCTGTCCGGCATCCATCCTTGATGCTGTTATGTTGATTGCAAACAACCGTCCATAAAGAGTCATGGCGCCACCAGAATCTACGGGACAATCAGAGGAGCCAAGCGGAAACCGCACTAATCCAGCGGGCAATTCCCCTGCAGAATCTGTATCTCTCGATGGGATTATTGGTACCAGCGCGGCAATGCAGGAAGTCTATCAACTCACCCGACAGGTCGCCAAGAGCGATGCCTCGGTTTTATTGTTGGGTGAGACCGGAACAGGTAAAGAACTAATCGCCAATGCGATCCATCGGTTAAGCAGGCGGTCCAACGGCCCCTTCATTAAAGTTAATTGTGGAGCGCTGAGCGAGAGTTTATTAGAAAGCGAGTTGTTTGGCCACGTTCGTGGAGCATTTACCGGAGCGGTGAATAATCGTACCGGACGGTTTGAAGCTGCCCATTCCGGAACCATTTTCCTGGATGAAATAAACTCGACCAGTCTGCCACTGCAGGTAAAGCTGTTGCGTGTTTTACAGGAGCGGGAATTTGAGCGGGTGGGTGATACCCAAACGATTCATGTTAACACGCGCGTTGTGGCAGCCAGCAACCGCGATTTAATGGATGAAGTTCACGCTGGGCGGTTCCGTGAAGATGTCTATTGGCGACTCAATGTGGTCCCTGTTGAAATTCCACCGCTAAGAGATCGTTTAGACGATATTCCACAATTGCTCACCTTTTTTCTTAACCAATACAATGAAGCCAATGATCGTTATGTAGTGCACCTTCAACCCGGTGTAATCGAAGCCCTGCAGGAATATACCTGGCCTGGTAACGTACGGGAGCTACAAAATTATGTTGAACGAGCTGTCGTCATGGCGACCGGTGATGAATTCACCGTCGACCTGCTTCCTCCTTCAGTGCTTTCAAAACAACCCCCTCGTGCAGGAGACCCTTCTTCAGCAGGGATGAACCTTGATCAACTGTCCTTTCAGGTTGTGCAGCAGGGGTTGAAGGAACTCTCAGAAGCGGGGGGCGATTTACATGGAAAAATCGTAGAGCGGATTGAGCGGGAGCTGATTCAACAGGTTCTTTCCGCGTGCGGCGGCACTCGCACAAAGGCCGCTGCCCTTCTGGGAATTAACCGCAACACCCTGCATAAGAAGATTAAGGACCTTGGATTAGATGATGCCGGCGAGTAAGGCTCGCTCGTAATTGTGCCTTTTGTAGTGAATATATGGCTTTTTACTGTGGCATGCGCCAGGATTCAACAGCCAAAGCCGTTCGTCCTCTTCACCGGCATGTGCCTGCGAGGATAGAATGAACGGTGTCTAGGTTAAGGAGAGCCTTTTAATTGTGTCAGGATGGCAGCATGTATTGCTGACCGGCTGTTTTACGGATTGCCAAAATGTTGGATTCTCCTTTGATCGGCAGTTGGCTCACTCGCATTTCCCTGTCATGTTTTGCGCTGAGTTATGCCGTCGCACTAATTCTTGAGATTTCGCGGTTGTTTTTTCAGATTCGCATTCGCTCGGTCGCCATCTTTGCCATGATGATCGCCGGCCTGTTTACGCACAGCACCTACCTGTGGCTCAAATTTCAGGCTGACTTTGCCGGCGGGACACCGCTGGCAAGTTGGTATGACTGGTGTCTGGTTGTCTCGTTGGCTTTGGCTGTCACCTACACCGTCGTTGCTCTACAAAAAGCCCAACAATCGGTCGGTATTTTTTTCTTGCCCATCATTTTATGTTTAATTTTATTTGCCCTTACCATTCAGGATCGCGCCCCTTTTTCAGCCAGAGATGCCGTTAGCGTGTGGGCCGTTACCCATGGCGTTAGTTTATTGGCTGGCACGGTGGCAATGGCGGTGGCCTTTGCCGCTGGGGTGATGTACCTCATTCAGGCAGGTCGTCTGAAACGAAAAATACCTCCGCGAGCCGGATTTCGCCTACCCTCTTTAGAATGGCTGGAACGCTGTAATCGTCGAAGCTTGTTTTCCGCTACCGCGCTGATCATGATTGGTCTTTTCTCCGGGATTTTAATGAATCTGGGATCACCGGAAGCTGTCGCTAATAACATCCCCTGGACGGATCTGGTTGTCGTATCCTCCGCCATTCTGTTAATTTGGCTATTAACCCTTTCTGTTTTTGAAATGGTCTATAAACCCGCTCGTCAGGGACGAAAAATTGCTTATTTAACTCTGGCAAGCTTTGTCTTTCTGCTGATGGTTCTGGGGTTAGCCATCCTTAGCCAACACGCGGAACAATCGGCAGCGGTCGTCGTTTTGAAATCCGGAGGTGGTATATGAAAATGCAGATGATTGGCTGTAGCCACCACCACACCGACCTGACTTTTCGAGAACAGCTTGCTTTTCAGCCCAGTCAGGTTTTAGACGCCTTGTCTCAAATGCGGGATGCTTTTCCTCAGGCCGAAGCGGTCTTGTTATCCACCTGTAACCGTGTGGAGCTCTATGCTGCTGCAGAAGAGGAGGAAAACTGTCCTACGCCACAACAGTTAATCGACTTTGTTGCTAACTACCATGGCCTGAAACCTGTGGATATTGCTACAGAGCTTCATGAGTTATCCGGTGAATCTGCCATCCTCCACCTTTTCACGACGGCTGCTAGTCTGGACAGCATGGTGGTGGGAGAGGCCCAGATTCTCTCTCAAATCAAGCAGGCATACGACCTGGCCTGTACGGGGCAAAGCACGGGGCCGTTAACCCACAGCGCCTTTCAGGCAGCCATGCGCGTTGCCAAACGAGTTCAAACAGAGACATCCATTCATGAAAAACGTGTTAGCATCCCTTCCATTGCGGTTGCAGACTATGCCAGCCGGTTTTTCGAGCGCTTTGACGACAAAATGATCCTGGTTATCGGCGCTGGTGAGATGGCAAAAGAAACCCTGGCTTATTTGGTAGATAAAAAAGCGGATCAGATACTGATTGTTAATCGTAATTATCAACACGCTTGTCAACTCGCCCAACAAACCGGCAGCCAGTCGGTTCCCTGGGATCAGCTTGACCAGCGGCTCATTCAGGCGGATCTCATCGTTAGCGCTACTGGATCAAGCACCCCGATTGTCAGCACAGATCGCTTTCAAAAGGTCGTGGAGAAACGTCACCAACGACCCATTTTTATTCTGGATCTAGCCGTCCCCCGCGATTTTGAAGCTGCCATTTCAGACTTTCTTAATGTTTATTTGTACACCATCGATGACCTGCAAGTGGTCTGTGATGCAAATAAGGCGGCGAGAAAAAACGAATGGCCGCGCGCAGAACAAATCGTTGAAGAGGAAGCCCGGCTCTTTATGAAGGCCCTTTATCAGCGAATTACCGGTCCATGGATAGGAAGGCTGAAACAACAGGCCAGTGAAATTCGAGACCAGGAACTAAAACGACTCCTTAACAAACTGGGAGACCGTGCGAATGACCCGCAGGTTCAAAAAGAGATCCAAATTTCGCTGGATCGTCTGGTCAACAAGTTGCTGCACCCACCCCTGGAGTCTTTGCGTAACGATGTTACCCCTGATGCCGGTGCCGGATTGTTGGATGCGCTAAAGCGTCTGTTTCAACTGCGCGACTAAGCCGCCTGTTTGTCCTGCCCGTCAGGCTCGGCTGGATCCGCTGAATGTTCACCCTCGCCCGGTACAACCGACTCAACCAAATATTCTGTGGTGATCAACGCATAGGCCGGTTTGGTTGAAACACCGTCATCGTCAGAAGTTGGAAGCGAATGAAGAAAAGGCTGTAGCGGCGGCAGGCTCTTTAAGCTGCTGAGGCCAAAAATGCCTAAGAATTTTTTGGTGGTGGCATAGAGATAGGGGCGACCCAGTTCATGACTGCGACCGGCCACCCGCACCAATTCACGTTCCATAAGTTGCCGAATAACCTCTCCACAGCCTACCCCTCGTATTGCTTCCACTTCTGCCCGGAGCACGGGTTGTCGATAAGCAATGACCGAAAGCGTCTCTATGGACGGAGCAGATAGCCTCAGGGGGGAAGGAATGTGTTCCAGTCGCTTTAGCCAACGGGAAAATGTCGGTCGGCTCATTAGCTGAAAACCGCCGGCAATCTCCTCAATTCTAAATGCGTGGCCACCTTGATCATAACGCTGATTCAGTTGGGTGATATACTGGTGGGCCTCTTTCCCATCTCGCAGTCGGGCATATTGCACCAGTTTCGCTGTCGTCAACGGGTCTCTGGCTATAAACAATATCCCTTCGACCGCCTGAATTAGCTCTGCCGCCGCCGTGTGGCTGCGTGCCTGTGTTTTCTGTTGATTCCCAGCACGGCGCAACCATATGGCCCGCCGACGCTGATTCACGCTGACGGATGAAGCTCGGTGTTGTTTTTTATCGCGATGTTTCATGGGAATCTTTGTGTTTCGGTATGAATCGTACTCTTTTCCAGCTCTTTTTTGGAAGGTGAGTTGTTATGGAAGATTTTATAAAGCGGGGTGACGGCCATTAGGCAATGTTTTAGTTTGCTACTAAAATGCGGGTATGGATACGATTTACTTAGACAACAATGCAACCACCGCTATGTGCGACAAGTCGATTCTGGCTCTCGAGGCTGTTTACCGCGATGGCATAAAAAACCCTGCCAGCCAGCATCATGCCGGTCGCCACTCTCGCCGCCTGCTGGAGAGCTATCGGGAAAGCGTCGGCCTTGGTGTTACCGCTCATCTGACAGACATCCATGCTGATCGCGTTATTTTCACCAGTGGGGGCACAGAGGCTAATAATCTGGCAATTCAGGGCATTTGTGGATCGCATGAAACCCCTGGTCGGATTGTTATTTCCGGCATAGAGCACCCCAGCGTTTCTTCAGCCGCAAAATTTCTTGCTTTAGGGGGCTGGGACCTACAAACCGCTAAGACACTGCCTAATGGACAGGTGGACCTTGAGCACCTTGCCTCTTTAGTCAACGCCGACACGCATTTGGTGTGTGTCATGCTTGCCAATAACGAAACGGGAGTTATTCAGCCGGTAGAGGACGTTGTGTCTCTTTGTGCCCGGCACGAGTGTATGGTTCATACGGATGCGGTTCAGGCTTTGGGGAAAATGGTTTTGGATTTTCGCGGGCTCGGGGTGGCGACCATGTCTATCTCCGCACATAAAATTCACGGGCCGCCTGGCGTCGGGGCCCTGGTTTCTCGTCACGAATCAACTTTTCTGCCGCTGTTTTATGGTGGTTTTCAACAAGAGGGTGCCCGCCCGGGAACCGAAGCCGTCGCGTTAGCAGCGGGTTTTTCCGAGGCTTTGGATTTTTATTTAGACAAACAGCAAAAGCACTTTGCCTATCTTTCTCGTCTTCAGGAGTTACTTGAGGACGGAATCCTGGGATGCTGCCCAGGTGCTGTAGTCGTTGGGCAGGGATCGCCGAGGCTGCCCCAAACGAGCTGTATCGCGTTTCCGGGGATTGATCGGCAGGCTGCCGTCATGGCACTGGATGTCGCCGGGGTTTGCTGTAGTACAGGCTCTGCGTGTGCATCTGGTTCCAGCGAAGCTTCTCCAACCTTGCTTGCTATGGGGCTGGCTCCCGAATTGGTTGAAGGTGCTCTCCGTTTCAGCGTGAGCATCCTAAACACCGAAGAAGAAGTCCGCCGCGCTGTCGCGATTGTTGGCGAAGTGATTGCCTGCTTCGAATGACAAGAAAGGCATTAAAATCACGCCCCTACCAGTCGAAAAAGTGGCTCATATCTCCTATAATGAACCGGTGTGTTATAGCAGTCTCCGGTTTGTTTTTATCCCTTGCTCATCACGGCCGTTTTTACTGCATTTAACCCTTGTTTTTCCGATCTTTCTGGCGATATTATATTTGCCTTTTTTGCATTGGTTTGGCTGTGTCAAACGATATTTTTTCCATTCCTGTTAATCGAGGCAATGCAAACCCATCCAAACAGCTGGATTTGTTTGAACAGGGGCCTGAACCCACCGACAGCTGCGCGTTAGAAGAGTTCGTCTTTGGGGAGGAAAACGCGGTATTAGAGCTTGTTTTAGAGACCATATTACAACGAGGTGTTTCTGCCTGCCCGCTTGTGCTTTATGGAGATGCGGGTACCGGCAAATCTTTTCTGGGGCACGCGTTATCATCCCGGTGGCGACAACAACACCCCACGCTTAAGTCTTATCACACCACTGGTGTTGATCTGGCTCGCGAGCACGCCCGTGCTGTGCACTCCCGCTCGCTGGATGGCTTTCGTACAAAATATCTTGCTTTGGACCTGTTGGTCGTTGATGACATACAGTTTCTGGCCAGCCGGTCTTCGTCTCAAGAGGCCTTCTGTTTAATCATTGATTCCTTTGAAAAGCGTGGCGGTCACCTGGTTTGCTGTTGTGACCGGCTGCCTGTTGACGTCGATGGCCTGGACAGCCGGCTTGCCAGTCGCCTCATGGGGGGACTGCAAATCAAGCTTTCTCCACCCGGACAGCAGGTTCGGGAGGTTATTATTGATCGGCTTTCCGACACCCATGGCGTGGCCCTGGATCGTGCAACCCGAGAATCCCTTGTGGGCGGGGCGGGTTCCGCTGGCTCTACACTAGAAACCGTCCCTGAAATCCGCAGTGCTCTGCTGCGACTGCGGACCAAGGCTGAGCTTGAGTCTAGAGAAATTTCCCAAACCGACGTCTCGCAGCTTATTTTAGACAATACGGCGTCCCAGCGCCCCGGGCTGCGGGATATTGCAATAACCGTTGGTAAGTGCCTTAACATCCGGCTTTCCGATATGAAAAGCTCTTCTCGTCGGCGGTATGTCGTACGTGCTCGCGGCATTGCTGTTTATCTATGTCGAATCCACACGGATAAAAGCTACAACGAGATCGGCCATTACTTCGGCCGCCGAGACCACTCAACCATAATGCACGCTTTTAGAAAAATGGAGGTTTCCCTGTCCGCCGATCACTCAATTCAACTTGTTGTTGATGACGTTCGTGCTCGCCTGGCTGCCCAATTCCGCTTGTAAAAACTGAACATCAATGTTCAGCGACGGACTTTGTTGAAAACCTGTCGCTGGATAGGCAACGATCGTCTAAAACCACCTTTTGTTTTTCGGACATCCATATCGATATCGACCGTTGGCAGGTTTTACTGACATAAACCGGTCGTGGAGTTTACTTTGTTTCGACAGTTTATGAACCGCGAATACCATGTGATTACCCTTAAAAATCCACGCTTATCGTTGTTGATGAACATCTGGGTGTGGTCCCCTTCTATTACTACTTTTTATTTATTAAATCTATATCCATCGCCCTTTGGCAAACTTCGCTTTTGTGTGTAAAGGAATTAATATGAAATTCTCATTTGATCGTGAGCTAATGCTTGCCTCGTTTCAACCGGCAGCTGCAGTGGCGCCAAGTCGCAGTCCTAAACCAATCCTGCAGTCGGTGAAGTTGATTTGTGATGAAACCACTTGTGTGTTGATGGCGACGGACACAGAAGTAGGTATTCGAATTGTTGTAGAAGGCATTGAAGTGGCTGTCCCGGGCAGTATTGTGTTACCCGTGGATTTATTTGGTCAGATCTTGCGGGAATGCACGGATGAAAAGTTAAGTGTGGAAATCAAAAACACGGAGATAGCCGTAACCGGCGATAGCAGTTCTTACAAAATACCTTCTCAAAACCCGGATGAATTTCCGGATATATCCAGCGTGGAAAGCGACGCTTTCTTGCAGGTAAAGTCTGGCCTGTTGTCCGAACTTATTAAGCGAACCTTTTTTGCAACGGACAGCGAAAGCAGTCGCTATGCATTAGGCGGACTGCTGTTGGAACTGGATGGTTCTAAACTAATTGCTGTTGGAACGGACGGAAGACGGTTAGCCAAAATGGAAGGGCCGGTAGAAGTTGTTGGTGGTGTTGAACTCGGAACCTCTTCAACAATCGTGCCAACCCGGGCGATGACACTGATCTCCAGAGCATTGGTTAATCCGGATGCGGATGTCAAGATTATGGTAAGCGACAATCAGGTGGTTTTTTCAAGCGATCGGGTCACCCTTACCTCCCGTCTGGTGGAGGGCAGGTACCCGAAATGGAAAGAGGTGTTTCCGGATCAGGCGGCCAGTACAAGCATCGACATGACGGTTGGAAATATCCATTCCAAGCTAAAGCAGGCAGCTATTGTGGCCAATGATGAAAGTCGAGGAATAACGTTCACGTTTAGCAGCGGGACACTGACCATGGATGCGGCCGCATCGGAACGGGGACAGTCGCATACCGAAATGCCCATAACCTTTGATGGTGAAGAGCTGTCGGTAAGCATGGATCACAGGTATGTATCCGACTTTTTGAAAGCTTTGGATCCGTCCAGTCAGTTTGCGATTCATTTAGAAAACAGCCAGGCCGCCGTGCTTTTCGTTACGGAAGATGGCTATTCTTACATCATTATGCCTTTGGCCAAGGACAGGTAAAAAAAGAGTTACACATGGCAGATAAAGGCAAAATAGAGAAGTTTATCCTGGAGGATTTGCAACAGAAGCAGCGGTTCATCCCAACCCCAACAAAAATGGACAATCTGGTTAGTCAGTTGCTGACAAGACGTGGTTACGCGAGAGGCCAGGCAGCGTCACAGCAAACAGAATTGTGGAATGAGCTGGTTGGCAAGGAAGTAGCAAAAAGTACACGAGCGGGGGCGATCCGACGCGGGGTTTTGGAAGTGTTGTGCCAGAGTTCAGCGGTGATGCAGGAGTTAGCGTTTAAAAAAGAAACACTGATAAAGCAGCTCAATAACGAGCTTTTAGGTAAACAACTCGTGGATATAAAACTGCGAGTGGCGGACGTTACAGGCAATGAGGAGTCGGCGGTATAGGCGGCAAAAGAGGAATGAAGAGTTAATGACTGAAGAAAACAAAACAAATGATTATGGTGCGGATAACCTACAACACCTATCTGATCGCGAACACGTTCGAAAACGACCGGGGATGTATATCGGGGATACGTTTAGCAGGGGCTTGCATCATCTGGTTTACGAAGTTGTTGACAACTCCATCGATGAAGCCATGGCCGATTACGCTACGCTGGTAACGGTGAACATTAATCCCGACGGAAGCGTTACGGTTGAAGACGACGGCCGGGGAATACCGGTAGAAAACCACGAAGCGCTGTCAGCTGAATTCGAACGTGAAGTATCGACGCTTGAAGGGGTCATGACGGTCTTGAAGTTTGGAGGAAAGTTTGACAAAGGAGCATATCAAACTTCCGGCGGGCTACATGGAGTTGGTGTGACGGTAGTTAATTTTTTGAGTCAGTGGTGTAAAGTCGAGGTTGCCAGAGATGGCTTTGTATACCGTCAGGAATATGAATATGGAGAACCGGCGGGACTGGTTAAACGGGGAGAAAAAACAAAGAAAACAGGAACGAAAACAACGTTTAAGCCGGATGGTGAGATTTTTGAAACGACGAAATACCAGTTTGAAATTCTGGCTAAGCGGATGCAGGATCTCGCCTTTTTGAACAAGGGAGTGACGATAGAGATTAAGGACGAAAGGTCTGATCAATATGAAAAATATTGCTATGAAAACGGCATTATTGATTTTGTGACACACCTTAATAGAGCCAGCGATGCCCTCCATTCAGATGTGTTTTATCTCGAAGGCTCTGAAAAAATAGAAGAAGACAATGTCGTCGGATATGAAATTGCGTTGCAATATACCAACGACTATACCGAGCATCTCCATTCCTACGTTAACAACATTCACACGCACGAGGGAGGGACGCATGAAACAGGCTTTCGTAAAGCATTAACGCGGGTGCTAAATGCCTATGGGCTAAAAGAAAAAATACTGCGAGACAGTAAAGATGTCCCATCAGGCGATGATGTGCGTGAAGGAATGACGGTAATCCTGTCGGTAAAAGTTGCCCACCCGCAATTCGAAGGTCAAACCAAAACAAAGCTTGGTAATCGAGAGGTGGAGTCGGTAATCGCTTCTAACTTTGGGAAAGCCCTGGAGAAATACCTGGAAGAGAATCCCAAAAATGCCCGCATTATCATTCAAAAGGGGATAACGGCAATGGAGGCCAGGGAGGCCGCAAAGAAAGCCCGGCAGCTAATGCGCAAGCGAAAAGACGTGCTGGGGGGCGGTAGCCTGCCAGGAAAACTGCGGGACTGTATCAGCAAAGACATGGAAAAATGTGAGTTGTATCTGGTCGAAGGTGATTCCGCTGGGGGCAGTGCGGAAGGTGGACGGTTGAAACAATATCAGGCGATTCTTCCGCTTCGGGGTAAAATTATTAACGCCTATAAATCCCGCGTGGATAAAGTACTGGCCAATGAAGAAGTCCAGAGCATGATCAATGCAATCGGATGTGGATTTGGTGATGATCAAAACCTGGAAAAGCTGCGATATAACAAAATTATTATCATGACGGATGCGGATGTGGACGGATCGCATATTCGTACGTTATTGCTCTGTTTTTTCTATCGACAAATGTATGCACTGATGGAACGCGGACACGTATATGTTGCACAACCACCTCTATTCAGGGTTAGGCAGGGCAAAAAGGTTTACTACGTACAGAGCGAGGATGCGATGAAAAACCAGTTGCTTGAAAAAGGACTGGCGGACGCAGTTTTTGTAAACGAAGACGGGGATGAAGTTGCCGGAGAGAAGATGGCCAGTCTGTGCCGTACCCTGTCGGCCATGGAGGAGGCTTTGTTGGCCCTGGAGCGGCGAGGAATTAACCTGAAAATACATGCCGAACGCCAAAACCCGGAAACAGGAAAACTGCCGATGTTCCACGTGTTTGAAGGAACAGAAGATTATTGGTTTACCGAACGGGATGCGGTTGATGCGTTTATCGATGAACACACCGCCGATGATGAACACTCCGCCGATGGTGAACCGGCAGGCGACCCGGATGCCCAGAACAGCGAAGAAGCCGATCTGGCACAGGATGATTCCCAGGCAAAAATTCACGTTATTGAGTTACACGAAGTGCGAACGATTAATGCGGGCCTTAAAGAGCTTGGACAGTATGGGCTCGACGTCCAGTCATTACTTCCGGTAGAGCGGACAGGTATTGAATCACCGCGTTATGTGCTTCGGCGGGGGGACACAGAAATACCGCTAAAAGAGCTGCGTGGGCTGCTTAATGCCATTCGAGCGGCTGGTGAAAAAGGCTTGCAATTAACACGCTTTAAGGGGCTCGGGGAAATGAATGCCGAGGAATTGCGAGACACCACGCTTGACCCCACACAACGCACGTTAGTTCGAGTTACGATGGAAGATGTTGCAGCAGCGGATGAAATGTTTCGCGTGTTAATGGGGGATAAGGTTGAGCCGCGTAGAGAGTTTATTGAGAAACATGCTCTCGATGTTCAGAACCTGGATGTCTGACGGTCACTTTTGTTGATTGCGGAGCTCTCGCGCAATGTACGGTTTAAATTCCGGGCGGTCTTTCCATAGAGCGAAATACTTTTGGTATTCAGGCAGTGTGGT
>JAYZPA010000031.1:0-46596 GCA_036150515.1 Planctomycetota bacterium
GTTATCCTTTGTCGCATGGAGTGCTTGATAATTTGTGGTAAACCACCATCGCAGCATACTTACCGATTTAGCCTGTTCCGGGTTTTGTTTCAGGTTATCCAGATAGCTATTCATACCGGCAACGCCCGGAACGAGTCCCAAACCAATCAGTTTCATATGGTAATCTGCTTCCACCAGTGTTTTAGCAAGTTGGGTATGTTGATCGGTACCAAACACTTCGACATCCTGTCGACCGACATGATTTCTCAACCCGGCCAACCATTGCTCCGTACGGCCAACAGAAATAGATTTCTGATCCGCTTCAGACAGGTACTGTTTTGCTTTGGCGAGGTTTTCAGGACGTGGATTAATGGAGCATCCGAGCGTCGGATCATCTGAAAATGCATTTCGTAGTAATTCTACGTAATGGTCTAATTTCAGAGTGGGACGTCGCGTTCTTTGATTTACAATACGTCCATCCAGATCTTCTTTCCAGGGTCCTGCAGGGCCGGCAATAACCAAGTCCCCTTGCTCCGGATAAACCAGCACATACCGGACTTGGTAAATCCCAGCCATATTTCTCATCACTTCATCCGGGCTCTTTCCCTGGATCCTCAGTCGTTCCAATTCACGTTGCAACCGGACAAGAGAGACTTTTCGCATCGACGATTCATTTCGAACATCCTGGCCATAGGCGCTGAACATCCCGTCAAACTGTTCTCGCCTGACGACGTCTAATTCCATTGAGTTACGGACATCCAGACGCACCATTAAGCCGTCCCGATCAATATAAACACCTCCGGGAAACGGCTGGATCGTCCCGGCTCCACCCAGATCATCCCATGAATCGGGCTGAATGGTCGTTTTAATCAGATCAATAAGAGTCGTAAAGTCCGCCATGGCTGCGCCACCCTGACCGCCGACTGATCCGAAATCTCGCCAGCTACTGGCCCAGCCTGTACCTGACGTATTTCCTGAGGGTTGATAGATCGATCCCAGAGAATCTAAAGCTCCATGCCGATTCCCACTATCCGCCTGCCGTTGGGCAACCACACCCAGAAATTGATTTCTGGTTGTCGCATCGGGCTGTGCATTAGCAAATTGCTGAGCTTGTGCAAATTCGCCCGCCGCCAACAGTGCATTCAATTCCGCATGTTGTCCGGATTGTTGTTGAGCAAAGCAGGGTGATCCACAAACCAACACACATAGAATCGCACGCAACCAATTCACTTTTTTCAACATCGAATTCTCCGCACACAGCTTAAGTCATGAACGACAAAGACGCCAAACGGGCATTTCTCCATTATATCCTCTGCAGGGCCAAAATCGACTCGGAATTCAACATGAACTCAATATCGACCATCCAAAACTTCGCTGGTTTACGCATTTCCTGTAAAAGGATAAGATCATCTTGATACTAGTTAGTCATCACATCAGACTGAAATCTAATCTCGATTACGGGCTTTTCCTTTCCTGAATCGAGGTCCGTTCGATTATTTATTCAGAGTTGCTTCTATGGACGTGTCTTTAGCTTACGGTAATCATAAGCACTGCATCCTAACCCTGCGTGACAGTCAACATATCAACATCCCTGCCGATCCGGACACTTGGGTATCGGTTGCAATCGACGATGCAATTCACAAAGTGTTAAATTCCCCGATCGAATTTCCGGCATTGCGGGACATCATTTTCGCTGGGGATTCGGTGGCAATTGCTGTCGAACCGGATATTCCTCAATGCGGTGACATCCTGTTTGGTTTGTTAACCTATATCCGTGAAAACACGGGATTATCCGCTGGCGACATTACCATCGTGTATGGTGGCAGCGATTGGCAATTTAACGCGTTACAATTACCCTCTCGACTAAACCATATTTTTGACACTGAAATTCAATTTGAAATTCATGACGCAAACCAATCGGAACAACTGGCATTTTTGGCCACAGCCACTGACAGCGAACCGCTTCGCTTTAATAAGACACTCGTGGATGCTGATGTGGTGCTGCCTCTTTCTATACATTTACCATCGACTCTCACCTACCATCTCGGATTCTATCACTGCCTGTTTCCCACCTTTGCTGATCAACAGACTCAGATCCGTATAAGCAAACAGTCGTCCACCGCCACTGATCAGGATGCCATCGCGGCAGCCAGTATGTTGGGAACGCAATTCATGATGAAAGTAACGCCGGGATTTGGTGATCAGATTGTCAATTTCTCTGCCGGAGAAATACGCGCCTTGGACGCGCAACTGGCCACAACAAACACCGCACAGCATTATCCGGCATGGAACCCGGCTGAATTGAGCATAGGAACGCTCAGTGGCCACACCAGTGGCCACAATTGGGATGCAATTTCCCGCGGATTGGAGACCCTCGCTGACGTGACTCAGGAGGGAGGGATGCTGATCCTTTGTACAGAAGTGACTGAGGACGTACCTCCCATCCTGAGCTGGCTTAAATCGACGGACCGTGATGACGAAATTGAATCGCAGTTACATCAGGCCATGGATCCTGATACCCAAATAGCCCAAACCATACTTCGCTTGAGAGAGGCTTTTAGGATATGCCTTTTAAGCCAACTGGACGGTGAAGTAATTGAAAGTCTGGGCATGGCACCGATCCAGTCAACTCAACAAATACAGAAACTGGCAGACGGTTGTGAATCCATCAACTGCATCATCGATGCACATCGCGTCACCTTCCACCAAATCTAGGGCAATGAGCATGAATTCTTCCGTGTTACCTCCGTCGGGCTACTGCTGTCTCACCCCCAGAACGATCATTGAAATCCATGGTACCGATCGCTGTAGCTTCCTCCACAATTTCTGCACCAACGACATAAAGAAGCTGGATCCTGGTTCAACTTGTGAGGTTTTTATTACTTCCGTGCAGGGTCGTTGTCTGGGCTATGGGACGGTTACGGCGATGCCTGATTCTTTGATCTTGCTCACGGCAGCTGGTCAAAGCCAACCATTAATCGACCATTTCGAACACTACGTAATCACCGAAGATGTATCCTTTCGCAATTTGAGTGATCGATTTATTTTTTTGCTTACGGATATTGAAATTGACGTTGCGGAAGTTTCCGCTGCGACCGATGAGTTGTTTTTCATACCAAACAACTGGTTTGCAACTCCTTCAAATTGGCTGGTGTCCCAACATGCACACCCGGAAATCCTGGAGGGGGTGGATTTATTGAATTCAGACGTGGCACATACAGCGCGAATTATCCAGGGCATTCCGGAATATGGCATCGACGTTTCCACCGATAATTTTCCACAGGAAATGCAGCGAGACGAATCTGCTATCAGTTTCACAAAAGGCTGTTATTTGGGACAGGAACCCATTGCCAGAATTGATGCATTGGGTCATGTCAATTGGTATTTGGTCACCGTTAAATTGGATACCACCGAAGCCATTCAGCAGGGAGAGACGTTGCAACATTCCGGCGAGGTGGTAGCTAAAATCAGGTCGATTCAATCTGACACGGAAACGAATCCATTGGCGCTTGCACTGGTCCGACGCGAAACAGCCCCATCGGAAACCGTAATTCAGACTGATTGCGGAACGCTCACCGTTGTTTAACTAAGCGGAGACATGCGGCGAAAGGGCCACTCGAACCCCAGTCAAATGCTGATCACACCAGTGGCAAAAATCAGACAGTAGGCTGTCAGCCTGCACCTCCTGCTGAAATGCCACAAAATCGATGACCGCAATACGTTGCGTTCGAATCTCTTCGGCCAGTTGCCTCAAATCCAACTGAACCTGTTCTAAAAATCGTTGCGTTTGCTGCGAATCCCAGGTGGTACTGAGTAACTGTAATGAACCGGACTCACGATTCCGCCGCATGCTAACCAACAAGCGTTGATTCGCCTTGAGCAAACATCCTTTGTAATAACCTCGTCGTAACTCATGATCTGTATTAAACTGATAAACAAGCTCCGTCCCGAAGTAGATTGATAAAGTGCCCTCCGTGCGAAATCCAATAACCGTCTCCTCCGAGGTACCCTCGCGGCGCAAGGCAACGCGGTTTACCAATGCCGTGGCTTCTCGCATCAGGTCTTCACGATCCGTTTCGTGTCTGGCCAATCTTCAACCTCCTATCCGATTCTATAATCCTTCACGCAAACCAACGGGTCTACGTTCTCAAAACATCGCAAACGGTTCGAATCCCTCTTATACCGATGTAACAGAAATCCATCATTTTTTCCAGCACGGCGAAATCCCCACATGACAGAAAACGAAACGCTCTTGTTAACAACAACACGGTTTGAGGTCGTGGACCTCCCAGCAATCTCAGGTCAGCCGACAGGCAAACGACGGCAAATTGTACGCCATCCAGGCGCCGTTACGATCCTTCCCATGGTGGACCACAATCACGTATGCCTGATCAGGAATTTTCGAGTCTCTGTCAATGAATCGCTGATCGAATTACCCGCCGGCACTTTGGAACCGGATGAATCGCCACTATCAACCGCCCACCGTGAACTGATGGAAGAAACCGGATATCGGGCTCAGCAAATGCAGTTCATCCATCAATTCCTGTTATCTCCCGGAATTCTTGATGAACGGATGCACCTTTTCGTCGCGACCGATTTGAATGCGGGCGAACCCGCGCGGGAATCAGGAGAAGACATATCAAATTTGGTTGTGTCGTGGCCACAGGCAATCCAGTGGATCTTCAGCGGTGAAATTCAAGATGCCAAAACCATTACGGGACTGCTAATGTACGATCAAATTCGAAAAGCCACTGTCCCTTCCTAGCGTCCCGTTTCGGAATCGGACACCTGTCCCACCCTGATCCTACTTAAGCTCTTAAGCCCTCAACTTTCATGGCCCGATATCCCCTACCCTCTGAAATTAAATTGCCCCTGCTGATCACCGGGATCGCCGGTGTCTCCGGTTACAATGCCTTCCGGTATTATCACAATCGATATCCGGGTCAGGTAGTGGGAGTCCGTCGTAACGAGTACTGGCCACTGACTGGTGAGGGCATTGTGGGTTGTGACATTACGGATCTGCCGCAGTTGACAGCATTGTGTCAGCAGTATCACTTTCAAACTATTTTAAGTTGCCTGGGAAACTGTCGGCTTAAATCGTGTGAATTGGATCCGGCCATGGCCACGGAAATTAACGTTCAGGGCATCGATCATCTGTTGACCGCATTGCAATCCCAGCAAAATCCTTGCCCACGTTTGGTTCATCTTTCCATTGATCTGGTCTTTTCCGGTACACGACCTCATGGGGGCTACTGCGAAACAGACACACCGGATCCGGTGACGGTGTATGGCCGAACCATGGTCGAGGGGGAACAGATCATCCGTCAGCGGATGCCAGAGGCAACCATTATTCGAATTTCCTTGCCGATGGGTCCAAGTTTCAGTGGTCATGCCGGAGCCATCGACTGGATTCAGTCCCGCTTTCAAAAAAACAAACCAGCCACCCTCTATTTTGATGAAATACGCACGCCCCAGTATACGGACTGCCTGAACCAGTTGACCCATTGGCTCTTAACCCATGACGTACCGGGAACCTATCATGCCGGCGGACCTCGTCAACTGAGCCTCTATGAAATTGCCCAAATCGTCAATCGTGTCGGGGGCTACGATCCGCAATGTTTAATCGGTTGCCCAAGAATCGATGCTGGCCCTATCCCACCTCGTGCCGGCAACGTAACTCTGGACAGCACAGAACTGCAACGATTGTTGGGATTTGCTCCCTTTGATCCCTGGCCCTGGGGCGACCTGTATCTACCAACAGATCGACAATGGCATCAACTACGTGACACAACCATTATAGGTTCGCCTGAACTGCTCGATTGCGTACTTTATAACAATCCTAACGGCTAAATCACGATATTTTTTCTTTCGGAAGTCTCCACGTACAACCCTATTTCATTCTATAATTATTTGAGTCCTGTCCATACGGTTTCGTATTAGGATCAAGGCAATGAAGATACGTCGTTACAGCAGTCCGACCGGATGAGGCCATGGGAATACGATTTATTTGTCCAAGTTGTGACAATAAGCTCAACGTGAAATCTTATCTTGCAGGGAAACGTGGCATCTGTCCGGATTGCCGCACCCGCATTCGCATTCCAGAGCAGGATCCCAGTGACTCAAAGTCATATCAAGTTGCGAAACTGGCAGAGGATAAACCCCGGGTTCCGCTCACGGTGGAACGATGTTTAGCGGAAAAACCCGATCTGAACTGGTATCTCCGTCCAGAAACGGGAGGGGAATTTGGTCCAGCAACCAACGAAGTATTGGGGAGCTGGATATCCGAAAACCGTGTTGGATCCAACACTCAATTGCGACGTGAGGATTGGATCACCTGGAAAACCGCAACGGATATCTTTATCGATTTTAGTTCCGCAAACGGTGATTCAGCTGCATCCACCGATATTGAACAGGAATTGCCTGCGGCCAGCCGATTGGAACCGTCGTCAACCACAAAAATCGTCGACGGCGATGTGGATTTAAGCAATGATGATTTTCTTGCCACACTGGAGTATCAGGGACATACCTCGGTCACCGACAAGAGCTTTGCCAATCTAGAGATTGATCAATCCACCATGGCTCAACGGAATCTCCAATCTCGAGTTTCTTCAAAAAACAGTAGATACACGGGGATTGTGCTAGGTATACTATCGGTCGTACTTCTGGGTTCTCTCGTTGCCGTAGTCGTACTGGCTCAATCCTAATATTATATTGGTAATCTACTTTTGCTGAGGACAGCTCTTCGCTGTTGCCCGTTTTTCCGAAAGGACTTTTTCTCTATGTATTGTAATTCCCGCTGCTGGACTTTTGTCATTGTGTTGCTTGTCGTTCCGTCCTTGCTCGGGGCAGCTGAAAAGACAAAAACCGTCACTGCCAAGGATATCAAACTGACCGTGCCCACCACGTGGAAGCAGGGAGAGGTTACCAATCGTCTGCGAACGGCTCAATTTGAAATCCCGGCAGTCGAAGGAGACAAAGACGCTGCCGAACTAGTCGTCTATTTTTTCGGTGGCGCGGGCGGTGGTGTGGACGCGAATCTCCAGCGGTGGGCGGGCCAATTCCAGCCCGCAGGTAAAAAACAGCAAATCTATCAGGGCAAGTCGAAACAGGGCGAGTATTATCTGATCGACATTACCGGTGTCTACAATAAACCCATCGGTCCACCCGTTCAGCGGATGACCAATCCCACGCCAGGATATCAAATGCTGGGAGTCGTTTTATTGGTCAAGGACAAAGGAAACTATTTTCTGAAACTCACCGGCCCTCAAAAAACTGTTGCCACAACGGCGGAAGCTTTGAGAGTTGCGATCGGAGCCGATATCAAGGACGAAAAAAAATCAGAACGGAGCCAATAGCCATTTATCCCCGTAGCCCATCCATTCTGGCTCATTACTGGTTTTACGATTGACCGGGCAATCTCCGGATCAGATTGAAAGACCAAGCACATGAAACTACAGCATTTCCTGGAACATCACGGGATCTCACGGAATCCCTTTGCTGAGGAAGATGCAAAATCCGATAAGGTCTTCAAAGAACATTGCATCATCAACACCTACCATCCCACCTGGGATAAAGTCTTTGGTGATCCCAGTGAACCGTCCACTTCGGTAATCTTCGGAGAAAAGGGATCGGGAAAAACTGCCATCTGTCTGCAAATCGCACGGCACATCGAATCCTACAACCGACAGAATCCGGAACAACGGGTTTTTGTCATCCATTACGATGATTTTAATCCATTTCTGGATCGCTTTCGGGACCAGGTTCATGGCCGCAACGATTCCGCGGATAAAGTACTGAAAAAGTGGCGATTGTGGGATCACATGGATGCGATCTTAACCGCGGGAGTGACGGGGTTAGTCGACGATCTGCTGGAAACCCGCGGCACACGCGTGCGCACATCCGCCAGTGTCGAACCTCAACTTGGCTGCCGACTGGATCGGCATCAAATGCGCGATTTGTTGTTACTGGCCGCCTGCTACGATGAATCCACTCAACAGACCTTTATCGGTCGCTGGCACCAGCTACGTAAGTCACTCGGCTTCTCATCCCTCGGTAGTCAATGGCAACGGTTTCTGGGAATTGGCTACTCGCTGTTGTCCGTGGTTATTCTGGTGGCCGCATTTATCCGTACACCGGATGTCATGACCAGCAATGGATTTTGGTTTATGCTGCTAGGATCCCTTGCCTTCAGCTGGACCCCCTGGTGCTGGAAAGCATCCAGAAATCTCATTCGGGCCTATGGAATCCTGCAGAAAATGCGAATCGGAAATCGTGAAGCTGGCTCCCTGCGAAAAGTCCTGATGAATTTTAGTAATGAGGAAATCGCAGCTCAGCCCCTGCCGGACAAAGACAATACGGATGACCGGTACGAATTGCTGATGAAATTTCAAAGCATCCTGCATACGCTTGGTTTTAATGGAATTCTGGTTCTGGTGGATCGCGTCGATGAACCTCATCTGATTAATGGATCTGCAGAACTGATGAAAGAGCTGCTTTGGCCCATGCTGGACAATAAGTTTTTGAAACAAATGGGGATTGGTATCAAGCTGATGCTGCCTATTGAACTATCACGATTTATCGAAAAGGAAGACCGACAGTTTTATCAACGCGCGCGACTGGACAAACAAAACATGATTAAATCGTTTGGCTGGACGGGCGAATCCTTAATTGATGTCGCCAACGCGCGTTTACAGGCATGTAGCGAAAAACATGGCAACGCCGTCCTGCGTGACCTGTTCGATGAGTCCGTCTCGAATCGAAGGATTCTCGATGTGTTAAAGATGTTACGCGTTCCCCGCCATCTATTTAAGTTCCTCTATCAACTTTGTGTGGATCACTGTAATTCCTATACGGATCAGTCGCCCTGCTATGAAATCGATTCCAAGACCTTTGAATCCACACTCGCGGTGTTTCTTCATGAACAAAATGCCTTTGAACATGGAGTGGCAGCAGGATAAACGGACTCTGGTAGCTGTTGATGTCGAAGTGAATCGACCAAATATTGAGCTCCGATGGCTTGTGAACATGTTTGATTTGGCATAAAAAACACATCCCCCCGTACATCATTAATACGGGAAATAACCCATTCATTTTAAAGTTGTTAAAAGGACTTCATCGATGAGCGACGAAACACCCCGTGTAGGAATAATTATGGGAAGCGACAGCGACTGGCCAAAAATCAAAAAGGCCGCCGCGGCATTAGATGAATTTGATATTCCCTATGAGATACAGGTGATGAGTGCCCACCGCACGCCGGAATTGGTTAGCCAATATGCCACCTCTGCAATTGATCGAGGGCTACAGGTCATTATTGCAGCAGCCGGCGGAGCAGCCCATCTGGCTGGTGTGGTCGCCGCACATACAACACTGCCTGTCATCGGTCTTCCTGTGCCCACCACCGAAATGGGTGGAATGGACTCACTCTTGTCCACCGTACAAATGCCGGGCGATGTACCCGTTGCCAGTATGGCCGTCGGAATGGGAGGTCCACGTAATGCAGGCCTGTTTGCTGTTCAGATCATGGCAACCGCCAGCCCTGAATTGCGTCAAAAGCTGGTCGAATTTAAACAAAAGCTGGTCGGACAAATCGCTGCTAAAAACACGGCGCTGCAGGAGGCCATGGCTGCGGATGACTGATGACCATCCTCAGACGTTAACCTGGATCGGTCAATTCGATGGGCATCTGGAACTAATCGACCAAACGAAACTGCCCCGGGATCTCGTTTTTGTTGCGTGCCATGATGTTGAAACGGTTTGGGAAGCAATTCGGTCACTGCAGGTAAGGGGAGCTCCGGCAATCGGAATTGCAGCGGCTTACGGAATTTGCCTGGGGCTGAATACGCTGTCCCTGGATAAGTGCCGGACAGATCAGGTTCATGCACGGCTCGTGGAAAGTGGCAAGTATCTTGCCACCAGTCGACCAACCGCGGTTAATCTGTTTTGGGCCATTCAACGCATGACCAAGTTTTCGCTGCAGCAAATTCAGGCGAAGCCCACGCCCACCGAACTGGTACACGCCCTGCTCGATGAGGCCCGACGTATTCATGATGAGGATCGGATCATGTGCCACGCCATTGGAAAACACGGTGCAACGTTGCTCCAGGACGGACAGGGCGTGATCACGCATTGTAATGCCGGGGGATTGGCAACCAGTGAGTATGGCACCGCCTTATCCCTGTTGTTTGCCGCTCAGGACCAAGGGAAACAGATCCACGTCTATGTGGATGAAACCCGACCTCTGCTGCAAGGCGCACGACTAACCACATGGGAATTACAGCAGAGAAATATGGATGTAACTTTGATTTGTGACAACATGGCTGCTCAAGTAATGCAGGAAGGCAAAATCCAGGCCGTGGTGACCGGAGCGGATCGTATTGCCGCCAATGGAGATGTTGCCAATAAAATTGGAACCTATGCGCTCGCTATCCTCGCCCAACACCATGGTATCCCGGTTTATATCGCTGCACCTAGCAACACCTTCGATCTGCAAACCACCCGCGGTACCGAAATACCCATTGAGTGCCGCAGTGGTAAAGAAATCACCCATGGATTTGGATCGCAAACTGCCCCTGCAGACATTCAGACCTACAACCCCGCTTTCGATGTAACACCTGCGGATCTGATTACCGCCATTATTACGGAACGAGGTATCATTACACCCGTCAACCGTGCTAGCGTTGCTGCACTTATCGATTGAGAGTCCGGAGTGTCAGCTCTTGCCGACCACACTGCGAGCGATCAGGAAGACGGCGGTAATCATGAAACAGGCCCCGAGGGGAACGACCAGGACCCCCATGCCCGGATCGCCGTTGTAGGTAAATAAACCACCAGCAAAAAACCCCCCCGGTAATAAAACGGAAGCTGTTATCAAACATGGTGAAACAATGCGATGGAGGTTCGTACCCATGCCAATATACAGCGTCAAAGCAAAGGCAATATGTACCAATGCCAACAAAGTGCCGTGTGCATGAGCTAATCGCCACAACATCTGTCGCGTGTCATTCGTCATATAGGGTGTCCATTTAAACCCTAACAGAGCTTCCAGTAATGTTCCCAGCAAGACAAACAGAAAAAGCGACGACCAGCCGAATCGTATATGCCGTGCCACCAACGCCGCACGGTCACTCGGCGGGTCTGTTTTTGATTCCGATGTTTCCATGTCATGATCTCCTTACATGAACCCCGCTATTCCTGCAAATACATGGAACGATTGTCTCTTTGTTTCAACAGAAACTCCAAAACAAAGGTATCCAGCTGGCCGTCCGGCTTCCGCAGCAACTCAGGGTCGACGCGTTTTGCTTCAGGGACAGAGCGTAGTTTTTTGCTAATGGCTACACGTTGTCCGGAATAGTTTTTCAAATCAAAATGGAAATCCTCGTGCAGCCGTTTTAAGCTCTTCATCGCAATCACACCAACTGCATCATAAGGATCTTCCAGTAAATATGTCAAAACTTCTCCTTGCCAATCACCTCCGGAGGCCTCCACAGCCGGATCCCAACTCAGCGACCAGGCAGCCAGCGCACGTTGTCCGGCATCGCCTGTTAATAGATGGATCAGGGCGGTTGAGATCTTCTGATGAACCTCCGGCAATTCCGGTACGGAGTGGTCATACCACTGGTTTAATGACTGTGCGGTCCATTGCAGTGTTTTATCGAGATGACATTGATTGCAGGCATTTTGTCGCCCAACGTCCAGAGTTTCTCCAACATGGGGACTACTGATCTGATGACTGCGGACCGCTTTTAGTAATCCATAGCTGGAGTGAGGCATGTGACAATTGTAACATCGGCTACCCTCACTCTCAGATAAGTGATGGGTATGCCTGGTCAGTGCCTCACCCTGATACTTCGAATGACACTTTACACACGCCTGGTTGCTGTGCATCTGGGGTTTCAGTTGGTCATCATTCCAGTGATCTGCAAGCGTTTTGTCAGATGCCAGATTATGCATCGTATGACATGACAAGCAGGACATTTCCCCTTCCGTATGACACCTGGACTCAACCAATGCGGAATATTCACGGCCCGTGACACGCACCATGGAGTCTGACCAAAAGAGGGAATCAAAAAGATCCGGTTCGCTGTCCAGTAACGTTTGAGTCATCGATTCATCAGGCCGGGACGCTCGAATAAGGTGCCGATGATCCAGTAGCTGATCGCCCGGGCGGAATTGATTTCCATTAGCATGCCAGTCCGCAGCATCCCGTGGATGGGATACCGATGTGGCTGAATGGCAATTCCCACATATCTGCGATGCCCGTTGATGATCCAGAGTTAGCGGATTTACCACATCTCGGTCCGGCGATTCGGACGGGGCAGCGTTTTTTGAGCTGGCGGTGACGGTCACTTCATGGAGGCGAACGTGCTGCTGTCCGGGTCCATGACAAGCCTCACATGAAATACCAAATTCGGTGACCGATGAATCCGGATTGGCCGTCTGGTGATACCTTGCTTTGGGGTGCGTTGAATGGCAACGAATGCACGAGGCATTCCAGCGTCCTATCTCGAACGACTCACCGGAACCAGGGGGCGTAATAAATGCAGAACGCCGCGGTAACCACTGTTGCTCAGCAATTAAATAGACAAAAGGAAATAATCCCAGTAGTTTTTTAGGGCCCAGCGGTGGAATGTCCTCCGGTATACCAAACCAGTATAGCTGCATATGATGCGATCCCGTCAATAACTGTATTTTCAAGCGGACAGGTCCATTTCCTAAATTTGCGCTGACCCAATAACCCTCGTCATCCACTGCTAACTCGTATTGGACGCCGTCCAGACGCAAGGATTGCGTAAAATCTCCCAAGACCGTCGTGGACGTCGGCAGCTGAGTCATGCTTTGGTGGAACGAATCATCCCAGGATGCATGTTCCCTAACATGGCATTTCTGACAAGCGGCACTGCCGACATACCCGTCATCGGGTAATTCAACCGGTCGGGTCTTAATATCCCTTTCAACCGCAACCGGGACGACCTCGGGGGTGGATGAAGAAAAACAGCCAACCAACGTTAGCGTAAATCCACAAAACAACAATAACCGCAATCCTATTGAGGGGGCTTTTTGACCCGATCGACGTGCCATGTAGGGCACCAACAACAGCATCCATGCCACGCCAATAAGTAACAATTCCTGATTCACCGATACCACTCCAAGCGACAACAGATAAAGCAATCTATGTTGATATACGCTAGTTGTCTTTATCGACGTAAACAGAGTCACCATCCAGTCTGGAAAAACTGGATTTGATTATTTCGCCAGAACTTCCTTTAATCGCAAATCCGCTGCGGTTGATGCTTTTTTCATTACATCGTGCAAAGAAACTGTTTTACCCCCTTGCCGTTTGGATTCATCAGCTGCTTCCATGAAGGCATAGATCTCTAACGATTCCTGACTCTCCACAGGCACGACACCCGTACGAAAAAACCTGACAATATCCACAACTAACGGGCGATACCCCTGATAGGGACCGACTTCAGCAATCCCTGTCTCTCCAAAGGCCGTACCACCATATCCACTCTTATATCCCCGAATCCCTCGAAAAGAACCGATACGACCACCGTCCCACAAGCCTGTCACGTATTCCGTATCTTCAGTGGAAACCCGCGATACCTTCTGGCAACCGGTTCCCATTACGGTAAATAACGCCTCGACGCCATGGATTCCATACCAAAACAAATCCGGGTGAGTCGGTTCCAAATGAGCCGGACTATACGTCATCGCGCCCTCGACTTTTCCAATGGAACCATTACGAATGTCAATGGCTCCTTGGGAATATCGCAGCGACGAACTGGTGAAAACCGGTACCTGATGCTGCTCGGCCAATCGAAAAATAGCAATGGCATCGGCTAACGAAGCAGCCACCGGTTTGTCAATAAACAAGGGTTTGCCGGCGAGAATTACCTGAGCCGCCTGTTCCAGATGAATCCGACCATCATTGGTCTCCAGCAACACAACGTCAACCACGTCAATAAGTTCTTTGATGGAATCGGCGATCTTGATATCCATCTCTTCAATCTGCTTCGTGTAGGCGGGGATTCGCGATGCACTGGATTCAATATCCGCGCTTCCAAACGGATAGGCAATCACCACTTTACAGTGGGCAACATCGGCGGCGGCATCCTCGGCATTGAGCAACTTTGAAAACGCGATACTATGCGACGTATCGAGCCCAATCAAACCAACCTTGATCGATTTGGTTTCCTGTGCCGCCAGAGATCCAACCGACCAAAATGAACAGCAGGTTACTAACAGGATGATCATATTGCGTGTCATTACATGCACTCCGATAAAAAGTGGCTCAAATTCAATGTGTGGAAATTCCTTCATTGATTGTATGTTATTTACGGGGGCGGTGTGACAGGCTTTAGTCCCGTCGAACTTTAAAAGCGCGAACACGATGATTTAATGTATCTCCAATGTACACCACCCCATCCGAGTCGACACAAATCCCATGAGGACGACCCAACTGTGCCCGAACTGCCAGACCTCCGTCACCTCCGCTACCCAGTCCTTTTGGTCCAAACCCGGCCACCGTGGTGATTTCCTGACGTTTGGAGTCAATCATGCGAATTGCCTGGTTCTCGGTATCGACGACATACACGCGGCCCTCCGGCCCTACGGCAATTCCCTTGGGACCGTTGAAGGTTGCAAGCAACGGCGGGCCCTGGTCTCCCGAGAACCCACTCTCCCCGGTTCCGGCAATGTGTATCAGTCGGCCATCATCCAAATCCAGTTTCCAGACACTGTGTCCTTCCCGAAGAGCAATCCATAACGTTCCCTGATGAAAATACAACGCTCGCGGACCCCGTATAGGATTACCTTGGGCACGTTGTCCGTTCCGGGGCAGTATTTTTTGACCATCTCCGGCAGCCGTTGTGATCACTCCGGTTTTTAAATCAACACGGCGAATCCGATGATTACCGATGTCTGCTATATAGAGTCCGCCGCGATCGTCCAGAGCAATACTGTGGGGACGGCTCAGTTTTGCTGAAGTTGCCGGCCCGCCGTCACCGCTATATCCCGGTTCACCAGAACCGGCAACGGTACTAATCGTGCGCGTTTTCGCATCAACTTTGCGAACGATATGGTTTTTCATTTCGACGAAATACATATCACCATTTTTGGCAAACCGTACTTCATAAGGTTCATTCAGCATGGCTTGACGAGGTGACCCGCCATCGCCTGCATAACCTGCCTTTCCTGTGCCAACAACGGTTTGCAATCGATTCGTTTCCCTGTCCACCCGCACAATACGGTGGTTACCCACCTCCGTAATATACAACATGCCATCAGGGCCAATCTCCACACCAAAAGGCTGAACAACATGCACGCTCGTCGCAGGGCCCTGATCGCCATTATTACCGGCATGGCCGGTTCCGGCCACGGTGGAAATTTCACCTGCATCAAGATTGCCTGGAAGAATCATCGCCGCCCAACCCGACAACAAAACCGTTATTCCCAGACACAAACCCATTGGCGACCAGCGTTGAATCATCGTCTGTTTTCCCCAAATAAAGGTCCCGCCCACCGCCAAAATCAGACGTGGACAAAACGGCAGGCAGCATGCACCGGGGCTGCCCTTTTCTAGCAATCAAAATACAAATTGAATTCGTACGGATGAGGCCGGGTCTGCATGGGACGGACTTCATGATCCTTCTTGGTCTGAATCCAGTTTTCAATGACATCGGGTGTGAAGACATCATCTCGCAGTAAATATTCATGATCCGCTGCCAGCGCATCCAACGCTCGATCTAAACTGTCCGGGGTGCGCTGCAGGGCTGCTGTACTTTCATCGTCGAGTGAATAAATGTCGCAATCCAGCGGATCTCCGGGACTAATCTTATTTTGAATGCCATCGATCACGGCCATCAACATCGCCGAAAATGCCAAATAGGGATTGCAACTAGGATCAGGACAGCGAAACTCAACTCGCTTTGCCTGGGGACTGTTGCTGAGCATCGGGATCCGGCATGCCGCTGATCGATTGCGCTGGGAATAGACCAGATTGACCGGCGCTTCAAAGCCGGGTACCAGCCGCTTATAACTATTCGTCGTGGGGTTGGTGAAGGCAAGCAAGCTCGGGGCATGTTTTAATAAACCACCGATCGCGTGTAATGCCAATTCGCTAAGTCCGGCATAGTCGGAACCGGCAAACAGCGGAGTGTCATCTTTCCACAGTGATAGATGAACATGCATGCCGGAGCCATTGTCATTTAAGATCGGTTTGGGCATAAACGTTGCTGTACGGTTATTTTTGTGTGCAACGTTTCGAACGATATACTTATAGATCATCATCTGATCCGCCATCTCCGTAATGGACTGATACCGCAGATCAATTTCTCCCTGACCTGCCGTTCCCACTTCATGGTGTTGACACTCCACGTCGAGGCCACACTTAATCATGGTCCGCATCATCTCATTTCGGATATCCATGTGGTGATCGGTCGGAGGAACCGCATAATAGCCCCCTTGATAGGGAACTTTGTAGCCAAGATTCGGCATCTCCGTTTTCGTGCCACGATTCCACTGACCTTCAACGCTGTCGATTTGGTAATATCCTTCCCGTTCGTTTTGATCGAAACGGATATTATCAAAAATGAAGAACTCCGCTTCCGGACCGAAATATGCCTTTTCCGCAACACCGCTGGCCTGTAAATAGTTTGCCGCTTTCTGGACAATATTACGTGGGTCACGAGAATAATCTTCACCCGTAATGGGATCTTGAATGTTGCAAATCAAATTCAGCGTTGGAAGATCGGCAAACGGATCAATGAAGGCGGTATTCGCTTGCGGAATCATCAACATGTCACTCTCGTTGATCGATTGCCAGCCTCGAATACTGGAACCATCAAAACCAAGGCCTGACTCAAATACTTCCTCACCCAGCTTCTTGACGGGAATCGTTGTGTGGTGCCAGATTCCATGCAGATCGACAAAACGTAAATCGACGGCTTTAACGTCGTTTTCCCGGCACATTCGAAGTACTTCTGCAGGTGTCATGGTGGGTACCATGTGTGGAAATGAAATGAATTGGTTTTAGGGAATAATCTTGAATGGTTAAGAGGAGGCTCGTGAAACACGATCACGCAGTTTGGCAACAACATCCTGGAATTCCACTCGCCGACGAGTAAATTCATCGATGGTCTTGTCCTCATCGGACTTAACGTATTCCATGATAATGTCTTCCGCAGCCAGAAATTCCGGAGTAACATCCACCAGTTCATCGATGATATCCAAGGGGATATTCGTGACGCCATTGGCATCGCCGTGGAGCAGGTCACCTTGTTGAACCATGAGTCCCGCCACACGAACCGGCAATCCAAGGTGGAGCATATGACAATAGGCATGGGCTACGATGGTCGAACCCGTGAAAACACTGTAGCCCAATGCTCGCACTTGTTCTAAATCTCTGCCACCGCCGTTGGTGACTAAGCCCACAGACCCATACGCCTGATAGGTTGAACACATGACCTCACCAAACACAGCCGCAACCGCAGGATCATCAATATCCTGAAAAACAACTACGGCCGGACCGGGTAATTCTTCAAATTGTGCTAATTGTGCCTGCAACGAACCATAGGCGTCGCCGCCTACCGGGGGTGCGTCCGAGCGAAAACAGGCCGTCGTTGCGAAGCCAACCATCGGCTTGAATTCCGGAAAGTTGCACTGGACGCGATGATCCATATAGCCCGTATTTCGCGGACGAATGTCAAATAATTCAATGACATTGCATATCGTCGGTGAGTCAAAGGTGGCAAGGGTATCGAGCGTCGCTTGGGTTATGGTCATCGCAATTTAGGTGGTTACTCAGGTGCCAGATTGTCTTGTTGGTTCGCAATATGAAGCCTAACACTGACAACTGCCAAACTCAAGTAGGTGACGTTCAACGATCAGGACGTTTTGGCCAAATGCGACGTTTGTTTCCGCGTTCCCTGAGCCTGAACAGGACGCATGGAAATCAGGTCCGGACAATCTTCATCATCCTCGTTTGGATGCGAATCAAGGATTCCACCGCACGACAATGGTATCCGCAACCCCGACCCTCCGCAGCTCAAAAAATACCACGGGTTTCAAGCAGCTGGATGATCTGGTCAACGCACAGATCTACGGAAAATTCGGATGTATCGAGCGTCAAATCTGCTTCTTCAGGAACTTCATAAACAGCGGAAACACCGGGGAAATTACTAATCTCACCGGTATCCGCTTTCGCATACATTCCCTGCTCGTCTCGTTCACGACAGATCTCCGGCGGCGGATTCAGATGGATGGTCAGAAAGCGTTCCGTACCAATTTTCGCAGCCGCTTTCTGTCGCACCTGTTCACTGGGCGCTACGAACGCGTTGATACAAATCAGGCCAGCGGCATTCATCAAGCAGGCCACTTCTGCACTGCGGCGCAGATTTTCGCTTCGATCCTCTGCTGTGAATCCAAGGTCTTTGCTGAGTCCCCGTCGCATGTTCACGCCGTCTAACACAACACACGCCCGTCCGGCCTCAAACAGCCGTCTTTCCAAGGCATAGGCTAACGTCGTTTTACCGGATCCGGTCAGGCCGGTGATGAGAAGCGTCACAGGCTGCTGACCAAATCGCGCGACCCGATCCGCTGGCTCGACACTGCCCTGTTTTTCAGTATGTGTGCTTTCACGGCTCCACAGATCATCCGTTTCACTTCCGGTTGCACGATCCAGAATCATTCCGGCAGCGACCGTTATGTTGGTCAGTCGATCCACGACGATAAATGAACCCGTTCCATGGTTCTTGCTGTAGCTGTCATAAATCAACGGTTCGTTGAGCGACAAAGTCGCACGACCGATTTCATTCAATTCCAGTGTCGGAGCATCCTGCCTGTGCAGCGTATTGACATCGACCCGGTATCGCAACGTGGAAATATTCCCCGTCGTCAATTTTGTCGTTTGTTTGATTAGATATTCTTTACCTGGAACCAACGGTTGTTCTGACATCCACACCAACATGGCATCCAGCCGTTGCTTTATTTGAGGCACGTTACCAGGGCGCACAATCATATCACCTCGGCTACAGTCAATCTCATCCTGAAGTGTTAATGTCACCGACTGGCCTGCAAAGGCTTCATCCAATTCTCCATCCGCCGTAACAATCCGGTCCACTTTACTGGTCTTGCCAGATGGCAGTACCCGAATTTCATCGCCACGGCGCACGATTCCGGAGGCCAAGGTGCCGCTGAACCCCCGAAAATCCAAATTCGGCCGCAGTACATACTGGACTGGAAATCGAAAATCCTGCAGATTATGGTCCGAACCAATATAGACAGTTTCCAAAAAGTGCATAAAAGTCGCGCCATCATACCAGGGCATGTTCTCACTGACATCCACAACATTATCCCCGTGCAGGGCGGACAGGGGTATAAAATGCAGGTCCGGAATATCCAGACGCGCGGAGAATTGCCTGTATTGATCACAAATTTCTTCATAACGTTGCTGGCTGAAATCCACGAGATCCATTTTATTGACAGCAACCAGCACATGCTGAATTCCAAGCAAGGACACAATAAAGCTATGCCGTTTCGTTTGAGTCATCACGCCATGACGAGCATCGATCAGGATGATCGCTAAATCCGCAGAGGAAGCACCCGTCGCCATATTGCGAGTGTATTGCTCGTGGCCGGGGGTATCCGCAATAATGAACTTCCGCCTGGCCGTCGAAAAATATCGATAGGCCACATCAATGGTAATGCCCTGTTCTCGTTCCGCTCGCAAACCATCGGTAAGAAGAGCCGGGTCAAAATCACCGTCGGTCGTACCATGGGTGACACTATCTTTTTCCAATGATGCTAATTGATCTTCGTAGATCATTTTTGAATCATACAACAGTCTGCCAATCAGAGTACTTTTGCCATCATCCACGCTGCCACACGTTATAAACCGCAACAGCTCCTTGCGCTCGTGCTGCGCTAAATAAGCATCGATATCGGTCGCGATCAAATCAGACTGGTGGCTCATGATTCGGATATTCTGACTACGCCGGCCTCAGGACCGGATTAGAAGTAGCCCTCCTTCTTTTTGTCTTCCATACTGCCTTCATCATCATTATCAATCACCCGTCCCTGACGTTCTGAGGTCGTTGCTAACAACATTTCCTGAATAATCTGAGGTAATGTCGTCGCACTTGATTCCACTGCACCGGTTAGCGGGTAACAACCCAGTGTTCTGAATCGCACTTCTTTCATCATGGGTTGCTCATCTGGTTTTAATTTGAGTCTTTCATCATCCACGAGCACCAAAATCCCTCCTCGCTGGACAACAGGCCGCACCGCTGCAAAATATAACGGTACAATCGGTATGCTCTCCAAATGGATGTACTGCCATATATCCAATTCCGTCCAATTGGATAAGGGAAAAACACGTATGCTCTCGCCGCGGTTCACTCGTGTGTTGTAAATATTCCACAGCTCGGGACGCTGGTTCTTGGGATCCCAACGGTGGTGTTCATCTCGAAAAGAGAAAACGCGTTCCTTAGCACGAGATTTCTCTTCATCACGCCGTGCTCCCCCAAATGCCGCGTCAAACTGGTGATGATCCAA
The DNA here is from genome assembly GCA_036150515.1 of Planctomycetota bacterium. Lineage (GTDB taxonomy): Bacteria > Planctomycetota > Planctomycetia > Pirellulales > Pirellulaceae > UBA721. The sequence goes on from JAYZPA010000031.1 coordinate 20,533, forward strand.
TGCCTGCTTCAAGCCCTCGGTCTTCATCACGGTCGTGTGTTTCCCGCTGTGCTTCAGGGGATCCAGACCTAACTGAACACCCTCCTGATTGATATGGACGATAACATCCAGTCCCAACTCCTCGCGTGCATAACGCTCACGGAACTCGATCATCTCGCGAAACTTCCAGGTCGTATCGACATGCAGCAGCGGAAACGGAGGCAAGGCGGGGTAAAAAGCCTTCATCGCCAAATGCACCATCACGGATGAATCTTTCCCCACAGAATACAGCATGACGGGATTGTCAAACTCAGCTGCCACTTCGCGAATGATATGAATGCTCTCCGCTTCAAGCTCTTTTAAGTGTGTTAGGTTATATCCACTCATCGGATCATCATCAGAAATAAGAGGTCGTTGTTGCTGATGGAGCCTGATACCACATTGCATGAGCCCTGGATCACGTAATGACTCATATCCCCGTCAGCTAGTAGGAAATTCGAGTATAGGTCAACTTACTTAATTCGTCTATGAGCGAATTCGGAGGTCGACATTGCCAATGGCTCTATTTTAGTCATTTCGAGGAGACTCTATCCGCCTGTAACGAATCTGACGATCATGGTGCTAAGAAGCGTGGGGGGGTTCCTGCTTGTTGGCCGACCACATTTTCAAAATGACGCTCTGCGAATCCGTACCATGCATAGGATAGGACAATAACTTTCGTAACTGCACACCCTGTAAAGTACCGCGGTGGCGGGCGGCCTTGCGCTCTTCCAACCAGGCCGGTCCCTTGATTGCCAAAAGCTGACCAAACATATTCCAATGAGGTGTCAGCCAAAGTCCTATCTTCCAAAGGGGACCCACAGCACGACAAATCAACACATCGTAGTTCAGATCGTTCAAAAGGTCCTCCACTCGGGCGTGAAGCACAGGTATCGGTAAACTCAGTTTTCCAACCATTGCATCCAGTGCCGTTGCTTTCTTCCCGACCGATTCACACAGACTCACCTGTAAATCAGGCCGGAGAATGGCTAGGGGTATCCCCGGTGTCCCCCCACCACTACCAAAGTCCAATACATCGACACCCGTTTCAATGAGACTGGCAATTTGCAAAGTGTCAAAGAGGTCACGGGAGACAAACAGGTCAAAATCCGTATGACGGGTCAGATTGAGTTTATCATTCCATTGCCACAGGCATTCGCAATAGTCGCGCAGCATCTCAACCTGATACGACTCTAATACAATGCCGTATTTTTCAAGCGCTTCGGGCAGCGTACTGGACTGCGACTCGGATGAACTCTCATTCACGTATATTCTGCCTGTTTGAGATTTCTGTACTGCTGGATTTGAAGTTCTCTGCCTAAAATCCAGACGACAGGGACAGAACTTCAGGGGCTTCCATCGACATCTGTCCTCTTCCACCCCCTATGAAACTGACAATCAAAAAGGGCGTGACCATCGCTGAGATCGCCACGCCCTGTGGGTTTTGGTTTGGACCGCAAAATTGCTGTTCCGCTAAACAACGGAATTACGCTTCCTTGCACGTCTTAATAATCGCTGCGGCCACCTTATAAGGGTCTGCATTCGATGCCGGACGCCGATCTTCCAATCGACCTTTCCAGCCATCTTCGATCGTACCTACAGGGATGCGAATCGAAGCACCTCGATCGGATACCCCATAACTAAACTCATCAATCTTTTGCGTTTCATGAGCACCGGTCAAACGTTGATCGTTGTCGGCACCGTAAACAGAAATGTGACGTTCAATCTGCGTTCCAAAGGCTTCGCAAATCTTCGTAAAGACCGCCTCATCACCCGATTCACGCATCACTGTATTGGAGAAATTAGCGTGCATACCCGAACCATTCCAATCCGTATCGCCTAACGGCTTCGGATGGAGGTTAATCGCATAGCCGTATTGTTCGCCAATCCGCTCAAGTAAGTACCGGGCGACCCAAATTTCATCGCCGGATCGCTTGGCACCCTTAGCAAAAACTTGATATTCCCATTGGCCAGCGGCAACTTCCGCGTTAATTCCTTCAACGTTGATTCCAGCATCCAGACAGGCATCCAGATGCTCTTCAACACAATCCCGTCCATAGGTGTTGTTTGCCCCTACCGAACAATAGAACGGACCCTGGGGGCGCGGAAATCCTCCCGGTGGGAATCCAGGCGGCAAATCCGACATGACATCCCACAGAAAATACTCCTGCTCAAATCCAAACCAATAATCATCGTCGTCATCTTCAATCGTAGCTCGACCATTCGATGCATGCGGCGATCCATCCGCATTCAATACTTCGGTCATCACCAAAAATGCGTCCCGACGACCCGGATCCGGGAAAATTGCGACCGGTTTTAATAAACAATCCGAATCGCTTCCTTCGGCCTGCTCAGTTGAACTGCCGTCAAAAGACCACATTGGACATTCTTCTAACGTACCACCAAAATCACTTCTAATTTGCGTTTTGGATCGAAGACTTTGAGTTGGTTCATAGCCATCTAGCCAAATGTATTCCAGTTTTGAAGTCATTGCACTCCACACTCCATAAAAATGTCTTTTGCTATCAGGAACCGCCTTGGTTTACCTGCACAGCAACATTACTAATCCGTTGTTTGTGTCCAACACTCTTGATGGAATGGACAAAAACTCACGGTATCTATTGAATAGGAACCGAATGACTTTTATAACCCAATTTTTTTCTGTTGTCACCTATGCAAAGCAGAATAGGCCAAAGAAGAATCCCGCAAACCCACCTGACCGATCTCACGCGAGCACCGCATTTGTCGGTGAATCGGAACGGTCCAGAGTCATCAACGTGTCACGCCTGACCAAAACGTTCAAGTCCGTTTTGGGATCTTTATTTACGGCTCTTTACAATCTCGATTCCCGCAAACAAAATCGGATCAGATTGGGCCAGTGGCAGGGTGCCGTCTTCCAGAGGTTTCGCCAGCATCCGGACTTCGACGTCCGGTAACACGCCACGCTGACTGATTTGATGCCCATGGGGAGAGTAAAATCTCGCCGTCGTCAGTCGTAAGCCACAGTTGAATGAAGCCAAAGGAAAAATACCCTGCACGCTCCCTTTGCCATAAGTGCTGTGACCAACGATCGCCCCCCGCTGGTGGTCTTTGATGGCTCCGGCAAATATTTCGCTTGCACTTGCCGATCGGTCGTCGATCAGGACAACTAAGGGCTCTATCCAGGTTCCCGCCTGATGTGCCTGGTAATCCATGTCTTCATTCACACTTCGACCGCGGGTTGATACAATCGTACCCTGGTCAAGGAACATATCCGCAATTTCCACTGCACTGGTAACCAACCCGCCGGGATTACCTCGAATGTCGATCACTAACCGCTGCATGCCGTTTTGCCGCAATTGCAATAATGCAGCCTGCACATCGCGAGGTGTATTTTTCTGAAAACTCACGACTCGGAAATAACCTACTCGTCCGTCATTTTCAAGCATCTTCACGTCCACCACACTGGATACCTGTACCCGTCGGCGTACCAAAACCATTCGCCGCGCTGCACCGCTGGCGGACACAACAACGATCTCAATTTTCGTTCCTTCCATGCCCTTGAGCATGTCCGCTGCTTTTGCCGAAGCAACATCCGGGATCATATTGCGGTCCACTTCGATAATTCGATCACCCCCGCGGATGCCTGCTTCTGCCGCAGGTCCGTCAGCGATCACCCGTTCAACGAGCAAATGTGTCTCCTGAATCCTTAATTCAATTCCTAAACCAACAAAATTACCTTCGATCTGTGAAAACATATCATCCAGCTGCGTGCCGGTTAGATAAGAGGAATAGCGATCAAGGGAAATAATCGTCCCGGATAATAATTCAAGCAAGGCCGCCGACTGAGGAATCTGTAAATACTCCGATGCATAACCGCTGATCGTGGTGGCCGAGAGCAGGACGTCACGTTGGGAACGACAAGGATGCGAATCCGTCCAGCGAGTCACGGCACGCTGATATTCACCAAACTGTGTTTCTGTGGGGCGGATTTCATGCTGACCGCAAAACAAATCATCCGAAACGGCAACCTGTAATTGCGACACACCCGACTGAAGAATATCCTGCCAATTCGGGTTCGCAAAATAGTACGTGTCCACTTTGGCCAGAATCTCGCGATACACCGACTGCCCAAGCTCTAAGTCCATCATCTCCAAAGATCGGAGATAACTGGCGTCATGGTAGCGGCGAGCAATATCAACATGAGCGCGGCTTAACCGTACGCGTTCCGCGATGACTGCCTGTCCGGGATAGGATCGCTGAGCCCGCTCATAAAATCGTAATGCCGCACGCCAACTCTTGGCTGCTTCCAGCTTGCTTCCCTGATCCTCGATCGACTTAATCTCAGCTGCCGAATACTCCGGTACCGCATTGCTTCCGTCCAGCAGCGTTTGCTGAGCCTGTACAGGCTCGACCGCCAGCATACTGATCGTAAAGAACAAAATGCAAAGCTGCCGGATAGGCCGCTTTAAATTATCGAAATGGAAAAACACTGAATTCATGAAGACGTCTGATATGAAGGAGTTCAAAAGCAGTGGAGATGAGTTTTCAGTAAGTGGAGTACTGCCGCTGCTTAAGACTAGGTCACCAAACGGGAAGAAGACGGTTTTCGCTCGGTAAAACAAGCAAAAAACAACCGTCAGAACCGGTAACACCCGAAGCTCTCTCGATAGTCACGCCGCTTGTAGCGAATATGCAGGAGAAACCGCGAACCGTGATATCGTTAGTCCGTAAAACGACAACGCCCATAGCAAAGCGGCGTGACACTTATTAGCCGTTTAAAAGTTCGCTAGACATCCATGGCCATTCCAGCCAGCGCAGATTGCGTTTGTCGGTGACATAAAATAATCGCATCGCGTGCCAATGCGCCACCTAATAACGTGGATTCCCTGCCCGCTTCCAGGGACTGAACCACTTCGGCCATCTCGTTTTCAAACGAGTGGACCGGGTCGCCGTCCCCTAAATCAGGCCGCAGTACCTGACCTGAATGATCAAAGATCTTTAAGGGACTAACTTCCGGTTCATCAGCAAGAGCTGCAAAGGAAAATTGTATCGTCGCTTTTTCAAAATGCACTTCGTAACTGTGCATAAACGAGCGACCCTGCTGACCAATGACTCCACTGGATGCCGTGACAACTAAATCCTGATCCGCGAATTCAAAATGCGTGTTGCCGTACTCCACGACATCGCCACGCAAACGCGCCCGGCACTGCAGACGCTTCGGCATTCCAAACAGTACTCGTATCAAATGAGCATCATGGACGTGCAAATCGATCAACGGACCGCCCACCTTTTCGGCATCCCAAAAATCACCGAGCCAGGTGGGATCCGATATTACGCGATTGAAATGGCCCCCTAATAACTTTCCATACTCGCCACTGCTGACCGCTTCACGCAAGAAAGCATATTCGGGAAAAAACGGGAGTACATGAGCCACAAACACCTGCCGGTTGGCCAAGGCTGCCGCCTCGACAATCTCATCACACTGTTGAGCTGATAATGCCATCGGCTTTTCAATCAAAACATGCTTGCCCGCTTGCAGAGCCTGAATTGCCTTCGTTGCATGTAAGTCCGGTGGAAGACAAATATCAACCAGATCCACATTTTCATCAGCCAGTAAGGACTCCCATTCGCTGTGACAATTCCACGAACCTACATCCACCTGCTCACCCGGAGGTCCAAAGTTACCCTGGATGGATGTCCAGTCACCTGCCAGTTTCTGCTGATTCCGGGTACAGATAGCGGAAATTTCGATACCGGTCGATTTCTGATATGCAAGGTAGTGAATCCACCCCATAAATCCAACGCCTGTAATGCCTACTTTGATCATGGGTGTTTTCTCTTTTCTATGTCACTGTAACGCGTCGCGGTTGGTTTTCTTCACAATGTTGAATTGTATTATGAAGCCACCAGGGCATGAAAACGCTGAATGGCATTCCCCCAATCCAAAGAGGAATCCGGTAAGTAATTCTCCGTGTCAAAACTGTTCTGAATGATTCTCCGCGCCTCGGGAATCGAGTGGACCGCACCATGGGATACCAATTGCACCATCAAATTGCCGATCGCGGTCGCTTCCACCGGGCCGGCCACCACCGGTCGGTGACATGCATCGGCTGTCAATTGGCATAATAAACCGTTCTGGATTCCTCCGCCAACAATCTGGACCGTCTCAATTTCACTTCCGGTCAACTGCTGCAACATACCCAATACCATTTGATAACGCAGGGCCAGGCTTTCCAATGCACATCGTAAAATTGCACCATGTGTCTGCGGGACAGGCTGTTCCGTACTTCGACAATACTGACAGATCGCCTCGGGCATGGATTCGGGAGCGACGAATTGCTCATCGTCCGGATCAATCAGCGAAACCAAAGGTTCCGCAGCCGAAGCAAGTTCGACCAGTTCATCCCATTCATAATGAGATCCATCTGCGGACCAGATACGTCGACATTCCTGTACAAGCCAGAGCCCGGCAATGTTTTTCAACAACCGTACACTATTACCAACGCCCCCCTCATTCGTGAAATTCAACTGGCGGCACGTATCGGTAATCACGGGGTTTTGCAGTTCCACGCCCATCAATGACCAGGTGCCACTACTGATGTAACACCAATTCGGCTGATCCGATAATGACTCGGACGCCGGTACAGCCATGACGGCGCTTGCCGTATCGTGCGTCCCGGGCAACACAACCTTCAAATCAGAGTTACCAATTTCCCGAGCAACGCTGCCGCGCACCGTGCCTAGCACCGTCCCCGGCTGAACAATTTCCCCCAACAGCTTGGTCGGTAATTCAAACGAATCGAGTACTTCGGTGGCCCAGCGGTTCTGCTGAGGATTAAACATTTGTGTTGTCGTGGCATTCGTAAACTCATTGGACTTTTCACCCGTTAATAACCAGTGAAACAGATCCGGCATCAATAACATGGTCTCGGCAGCATCCAGTATTGGAGAACGATCCTTTTGCAGAGCTAACAACTGGTACAACGTGTTGAACCGCATAAACTGCAAACCTGTGTGAGCAAAGATCTCCTCTCGTGGCACACGCTCAAACGCCCACTCCAAAATTCCTTCGGTGTGATGGTCCCGGTAATGCAAAGGATTACCCAACAGCTGATCATTGCGCCCTAGTAATCCGAAATCCACACCCCATGTATCCACTCCCACACTTGTAATTTCCGATCCATAGCGATCCACGGCCGTTGCTAACGCACTCTTAATGTGCGACCACTGCTGTAACACGTCCCAATGCAAATAGCCGCCTGCAGCAACTCCTCCATTGTCAAAACGCTCTACCTCCGTCAAAGCAATCCGCTCACCGTCGAACTCACCCGCCACCAAACGGCCGCTCGATGCACCGATATCAACCGCCAAAAATACCTGCTGAACCATCTTTTATTACTCGCTCCGGTAGCAACCCTCAATGCACCCTGCATTACCATCGATGGCAAATTGCCACTCGCATTCTAACGTATTTTTCACCTTTGAAACCCCTGTCAAAGCACACTCTCACTCAAAACCCACACCAATCAAACCAAAATTCCAATCCTTCATATTGTTTACTTAGTTTATAATGTATATGATATTAAATTGGCTGGTCCAACTCCGGGTTCAGCTGACATCCTTTGCCATGACCGAATCAATAATTCGCGTGTTTACCGTTTCAGCGACCCCGATCCTCTCTGCTAACGGAACCCGCACCCGGCACCTTGAATCTTATGCAACCAAGTGAAACATTACTTGCTGACTTACAACGGACCAGTGCATCACTTGAGAATGCACCACCGGAGGAAATTCTACAGTGGGCCGTTGATCATTATCGTCCTCATTTTGCCATGGCAACCGCCTTTGGTCCGGAGGGAATGACTATGATATTCATGCTATCCCGGATCGCGGCCGATACTCCGATTTTCAATCTCGACACAGGATATCAGTTTCAGGAGACCCTGGATTTACGCGATCAGGTCAAATCTCGTTATGGCATGGAAGTACAGCTTATCAAACCAGAACTAGAAGTTGCCGAATACGAAGCATTGCATGGCGGGCCCGTATACAAGAGTGATCCGGGAAAGTGTTGTAACGACCGAAAACTATCTTTACTTAAGAGAGTCGCCAGCGGTTTGAATTGTTGGTCGAGTGCGATTCGACGGGATCAGAGTCCGGATCGCGCTCAGGCACCGATTGTCGGATGGGATCATAAGTTCGGACTGATCAAAGTCAGTCCTTTGGCTAACTGCACAAAAGCAGATATTTGGAAAATGATCACCGACCATGACATTCCGTATAATCCGTTACACGATCAGGGTTATCCGAGTATCGGCTGCTGGCCCTGCACACGTTCCATTGGATTTGGTGAAGACGAACGGGCCGGTCGATGGAGTGGCACAGCGAAAACAGAATGCGGTTTACATTCAATGGAAAGCCAACCGAGGGAGGCAAACTAATGTTATTAACTGCTAAAACAGAATATGCGTGTCTGGCTGTGTTGGAATTAGCATTACACCAGCATGAAGTCAAACCACTACGCATTGTTGACATTTCGTCCCGACAGGGAATACCGAGTCGCTTCCTTGTCCAGATTCTCCTGCAACTGAAAGCGGCGGGCATCGTCACCAGCATTCGCGGAGCCTCCGGCGGGTACCGACTGTCGCGCCCGGCGAATACCATCACGTTGGGTGAGGTAACCTCCGTCGTTGCCGGCGATTGCACGCAATTGACCCCCAACGCAACCACAGAAACCCCCTTGTCCGTCGCTCTATTTCAGGCCTGGAACCAGGTGACCACTGCCTACCAATCCCATCTGGATGCCATTTCGTTCGACGACCTCCTGCAGGCCAGCGTGGGTCAATCTGAAGGCATGTATTACATTTAGCCCACGATTAAAATCGCGACCACGACGATCAGGTCCCACGCGATCACGTCGGCACTTGACCACCATCAATCCGCCCGTTTAGACTGAATGGCAGCTAATCCTTGTTAGGAATCCGGCCGCGACTCAGTGCTGGATATCCGTTCCCTCCAGGTGCACCCTGATTTCAGTTCAATACGCGTGCATGATGAAAGTGCCATGGCTCCTGTTGTCCTAGACGTTTACGATTCCGATGACCCGCAGTCGGTCATTCGCAAGGCAATTACCCATTTAACCAACGGCGAGATCGTTGCCTTTCCTACTGAAACCGTCTACGGGATTGCAGTTCGCGCCGGGGACAGCCATGCGATTGAACGACTGTTTCGGGCCAAATCACGATCAACCGATAAACCCATGACGCTGGCAATCGGGATCCGTGAGCGAATCGAACAATTTTCGCACCAACAAGGCCCCTGGATGCAGCGACTGGCGCGACGTTGTTGGCCCGGACCGTTAACCATGGTTGTCAAAACATCGGCAAATCAAGGGAGCCTGACCAGGGAAACCCTGCAGTGGATAGCGCCTCAGGGGTGGCTGGGCCTACGTGTTCCCAGCAACGAAGTACTATTAGCCGTATTAGATCAGATGGATGAACCCCTCGTTCTCACCAGCGCGAATCAAAGCGATCAACCTGATGCGACAACCGCTTCTCAGGTCGCCGAACAGCTTGATGAATCTGTGCCATTAATTCTCGACGGAGGTCCGGCCAAAATCGGGACGCCCTCGACCGTGATTCAATTACATGACGACCACATCCAGGTTTTACGTTGGGGTGTGATCGATCAACCGTCACTTCAGCAGTTCCTACAACTTGAAATCGTTCTTGTGTGTACGGGGAACACTTGTCGCAGCCCAATGGCTGAAGCGTTGCTGAAACAGAAACTCGCTCAACACCATAGCCTCACGCAGCCGGAATTGGCTGATCGGGGTATCCATATTTCTTCGGCCGGTATTTCAGCTGGATTTGGATCCCCGGCGGCCACCAGTGCCATCGACGTTCTGGAACACCAAAATCTGGATTTACGCGACCACCTTAGCCAACCATTAAGTTACTCCAAAGCGTTGTCCGCTGATCTGATCCTCACGTTGACGAAATCGCACCACGATGCCATCGTGAACCAATGGCCGGAATTCGCAGATAAGACAAAGACTCTGGCAACCGACCGTTGCGATGTGTCGGATCCGATCGGGGGCAGCTTTAATGTGTATGAACAATGTGCAAATCAAATTGAAGACCTACTTGAAAAACGGCTGCCTGAAATTCATAATCTAGCTATTCCCCAGCAAGATTTCATTCGAGAGTAAGTGAAATGAAAGTATCCATCGGCAGTGACCACCGAGGTTACCGCATCAAACAGAAAATTGTCGACTTCCTGGAGCAGCAGGGACATGCGTGTAGCGATATGGGTACGCACACCGACGAAAGTGTTGACTATCCCGATATTGCCCAAAGCGTAAGCCTAAATGTCTGTCGTGGTGACAGTGACCGGGGAATTCTAATCTGTGGTACGGGGATTGGGATGGCCATTACCGCTAACAAATATTCGGGGGTACGAGCCGCATCATGCCATGACGAAATTACGGCGGAAATGAGTCGACGGCATAATAATGCAAATGTCCTCTGTTTATCATCTGACTTATTCGGTGAACGCAATGTGGAACCTCTTCTGCAAATCTGGTTAAACACCGAGTTTGAAGGGGGACGCCATGAGCGACGACTCAATAAGATCACGGAAATCGAGAATTCGCTGGATTCCGACTGAATCCGCCTCCCGTTGCAATCCTGACCGGACTTATACCTTGCCGTAATGCACCTTCGTGCAACCACGAAGCAACGAAAAAGAGCGGCATTCACCGTGGAAACCGCTTAAAACGGCAGTTTTCGTTACGGAAGGTTCCAGCCGCCCACACACCGGAAAAAGTCGGTCCTATCGATTAAGTCTGTTGGAGATTTACACTCGTAACGGTCAAGCCGAATAACACGACCGTCGAAGCTAAAGACTGCTAAATTCCCAACAGTTTGCACCTTGTTTCATAATCAATTCCGACTAGATTCAATTGCATGGCATCACTTTATTAACCTTTATGCCATGTCACAAAGTCTCGCTAAACCGGTGGTGTTCCCATCACTGGGGTCGCCTGACTAACTCAAGCCAAATCCGAGCCATGCAAGAAACCAGTTTTCCAGACAGCGAAGTTGAACAATTGCTTCACAATGCACGCTTGCGTGATGAGTTGGAGCCGTTTCTTGACGAGTCGATTCAGTTAGTGAATGTCGCACAAATGTCAACGTCGGAAGAGAACAGATTTCTTGAGTCCATGTTGAATTGGGAACGTGCTCCGATTTTACCAATCAGCCAGTGGTTTGAACCTGAACTGGTACTGCCTACGCCGGACTCGCTCACCGACCGAAATCTGTCACAGATGCTATGGGACACATTAAACCGACTCACCGAACACTGTATCTACTTACAGTATACGGATCATCTGAGTGACCGCGAATTATTCTGCATCCTTTATCGTGATATCCTGCCATCCACGGAAAAGAAACTGGGAATCCCAAATAATCCACTGGTATGGCGAATCATCGACAGTGAATCAGATCCTGAGGCCTGGTTGACCTATTACGCAACGGACGAACAGCGTTATCTATGGGAACTGGAGCATGGCCAAATACCGCCGGAATCCAAACCATTTCCGCATGCCCGATCGCTCCCTCGACCAAATCCATCTTAATGTTCACCGGATTTCACTAACAATCGGATGAATTGCAAACGGTGATAGCAGCGATCTCGTTTGGAGCCCTTCCATCAGACTGGTAATTCTGCTCGACTCTTGCCATACTGACTAATGCATCTTCAAAAGTCCGTTGCGTTACGAACCTACGGAACACCCTCAATCCCCGTGAGTACCCCGGTTATGAATAGTCGCATCCCCTGCCTGCTGTTGATACTGTTATCCACATCCAGTTCTCTGATCGCACAAGATCAATCTAAAACACCGACTCCCCGCCGGTCCTACTTTGGTCGAACGATTGCACAAACCATGCATTTCAACGGCGCTCCATGGCTCATTCGGGAAAACCGTGAAAACGAGGAACGCTGTTCCGTCATGCTTGCCAACCTAAAGCTCAAAACCGGGATGACCGTCTGTGACATGGGTTGTGGTAATGGTTTCTATTCCCTGAAAATGGCGAGGATGGTAGGCCCTGCCGGCACGATCCTGGGCGTTGACGTTCAACCTGAAATGCTAAAATTCCTGCGAACACGTATGGAGAACGAGGGAATTGAGAACATCACTCCCATCCTCGGCTCATTTCATAATCCTCACCTGCCCCGCAATACGGTTGATATGATTCTCATGGTGGACGTTTACCATGAACTGTCTCATCCTGAAATCATGCTCCGCGCCATGCGTGACAGCCTGAAACCAGATGGGCAAATCGTCTTACTGGAATATCGCGAAGAGGATAAAAACGTGCCCATCAAACCACTACATAAAATGAGCAAGTCACAAATCATCAAAGAGTACACAGCCAACGGATTTCGAATTGCGGATCAGTTTGACAAACTGCCCTGGCAGCACATGATGTTTTTCGAAAAAGATCCGGAGTGGGTATCCCCGACCGACGGGAAATAAAAAACCGCGTTCCTTCGCTGGGTAACGACCGCAGACAGATTAGAGCTTCCACGCCAATAGAATCCAATAGCTCAGATCATTGGATTCTCGCCCGTTCGGAGTACTATCATAGCGATCCACCATCGACAGCTTCATACTCCATCCATATTCCTGATCAAGGATAACTTCCCAGGCAGCTTTGGACTCGAATCGAAACCGGGAAAAATCCGTCCACTCCGGATAGTAATCCGTTGTTGCCTCCAGTGACTGGCGATCCGATATTTGTCGGATCACGATGAACCCAAAATCGGCTTCCGGCGTAACCCGCTCGTCCACGCCTCCGATTTCCTGAGATACTCCGGATCCGATCCGCCAACTCAGTTGCGTTTGTTCGGTATTTACAAACTGTTTCTGGATTCCTGCATTCACTTTCAAACGCACATCAAACATCTTGAATTCGTCGTATTCCGCTCCCCCTTTGACAAACCAATTCAAGGCTCGATTCTGCCGCTTCCACAAGTACCCCAGATCGATCAACGTGCGGTGGGTCGTGAGATCACCGCTGGCATATGATTTCATAAAATCCAAATCAAAATCCAGCAGACCGGTTGCTGTATCCTTTTCCAGTTCTATCCCAGCAAAGAAATTGATCGTGGATGAATTTCCCGCAGTCCCCTCACTTCCAAATTCAACGGACCCGTCCCATACCTTCCTGTCCAAACGCAAGGTCGGTACCCAGAACCCAATATTCTCGGTAATGAAATCAATCTCCCCTTCCGGGAACGGTTCAGAAGATGCCGTGATACGCAACTGCTGCAGGCTGGGGACGAAATTCCGGATGCCGGCGTTCCAGTCGGGACCATATAAAATCCGTTGACCGTCTACATGCAAAGGCACCGGTTTTTCATCACCGCTGACCAGGCCTGCCGTGAAACAAAGCAGCAAGTACAACGTGGGTAGCCATTGGCTATCCCAAAATAGATCTTTCGGGATCAAAACGCGTCCATTCCTATTCGCAAACCGTAATACGCAACCACCTTAGTTGGGCTACTTGTACGAAAAAATGGCGGGGCGAACAAGCCGGTTTCAAGCGAATAAACCCAAGCCGTTTACCGCTGTCGCAGATTACAATACAAATCCGTTAAGCGACGTGTAACCTGACCTGGCGTACCATCGCCAATGACGTGGCCATCCACTTCCCGAACCGGGATAATTTCGGCAGCGGTTCCCGTCAAAAAACACTCGTCCGCATCATACAGATCATCTAACGACATGCAGACTTCCTGCACCGTAATTCCATCCTGGCGTGCCAAATCCATCACGGCAGCCCGCGTCACACCTTCAAGCACGCCTGCGTCGGTCGACGGCGTCAGAACATGGCCTGTTTTGACAATAAATATATTATCCCCTGTACACTCGGCGACTTCACCCCGGTGGTTGAGCATCAGTGCCTCCACGCAACCCGATTTCAGTCCTTCAATCTTAGCAAGAATGTTGTTGAGGTAATTGAGTGATTTGATTTGCGGATTCAGCGCCCGTGGATGATTACGTATGGTTTTGGCCGTCACGATGGATAACCCGTTTTCATAAAATTCATCCGGATACAACGTGATCGAATCCGCAATAATGATCACTTGCGGCGCCTCACATTTATTGGGGTCCAGCCCCAATGTTCCGACGCCGCGGGTAACGACCAGTCGGATGTAACCGTCATTGATAGCATTCGCTGCCAACGTACCGTTCACTGCATTTTCCATCTCTTGCGGACTCATGGGAATCGTCAACTCGATTGCCTCAGCAGATTTCCATAACCGATCCAAATGCTCTCGCAGACGAAATACTTTACCGGCATAGCTGCGAAGACCTTCAAAAACACCGTCACCATAGAGCAAGCCATGGTCATAGACACTGATCGTTGCATCCTGCTTATCGTACAACGTGCCGTTAATATATACTTTCAATGCCATTGCCGTCGCCCTGCAGTTTCCTATAAAAACAAACCAAACTTGTTATGAAGATCATTCTAATCTGTGCAGACAGATATGAGTACCAGTGCAGCCTAAAACCAGCGACTGCAGGTGTTTGACTTGGCCCCGATGCCCTCAGAATTAGCGATGACAGCAGAGCCATCGGTCCGCAGTCAGCCATGCAAGCCGACTATTGCACCCGACCTTCCACTAACCGAATCGTGCGATCGGCTTGTTCTGCAATCGATGCGTCATGGGTGACCATCATGATCGTCACCTGACGTTCCCGGTTCAGGTTTCTCAGAATTTCCATAATCTCACCACCGGACTGCCGATCCAGATTGCCGGTGGGTTCATCTGCCAATAATAACCGGGGTTCGGCGATCAGCGATCGGGCAATGGCAACACGCTGCATTTCACCGCCCGATAATTCGCGCGGTCGATGTTTCAAACGATGCGCCAATCCGACCATTTCCAAAAGCTCTTTGGCTCTTCGCCTGTTCCGCCGGCGTGACAGCATGTATCGGGTAAACCCCTGGCTAATCATCAACGGCATCAAAACATTTTCCAGAGCATTCAGCTCCGGCAGCAAATGATAAAACTGAAAAACAATTCCAATGTAGCGATTACGCAAGATGTCCCGTGATGCTGGCGGGAGGTTATCAATACGGTTCCCTTCAAAAACAATCTTCCCGTCATCCGGTTGATCAAGTGTTGCAAGCAAATGCAACAGCGTACTCTTCCCTGATCCGCTTGAACCGACGATTGCCTGAAATTCACCTTCACGCACCTCAAAATCCACACCACGCAGAACGGGAATCAATACCCTGCCCTTGCTGAAGCTCTTTGTAAGTCCCTCCGCCTGCATCACCACCGGCGTAGGGTGAAGATGGGGACGCAATTCACGTTGCAGCGACGGTTTGGTATCCCCGGTCGGCAATTGGGTAAGATCATAAGCACTACTCATAACGCAATGCCTCCACCGGATGCAGGCTGGCCGCTTTGCGCGCCGGTAATACACTGGCAATCACCGCAATCCCCACCGCACCTAATACAACCCATAAACAGGTAATGGGATTCACGATGACAGGGATTTCTGAAAAATAGTAGACGGTTGGATCAAAAACCTCCTGCCCGGTCGCCCGTTCAATCCAACCCGCAATGACATTGATCTTGTCCACAAACAACAATCCCAGTCCCAGCCCGGCACAAGAACCCACAATCCCCAAAGACAAACCATAACCCAGAAAAATACTCATCACTCCCTGACTGGATGCACCCAGACTTTTCAGAATGCCAACATCCCGGGTCTTTTCTACGACGATCATGAAAAATGTCGCCAGAATACCAAATCCTGCCACGGCAATAATTAAAAACAGCAAGATATTCAAAATGGTTGTTTCCAGCTGAACCGCGGACAACAACGGACCCTGCATATCCCGCCAGGTTTGAATCTGATAACCAAACTGCTGTAGTGGAAACCGAGCCTGAAGTGCGTCCCGTACTTCATTGAGATCAACGCCCTCCCGTAATTTGATCTGGATGGTAGACACACTGGCAACTCCCGCTGCATGGTCAATCATCCCCCGTAAATCCTGTAGCTTATTCAGAGGAACAAATGCAAATGACGAGTCATATTCACTCATTTCACTCTCATAAAAATCAACAATCGTAAATGCATCGCTGACGGCTCTGGGTGGCTGCCCCGTATTGGGAAAAGTGACTTTGACGTCATCGCCCGGAAGTGCAAAGTAATAATCCATGACTTCACCGTCCGGGTTACGCCCACGGAGGCTGCAAATCGAGATCCCGAGGATGATTCCCGTATGCTGCTCACGGGCCGGATCGAATGTCAAAGCAGGCTCCTCAGCTGCCTGATAGGGAACCTGTTGGAAATCCTGTGGATCGACCGGCTGACTCGTTGCATCGGGCAAACGCCCTTCACGCACCGGGATATCCTCTACCGAATCCGGCAATTCGGGTAACGACGCAGGCAGACCCTGATCATCCACCAATCGAAACGGTGGGGAAGGAATATCGGTGGCCGGTGGAAGATCTGAATCCATCGGTGCCCGGGAATTCGCTCCATCGTTGATCGCCTGTGATTGCGACTGAGCCGCAACACGTCGACGCATCCATCCCGATACGGGAAATCGATCCTTTCGACCACGACCGTAATCATCCTCGCGCAGAACAAACTCGATCCGTTGGCGATTCTGAGGATGCAGTAAATGTTCCTGGAATTCAGAAACATGCCCATAGGTTTCAGCTTCAATACCAATCAGATTGATGGGCTGAGTTATCCACTGACCCTGAATATTATCCCGGAAGTTAATCATCGCCGGGACCTGCACCGTCGCCGTCATCGATTCAATTTCCTGACCGGCCACCCGGCGTATTTCCTCCAGATGCCATTCCGCGTCCGGCAAACCGTCAAGATTGTGACTGCGAACGACAATATCTGAAAGAATGCCGTGCAAGCGATCGTGCATTTCAACCGTAAAACCAGCCATTACGCTGTTCACAACAATCAACGTTGCAACACCTAAAGTAACGCTGATGATCGATGCTAACGCAATATAACGGCTTTTGAGATATCGCCATGAAAGCAGTATTTTATACATTGCCAATCCTTCGGCTACGGCTAGCTGATCCCCACGGTCCGTCCAGGGCGTTCAACCTTTAGTTCATATGATGTTGTACGATATTCCCATAATCACCACATGCGTATTCTATGATTCCGGACGCAATAAAGGAAAGAGGATTATTTCCCGTATCGACTGCGAGTTGGTTAACAACATGACAAGTCGGTCAATTCCGACGCCCAAACCTCCGGTAGGGGGCATCCCGTGACGCAATGCACGAATGAAGTCATGGTCCATCTTGGCCATCGAATCTTCTTCCGATAAACCCTCAAGTTGAGTCTTAAACAACTCTTCCTGTAAATCCGGATCATTCAATTCCGTGTACGCGTTCGCAATTTCCATGCCACGCACAAACAACTCAAATCGCTCTGCGATGTCTGGCTGATCTGATTTGCGCTTGGTTAAAGGACAAATACTAGCGGGATAGTCGATCACATAAACCGGACCCACCAACGAATCCTCAACCTTCGCTTCGAAGATCTCGTTCTTCAGAACGTCCATATGGCGACCTTCCACTTCCATAGCATTGTCCAACGCGTATTTCTTCACCCCTTCGATATCATCAGGATCAATCCCTGTATGTTCGACAAACAACTCGGAATAGGTGCGTCGCTCAAAGGGAGGAGTAAAATCAATGCTGTGCTCCCCATAAGGTACGATGTATCCCTTTCCCAGGACATCCAAAGCACCCACTATCAAATTCTCTGTCAAATCCATCATGGATCGGTAATCACCAAATGCCTGATAAACCTCTAACATCGTAAACTCGGGATTGTGTTTCGGGCTGATCCCTTCATTGCGGTAAACGCGTCCAAGTTCATAAACGCGTTCCATACCACCCACCAGAAGGCGCTTTAAATGCAACTCCAGTGCAATGCGCATCGTCAAGTCCATGTCCAGTGTATTGTGATGTGTCTTGAACGGACGTGCTGCCGCACCCCCGGCAATCGAATGCAACGTGGGGCCTTCCGTCTCGCAAAACCCCTGAGCGTTGAGCGTACGACGCATCGACTGCACAATCGCCGTGCGATCAAGAAACCGCTGCAAGGCGCCATCGTTATAAGCCAAATCCACATACCGCCGCCGCTGACACAGTTCGGGATCTTTCAACCCAATATGCTTAGCCGGCGGAGGCTCAAGAGACTTCGTAAGAAAATGCAGCTTCTCTGCAAAAATCGTCATTTCACCAGTGTTGGTGACACCCAATCGGCCATCCACGCCAATAATGTCACCCAGATCAAAAAGCCCTGCCAGATCAAAATCGTCATCACCCACCTGCTTTTTGCCTACAAACAACTGGATTCGACCCGACCAGTCCTGAATATCAATAAAACGCAGCTTCCCTTTGTCACGTTGGAGCATAATACGACCCGCGGCACGGACGATCGGCCCAATCTCTGCTCCCGGTCCCTGGTCGCTGCGCCATTGTCGCATGTCCACACGTTGATCCACTTCACAGTCCAAATCAGGAAGGTCCACCAGGGTGCCGTCTTCCTGTTGAAATTTAACCTCGCTGATCCGATCTCGAATCTCACGTACCAACTGCCGATCATCAAAGCGACTGCCCCAGGGATCCAGACCCAACTGCTGAATTTGACGCAGTTTCTCCCGACGCGCTGCAACGTGCATCAGCTGCTCTTGCTCGCTCGGTACCGGCTCATCGTCATTTTCCGGATTGTCAACCTGAGTTTCGGACATCTTCGCTTTGCTTCTGTTGGACCACAAAAAACGCAGCTTCCAGTGCGGCGCTTGAAACGGAGTATTTTAGCCAAATAACGTTGGACTGTAAGCCCCAATTACCGCTGCAGAGCCCGACGGTCACGTCATAGCCGGTCACGAACGCCCGGGATCAGTCGGGCAGCATTTTCATAATAGATCCTGCGTAAAACCCGATCAGGCAACCCCAGCCCATAGATTCTCCACATCCCCTGCGGTGGAAAGGGCTTTTCGGAATAAGGAAAATACTCGTCATACGTTTCCAGAAACCTCCAATAGTAGGTCAATCTCCGTTCCGGCCAGGGACCATCCGTTCCGAATAAGATCCGATCCGCATACTTCAGAAAAAATCGGCGGGCCGTATAGGGCTGCCGTCCCAGTTCTCCTATCCGAGAAGCAATTTCTACGTGTAGGTTGGGATACTGTTGCAACCACTGGGCAACCATTTTCAAATCTTCCGCTGAATTTGCCACATGAGCGCCAATAAATTGCGTCTTTGGATGCCGTTCAATGACTCGGTTACGGGCAGCAAGTAAGGATTCGCGTGAGGGAAAACGATCCTCGGGAAAACTCCATTCAGGATGACGATAAAGCTCTTCCCAGCGCTCATTGGTTTCATCAATGGGATAAAAGAACGCGATCGGATCCGCTGTATGAATAATGACGGGAATGCCCAGTTGACCACACGCCTGCCAAATAGGATCCCATCGTTCGTCATCAATCTGCATCAAGGATCCATCCGGATTGCGGTAAGCCAGACCGAATTGTTTGAAGAGTTTGAGCCCGCTCACTCCGTTTTCAACAGCAAGTTTCAGCTGACCCAGCGTCTTACTCACAAAACCGGTCTGATGGCAGGCCCAGCTTGTCGGGTCATCCTCGCTGCCAGATCCCTGCCAGTCAATATTTGCAAAAATCACGAATCGATCAGGATATTGACTCCACAGGTATTCCTGATGTTGATCCAGAGTATCTCCTAATTTGCCATCCAAACTTGCGCAAAGGGCAATATTGTGTTTATCCATCAACGTAACATATTCATCCAGGCGTTGAGGTTCATGCTTCAATCGGAAACGAAAGTGGGTATGAATATCGACCACCGGGAACTTCGCTGACTGTAACAATGTCTCGTGGACTCGCAGCGCGGGTCGCGGGCGAAAATTACCGATCGCAAGATTGCGACCCTCACGACCGTCCAGTTCTTCCGCCGTAACGCGATTTGTCTGCCCAACTGCTAAATTCGCCCACGGTGAAAAAAACACTCCCACCAGACAAATCATCACTGCCGGCATCCACTCCGAAGGATTTAATCTCACAATATTTAAGCCCTTAATATACGATTCGTGCCATTGAATCAGACTGAAAACTACACCCGCGACGTTCATCAAGGTAATATAAACGCTGACAATGAACCAACTCTAGTGCCCGCGAAGAAAAACTATCCTTCCCTATGACGCACGAACCGACACAACATCAAACTGATGCGGAACACGATCGTTCACAACAACTCAGTTTGCAACCGACCACAGCCCGAGCGGATGTGCCTGGTGTACAACTATCCCGATTGCTCGGGACGGGTGCGTACGGTGAAGTTTGGGTGGGAATCGATAAAAAGACAAACCGTCAAGTCGCCGTCAAGTTCTTTAATCATCAGTCCGGAGTCGACTGGCAATTACTCAGCAAGGAAGTCGAAAAGCTCGTTTCGCTGGCGACCGAACGACATGTCGTACAATTGCTCGATGTGGGATGGGAAGCGGATCCTCCCTATTATGTGATGGAATTTCTGGAAGCGGGTTCATTAGATCGGTTCATTGAAAACCAGGAGTCCATCAGCATCAGTGACGCCGTTGACTTCTTTCACGGAATCACGACCGGACTGGCCCACGCCCACAATAAGGGAATCCTGCATTGTGATTTGAAGCCAGCAAACATCCTGCTGGATTCGGATCGGCGTCCGCGTCTCGCTGATTTCGGACAATCCCGATTGTCCACCGACCAATCTCCGGCATTGGGAACCTTATTTTACATGGCTCCCGAACAAGCCGACCTGAATGCCAGTCCCGATGCCCGGTGGGATGTCTATGGACTGGGAGCCATTCTCTATACCCTGCTGGAAGGAACGGCACCCCACCAGTCACCCGAGGAACTTCAACGGATTGAATCGGCCGGTAACCTCGAGCAGCGTCTGTTAGCTTATCGAACCACCATGAAACAATCGGGGAATCCCACCGACGGGATATTACGTCATGACATTGATCCACCACTAAAACAAATTCTCCGCAAATGTCTGGAGGTTGATCCACAAAATCGTTTCGCATCCGTGCGCGACATACTGGATGCCCTGCACCAAAGGACCCGAGCGCGGCAAAGAAGGCCCCTGACTATCCTGGGGATTTTTGGTCCACTGATCCTCCTTGCGATTATGGCAATTTTTAGTTTCCTGTGGTATCAACAATCCGTTGCCGACGCAGAACAGGCAGTACGGGAACGCGTGTATGAAAGTAATGCCTGGGTCTCACGTCACGTAGCGTTAAGTGTCGAGGATGAAATCCGCAGTTACTATGACATCGTCGAATTCGAGGCGAAACAAGCCGTTCTGAGTCAGCTTATTTCAACCGTACTGAACTCACAGGTGTTAGCCAATATCCATACCGATCAACAACCGTGGGAAACGATTACCCCCGCCCAACGTCAATTTGTTAACGACCCTCACCGAATACCGCTGGACCAGTATTTACAAAAACAAATTCGGACGTATGAAACACGCCTGGCCCTTGATCAAAGCAGTCCAAAAATTGCAAGTTTATTTATTGTCAGCCCCCAAGGAGATATGCTGGGGATTGCATTTAGCAAAGGCGAATCTGCCGGACCTCAGTCGATTGGCCGATATTACGGTTTCCGGAACTATTTTCATGGTAAGGCGCAGGACCTGCCACGAGACACACCCGTGGATCAGGTTACTCCGATTGTCAAAACGCATTTATCACGAGCTTTTCAAAGTACGACTACCTACCGCTGGAAAATAGCCATCACCACTCCCGTCTATGAATCTGCGGAGCCTGATGCAAACCTCATTGGGATCATGGCACTCACTTTAAACCTCGGTGATTTTTCCTATCTGCGAAACAAACGCATCGAAAACCAGTTTGCGGTTTTTATCGATGGACGTTCTGATAACGGTTCCGCTACTCAACGGACAGGGACGATCCTGCAGCATCCGGCGATGGATGAATTCCAAACCCCTTCGCAACGCCCCTTTCAACTGTCAACCGTTCAACTAACGGATCTGATGGCCGGAACGCAGTCGCTTTATATCGACCCGGTGGGGGAGCAAACCGGTTTGACGGAATATCAAGGCCAATGGATCGCTGTCATGGAACCGGTAAGGCTGCCTGGCAGTACGGTTAGTGACAGTGGAGCTCCGTTACCGTCGGAAGTCAATCGGGAACGCAGCGATCTGTTGATCCTCGTGCAGGAAAGCTACCAACAAGCAACTTTACCTATCCGCGAACTAGGCAGGAAACTGATCCTCGAGGGTATCTTTGCGGCAGCCGTCATTCTGATCGTTGTCAGTACCCTCTGGTTCTTTGTCATCCGTAAATTCTCACAAACGGCCCCGTTTCAACCACTGGATTGAACGTCGGCTACGTGATCCATCCACGCCACAGGCAGGTGGGCATTTTCCTTTGCCTGTGGCTCTACCCCTTGAGAACATCTTGAATCACATGACCGTGGACATCCGTTAATCGGCGATCAATCCCATTGTGATAAAACGTCAATTGTTTATGGTTGAGTCCCAATAAATGTAGAATCGTCGCATGAAAATCATAGACGGTAGCCACATTTTCCACGGCCTTATACCCAAACTCATCCGTCGCTCCGTACGAAAACGGAGCTTTCACCCCCGCACCCATCATCCAGGCCGTAAATCCGGACGGGTTATGATCTCGACCACTGGCTCCGCTCTGAAAGGTCGGCATCCGGCCAAACTCGGTAGTCCAAACCACCAATGTGTCCTTCAGCAAACCACGCTGCTTTAAATCAGTCAACAATGCCGCTACCGGTTGATCCAACACAGGTCCATGTAAACTGTATTGATCCTTCAGCTTTTTATGACCATCCCAATTACTCGTGCCCTCACCACCGGTTTGATAGGAACCGTTAAACAGCTGAACAAAACGTACCCCTTGTTCGACCAGACGTCGTGCCAAAATACAGTTTTTAGCAAATTTTGCACGAAGCAAATTTGTCGAATCATCGGCCGCGTACATCTTGAGAGTGGCTGCCGTTTCCGTTGACAAATCGCTGACTTTCGGGACGGACAACTGCATTCTCGCAGCAAGTTCGTAACTGGCAATCCGCGCAGCTAATTGGCTATCCCCCGGAAAACGCATTAAATGTCTGCGATTCAACCGCTTCAAAAACTCCCGCGTTGCCACATCTTCACCCTGAGCCAGTGCCGCGGGAGCCATCAGATTGCGAATCGGGTTGGTCGCATTAAAGGCGGTCCCCTGAAACGTCGCCGGCAAAAACCCGGGGCCCCAATTATTGACACTTGACTGAGGTGTGCCCCGGGGATCCGGAATCGCAACAAAGGCAGGCAACTCAGCCGTCTCGCTGCCCAAAGCATAGGTTACCCAGGACCCGATACTGGGAAAACCGTCGAGCGTAAATCCGGTCGACATAAAATTCTCGCCCGGTCCATGGGTATTTGTCTTACTCGTCAACGAATGAATGAATGCCATGTCATCTGCATGGGCACCGATTTGATCGACTAACGTCGAAACCATCTTGCCACTTTCGCCTCGTGGCTTGAATTGCCAGGGGCTCTTCGTAATATTTCCCTGCTTTCCCTGAAAGGTCACCAGTTCTGAAGCGTCCGGCAGGGGCTCGCCATCACGGCGAATCAACTCAGGCTTATAGTCAAACGTATCCAAGTGGCTGCACGCACCGGCACAAAAAATCATAATTACATTCTTGGCAGCTGCCGGGAAGTGAGCGTCTCTTGCGGCATGCGGGTGCGCTGCGTCGATCTCCGGATGAATCGATGAGGGGGGTTCGTCCAATTGTCCCAACAACGAAGAATCACTCAATAAATGAGTTAACGCAATGCTACTTAAGCCGAACGCCATGTTCCCCATGGCACCACGCCGACTCAGCAGGTGACTTCCTGAAAAAACTGTCGAATCCGAGGAACTCATGACCATCGCTTTCTGTGATTGTGACCTCTAGAACTGTTTATTGAATAAATAGAAACTCATTCGAATTCAAAAGCGCTCGACAAAAGGCAGGTAAACCAAAGCGGTCGATCAGTGCTTTACCTGCTGTGACTTCAGCCAATGCCGGCCTGCGGGTATAAGCCAGATGAAATGCCCGCCGAACCTGACCGGCTGCTGATTTTGGAGATTCCACCTCCAGTCTGGCGGAAAGAATCTCGGCCTGTTGCATGACAAAACGACTGTTTAAGAGGTTTAATGCCTGTAGCGGAGTGGTCGACCGACTACGTTTAGCAACGACCTGACTCGCATCAGGACAATCAAAAACGCCAAATACAGCATCTTGCTCCTGTCGGACTTTTGTCTGATAAATCATCCGTCTCCATTGCGGAGGACCAAATTCCTCCAGCGGAAAGTAGTGCCTCACGTTTTCCATCTCAACCTGAAAACCGGAGAATCCAGGGCCGCCACGTCGCAAGTCCAATGCCCCGGATACCGCTAATATCGAATCACGAATGGCCTCCGCTTCAAGTCGCCGTGGCGGAAATCGCCACAAATACCGAGTGTCCGCATCCTGTTCCAGTGCAGCTTTGACGGGAACGCTGGATTGACGAAAAGTTGATGATTCCAGAATCAAACGATGGATGTGCTTCAAACTCCACTGGTGGTCACGAAGTTCAGATGCTAAATAATCCAACAATTCAGGATGTGTGGGTTCGGATCCTGCCGTTCCAAAATCACTCGGGGTATCTACAATGCCGATGCCAAAACAATGTTGCCAAATACGGTTTACGATCACTCGTGCCGTAAGCGGGTTCTCCGGAGCAACCATCCAGTCTGCCAAACGTAGTCGCCGGTGTTGTTCCGGCGTGTCCATGGCTAATTCCAGCGAACCTAAAGCTTCGATGGCATCAGGCGCTACGCGTTCACGGGGTGCGCTGGCATCTCCCCGGAACAATCGGTAGACCGCCGGAGGTGTAGAAAACGTACCGCCGTATACCATTTGCGGTTTGGCTAAAAGCTCCAATCGCTGACGACTTGATCTTAATTCAACCTCCATTTTTTTAGCCTCAAGACGCCCGGCATCTGGCAATTCGGAAAAATCATACCGGGGAGTTTCTTCAGCCGTTGTACCGTAGGCCGTACGATCCTCGTGCGTTGCAACGGTTGTCCATTTGCCCGCCTCGACCGCGACCTCAATTCGATATTCCACGGGTAGCCGGTCCCGGTATTTGCGTTCACGGTCACGAGCCCATTCAATGCGATCAATCCGAGTGACCTCAGGAAACTGGAGTTGAATCCAGCCACCATTTTTCTGTGCAGAAATCCAACTATACTCGTTTCCCACTCGACCATCGTTGATGTGAACAATTTTGTGTCGGTGGTTCTTCGGATATTCACTCGATGCGGTCGCCGTCACACCCTCGCTGGCAAGCCCTACATTCTTTGTTCCGGAAAATACAGACAACTCATCAATACAAGGTTCACCCGACGACGTGCGAAGAACCGTAAAACGGACAAACCGAGCTTCCGTCGGTTGAAATTGTTCCTGATTCCATTCAGAACTCACGGCCGGCCTGAGCACCGGAGTGATTCGATATTCTTCCAGCGCGGATTCCAAAACGGCCATCCGCTTACCTAATGCAACGCGCTGCTCCTGCTGAACCTCTGTCACAGGCAATGGACGCTCTGCATGATTCACTCCGGCAAACACGGCCTGCAGCGAATAGTAATCTTTTTGCGTGATCGGATCAAACTTATGAGAATGACAACGAGCACAGCCCAGGGTTAGTCCTAAAAACGTTGTTCCTGTTGTGTTAATCATGTCCGCCAACTCGTCTTGACGCTGCAATTTAATGAAATTCTCATCCCGACTCTTGACCAGATCATTCGGACCAGCGACCAGATATCCCGTTGCCCGGTTACTTCCCAAAGCGTCTCCGGCAAGTTGCTCCCGCACAAAGAGATCATACGGTTTATCACGATTGAGAGCTTCAATG
>JAYZPA010000032.1:0-12422 GCA_036150515.1 Planctomycetota bacterium
ATACTCGCCTCCCAGCATATCCGTGAACATCTGATCCCAACCACGACGTTCGGTAAGCGCAATCTCTAAATACTCGCGAAGGTCGCTATTGCCAACCGGAGCCAATAACAAATTCAAATCGTAGGCCAGATGTTTCCTATATGCGTCGGTCTGCAGTAAATGGTCAACTAATTTCCGGCGTTTGTCTGGGTCGTTCGACTGAACATATTCATCCAATTCAACCGAAGTAGGGATCCTGCCCACCAGATCCAGCATGGTTCGTCGAATCAGAATCGAGTCATCCACCGCCACGGCAGGCCGAATATTCCCTTTCTGCATCTGTAGATCCAGATAATAATCCACTGCTGTGGAAACCGGTGTGTCCATCGGTAACAACTCACTCCCGGTCACGGGAATTAAAAACAGAATGGTATTCAATATCAGATTCATAAAGCGTTTTGTCGAAAATTAATTTACCTGATGACATCCATTGGCAAATCATTCTTCATTCCATAACGAGAGGACACGTACGGGGTCGGAATGAACAACCTTACCAATTTTAAGGTACAGGTCACATGGGTGGGCAAGACAGATCAAACCATGATTCATCATGGCTGCCAATTCTCTGGCTTGAATGTCTATTATCACAAAAATCCCCGGACAGAGCAAAGGCTGAAATACGCTTTCGACGTTCAACAACCGAAGCTAGATCTCTTAATGGCCTCCTGAAGAAGTCAAAATCCAGCGAGGTTTCAACCTCTTTTTTCGTGAGATTCTTCGAATTTGCCAGTCATCGCCCCTTGAGGATGTCGGAATTCGGCGTCATGATAAGTACTTAACAATTTAATAGAGACCTCCATGGGTGGTACATTTCCCAGATTTACGATGCGGGAACACCCAGCAGATTCTGACGTTTGTCCGTTTCTGTTTCAGCAACACAAAAGGAGACATCGTCATGGCACGCCATACAGGTGCAAAAGCCAGAGTCAATCGCCGATTAGGCACATTGGTCTACGAAAGTAATGGTGCCGTTCGCGCTTTTGACCGTCGAGCAACCCCACCGGGCATGAATTCTCGCCCGCGGCGGCTTTCCAACTATGGACAAGCACTGCAGGAAAAACAGAAAATCAAGCACTATTATGGTTTAGGTGAACGACAGTTGAGACGATACTTTGCCGGAGTAAGCCGTAAGTCGGGAAACACCGGTGAGTTGTTACTGCAGATGTGCGAGCGACGGTTGGATAATGTCATTCGCCGTGCCGGCTTTGCTCAAACCCGACCCCAAGCCAGACAGGGGGTTGTCCACGGACACTTTCTCGTCAATGGAGTGCGCACCGACAAACCGTCCTACCAAGTTCGTCCTGGGGATGTGATTACCGTGCGACGTCGCAACAACATTCTGAAATTATATCAGGGTGTAACCAGTCTGGCGGATGGTGAACCTGTAGATTGGTTGGCATCCGATCCCGAAACCCTACGGATCACCGTCCAAGGGAGTCCCGGACCGTCGGATATCAGCCTGCCTGTCGATGGTAACATGGTTGTTGAGTTTATGTCACGCTAGGGTATCCTATGCATTCTCGAGTTGTCGTACTTGGGGGCGGACCAGGTGGCTACGCGGCCGCTTTTTTAGCGGCCGATCAGGGACTCGATGTCACGCTGGTTGAGTCCGAACCGCGTCTGGGAGGAACCTGCCTGTTACACGGGTGTATCCCTTCCAAAGCACTGTTGCACGTTGCCCAGATGATTTCGCAAGTTGATGAACTCTCGCAACAGTGGGGGATTGAATATTCCCAACCTGCCATTGATCTGGATCAGGTTCGCAACCGTAAAGAAAGCATCATCGAAGCACTTGCCGGTGGCCTCGCTCAAATAGCAAAACGCCGCAATGTTCATGTGATTCAGGCCACAGGTTCCTTTATCGATTCGACGACCCTGCAATTAACCGGTGCAGATGAATCCAT
Source organism: Planctomycetota bacterium (assembly GCA_036150515.1). Taxonomy (GTDB): domain Bacteria; phylum Planctomycetota; class Planctomycetia; order Pirellulales; family Pirellulaceae; genus UBA721. The sequence goes on from JAYZPA010000032.1 coordinate 1,944, forward strand.
AGCGATCGACAAAACACTGACATTTGACCACTGCATTCTGGCAACCGGTTCCCGCGCCGCAATTCCGTCGGTTTGGAAATCTGACTCACCCCGCGTGATGACGTCCGATCAGGCTTTACAACTAACCGATGTTCCTTCGTCTTTGCTCGTTATCGGTGGTGGATATATCGGGTTGGAATTAGGAAGCGTTTATGCCCGACTGGGATCGAATGTCCATCTTATTGAAATGGCCGAACAATTGTTGATTGACGCCGATAAAGATCTGGTTAAACCGCTCTATCAAAAACTAGACCCATTGTTTTCCGGCGGGATTGAACTAAACACCCAAATCACTTCGATCACGCCTCAATCAAACCATGTCGATGTCGAATATCAAACACCCGACGGATCTCAATCCAAATCGTTTGACCGTGTCCTGATTGCCATCGGCCGACAACCAAACTCCTTAGGGATTGGCCTGGAACATACGGCCGTTGAACTTGATGATGCCGGATTCGTTCAATGCGATTCAGGCCAGCTTACATCCGATCCACATATCCTTGCCATCGGAGATGTTTGTGGGCATCCGATGCTCGCCCACAAAGCAACCTCCGATGCGCGAATGGCTGTAAAGACACTAATCGTCGATTCCAACGACCCTCTTTCCGGTTGCATCCCTGCAGTGATCTTTACGGATCCTGAAATCGCCTGGGCCGGACTTACCGAAACAGCTGCCCAACGGGATCAGATCGATTACCAGGTTGCTATTTATCCCTGGGCTGCCAGTGGCCGAGCTCAAGCAATTGGTCGTAACGAAGGCCGCACGAAATGGTTGATCGATCCGCAGACAAATCGTCTGTTAGGCTGTGGAATGGTCGGTCCCGGGGCCGGTGAATTGATCGCGACGGCCGTAACGGCCATCGATCAAAATTGGACCGTTGAACAGATCACCGAATCCATCGCTCCCCATCCAACACTCAGCGAAACCTTGAGTGGTGCTGCGGAAGTCTTTCTGGGTGAAGCGATTGAGATTTATAAGCCCAAACGGGCACGATAGAATGAAACCGTTACCCGAACCCACGTATCCATGAAAAATCGGGGGTTCTCCTCGCGACGCCCCATCACAACCAAGGATCATTCGCTTTCAGCGGTTGGTTGGATCTTGTGCCGGGCAAGATCCACCACACGCGTGATCGTGATGTGCTGTGTCTTGAGTCGATACAAGTATCCTCGGCGACCAAATACTCCAATATGTTTCTTCAGATAATGACTAAGATTCAATCCGGGAACCGGCGTCACAAAGACTTTCACGTCTCCCTGCTCATCCACTAATGCAAAACGCGGAGCATCTCGACGGGTGGAATGAACCTGCATTAAATATCCTGTCGCCTCATACGGTGTCCGCTGAGCCTCCGAAGTTAAAACTCCCGTATCAACGGTCTCCGGTTTTAAATTGGTAAGTTCGATGGGTAACGTATTCGTATTCAGATTCGTTACTGGCAAAGGAACGACTGCCAGTTCTGAATTACGAATGTCCAATCTCTGCTGACGAATATCCTGAAACCGAGCTATACTCTGCAGGAGCTGCTGGACTCGAGCACGCTCAACCGAATCGACCTGATCCAACAGCTGTAATGCGCGTGACCTGAGTACCGTAAAATCCCAACCGTCTGTCTCTTGAGCAACGATTTGTGACAACTGCAGTTCTAACTCGCCCAAGGGGTAGGTTCTCCCATCAGAGTCAACTCGTAAATCCTCACGGGTACCCGTATCAGGAAAGCCGTTCTGGAATGCAAATGAAGCCGGACGGGCCTCGACCATCTCTGCCGCGCGTCGGGACCGGGGACGATCCATCGTGGGAGTTAACCAACGGGGTACAAACCGATTTGTGGTCTGACTGGTCGACGCAAACGGAGACATGGGGGGGGATGTCTGATATTGCACCTGACGGACATTATTCGCTTCACGGCTTACTCGGGATTCCATTGAAGACGCAGTGAGATCAAAATCGACAGCCTCTGTAGAACGTACATCTCGCTTGTGAATCCATCTGTATTCTCCTGCCGGCGGTGCAATGCGGTAGAGCTCCAAGGCCCGACCCGCAGGACCTAATGACAATACGCCCGATCCTAACACATGGACAACTTCGTCACGATCAAGCTTAACCATACGTATGTACTGCTCGACCTGATCACCTTGACCTCCGATCCACGATGCTGTCGAAGGTTTGATCACCGTTGCCGTTGACGTATTCCGGTTTATTTGCACTGACGATGACTCAACCCAACTGTAACAACCCGAGGTCGGCCGTATCCCTAAATATCCGTCTGCAGTCTCCAAATATATCTCGACCTGCTCACCCCGTCGTAACACATCACAAACGTATTTTTCCGATGTAGGCGATGAATAAACCTCGGCCGAGGCGCGAATTACCTGAGCTGGATAAAAATCGGGGGACTCAATCGCGACAATCTGATTGATACCCAACCCCATGACCGCCATGAATGCACAAAATGTAAACCGAATCATGCTGACTTGTACCTTTTAAAACAACGGTTAATTACCGCTTAATTACTGTTTTTGACGTCCTTAGGCAATACCAGCACTCCACCAACCTATGCTTCGATTCGTTGATGGACTCATCACCCCCATTTCGTGATTCAGCGAGGTTTTTTGTCTCGACACCCCCATTTAGCCCATGCTGACAGAAACCTAATCTTCGCCAATTACCAAGCTTGCCACCAAAGCACTGATTTCATGTCTTTTTGTTGAGAGCACTCGATTCAGCTCATTGTGCATTCCGATAAATCCCAATATCAATCCAACCCTATTGAATTTACTTGCCGATGCCTGCTATCCAAGCCTGCCACAGCCAATCCCGTTCACCTAACTTCAGCTTAGGGCTGGGTTTTTGTTTGATTGGTATATTCTGTTCGGGCATCCCCATCGACGCGCAGGAAACAACCACGTCATCATCGTCTCTGACGGCCCGCGAGCTTGCAGAGGAATCAATCCCATGGGGTGACTTAACCGAGTCTGCTAAATCGCGTTTACAAAATGTGATATCTGACACAACGCTGTTCCAACGTCTTTCGGTCCAGCAGGTGCATTGTGATTCGAATATTTACGTGCACTTAGCTCGTCATCCTGAAATTCTGGCCAACATGTGGGAGTTGATGGGAGTCACCAAGTTACGAATCGATCGCACGGACAAGTACCGCATGCAGGTAGACGATGGCCAGGGAACGAAAGCCAACATGGAACTGATCTACGGCACCCCTCATCTACATTTATTTTTTTGTGAGGGAACCTATCAAGGGGCATTGATTCCCACCGTATCAACAGGCCGGGCGATCATCATCATCCGCAGTCGCTACTTACAACAAAAGAGTATCCCTACCGTCCGACATCAAATGGATTTATTTCTCCAGATTGATGATGTGGCAGACCAGTTAATTGTTAAGACATTAAGTTACTTCTTCATGAAGACAGCGGATGCCAATTTTGCAGAGACGACACAATTCCTGGGTCAAATCGATGACATTGTCCGCAAGAACCCCACGGGGATGAAACGGCTATCGAAACGTTTAACACGAGTGGAAGTGCCTATCCGCAATCAATTTTCGGAACTCGTTGAATCGGCCAACGCGCAGTACGTCCGATTAGCCCGGACGCAGAACAAGAGTGTTGTGTTAACTCAAAAATAGTCACTCGTACTATTTGGTTACAAAATTCACCATCCGGCCTGGCACGACAATCACTTTCACGATTTCAGCCGTTGCCAGTAATTCTATCATGCGTGGATCTTCGCGGGCGGCCTGTTCCAGATCCTGAGGACTAATATCCGCCGGAACCAAAACACGGGACTTCACTTTCCCTCGAATTTGAACGGGTACTTCGATCGAGTCTTCCACCAACAGCGACGCATCACACTCCGGCCAGGGTTCATATGCCAGAGTCTGATCTTGACCAAGCAGTTCCCAAAGTTCTTCAGCAATATGAGGAGCATAGGGCGAAAGCAAGAGGATAAACGACTGCATCAGGGATCGGGGTCGTGATTCCTGCCGGGTAAAGTAATTAACGAATTCCATCATCCGTGCAATCGCGGTGTTAAATTCCAGGTTCTCGGTATCGGCTGTAACCGCCTGAATCGTCTGATGAAGCACTTTCAGTTGTTCCGCCGTGGGTTCCTCCTGATCAATTGCTTCATGCAAGACAAGTTCATCAGCGCGATCATTGACGATCATTCGCCAGACGCGGTCGAGAAATCCCCGAACCCCGTTCACACCTGACATATTCCACGGTTTCGTCGCGACCAGGGGACCCATAAACATCTCATACAGTCGCAGGGAATCGGCTCCATAGTCTCGCACAATAGAATCCGGGTTCACGACATTGCCCCTGCTTTTGGACATTTTGTAAGAGCGGCCTTCCACCTGAATCTGTTCATTTTCAGTAAGCACAAAATGTTCGTCAACTCGCGTAATTTGTGTCTCCTCCAGACCTATTTGTTGCAATGGCCGGCCATCCTCCCGATGAACAAAATCCCCCTGGTCATTTCGGACACCATCGCGAAAGCTGACCCATTGCTGGTTTGCATCCTGAAAAACAGAATACTCCATTTCTCCCAGGATCATGCCCTGATTTACAAGTCGCTGAAACGGTTCTGCAGTGCTGACATGCCCACGATCAAACAGTACTTTATGCCAAAATCGTGAATAGAGCAGATGTAATACGGCATGTTCGGCGCCACCGATATAGAGATCCACAGGCATCCAGGCTTTTTCTTTTTCCGGATCCACAAAAATCTCACCATTTTTGGAATCAATAAATCTCAGGTAATACCAACAGGATCCTGCCCACTGAGGCATGGTATTCGTTTCACGTCGAAATCGTTTGCCATCAATCACCGGATAGAGCCACTGATCATCCGCTTTGCCCAAAGGGGGCTCAGGTCGACCATGAGGCTTATAATCCTCCAGGTAGGGTAAATCGACTGGCAGATCCGCTGAATCCACACCTCGGATCATTCCTGTCGGTTCACCCTGTTCATCCAATTCGTGCAAGATCGGAAACGGTTCTCCCCAAAACCGTTGTCGTGAAAACAACCAATCACGTAGTTTATAATTCACAGCAGCCTGTCCGGTTCCCTGCTGATTCAGAATCGATTGAATTTTCTCTTTAAAAACCGCTGTTTCCAACCCATCAAATTCACCCGAATGGATCGCCACTCCCTGAAGGGTTGAACACCGATTTCCCTCGAGTACCTGATTCCGGTCCGGCGTACCCTCACCAGGATCCACAACCGCGATCACGGGAATCTCATAATTCTTAGCAAATTCAAAGTCCCGCTCATCGTGAGCAGGAACGGCCATGATCGCTCCTGTGCCATAACTGATCAGAACATAGTCCGCGACCCAAATGGGAACCTGTTTTCCATTGACCGGATTCACAGCAAATCCACCTGTAAAAACTCCGGTCTTGGTGGTCGTATCTTCAGTCCGTTCCCGATCACTGCGGGCAGCTGCCTGTTGACAATATTCCTGCACGTCCGTCTCGTACTCAGCCGTTGTCAGTCTCTCGACAAAGGGATGCTCCGGAGCAATCACCATATAGGTTGCCCCAAAAAGCGTATCGGGCCGGGTGGTATAAATCCGCAACACGTTGTCCGCCGGTTTACGGGGAAACCCTGACGCTTCGCGGTGCTGCTGCCAGGCATCGAATCCGTCCGCTTCCCCCACATAGAAATCAACTTCTGCACCGGTACTACGACCAATCCAATCCGACTGCAGCTTTTTGATTCCGCTGGGCCAGTCCACATCGACAAGATCATTTTCCAGACGATCCGCATAGGCCGTGATGCGAAGCATCCATTGCCTCAGCGGAATTCGATGAACCGGATGACTCCCGCGCTCACTGCGACCATCGATCACTTCTTCGTTCGCCAGTACCGTACCCAATTCAGGGCACCAATTCACCAGCGCATCGGCCTGATACGCCAGTCGATGTTCATCCTGATACTCCCGCACAGCTTCCTCCCCGACTGCCGAAATCTCCGCCGGGATCGGTAATTCGCTGATCGGACGACCGGTTTGTTGTTCTGTGTCATACCAGGTATCAAACAATTGCAGAAAAATCCACTGTGTCCACCTAAAGTACTCCACATCCGTTGTGGCAATACAACGTTGCCAGTCATAGCTAAAACCCAACATCTTGAGTTGCCGGGTAAAGTTTTTGATATTGTTATCGGTCGATTCACGGGGAGGGGTGTTGGTTCGGATGGCATGCTCTTCCGCCGGCAGGCCGAAGGCATCATATCCCATCGGATGCAGAACGGATTTGCCCCGCATCCTCTCGAAACGACACGTAATATCTGTAGCGGTATACCCTTCCGGGTGGCCTACGTGCAGTCCATTGCCGCTGGGATAGGGAAACATATCCAACACATACAGCTTTTCACCCTCGGGCAGATCCGGAGTAGCAAATGTCTGATTCTCGTCCCAATAATTCTGCCATTTGGGTTCAATCACGGCTGGGTTATAACGGGGCATCGACTCGCTTTACTAAATGGATCACTACCAACGTGCACATCCGCTATCCGTAAATTCTCTTTTGACGGGAGTTAATCCGCTGATTCTATAGGTTTTCCTCATCGCTGGCAAACCTACTGTGGACAGCAGCCATATCTCAAGTAAGAATACACTTCCTGCTGCAGAGAATGACTCTCCGCCAACAAAGAACACCTGCATCCTCAGAAAAGAACAGGCACCACCATCGATGGTCAAATCCTCGCAACATCTGATACTGAATGAGGACCAGCGGGAGCGGATGCGCGCGGCAGGACAATTCAATGCGGATTTGCTCGATTATATCCGACCCAGTATTCAGGCCGGTATTTCGACCGCAAAAATCGATCAACTCGTGCATGCATATACAACCGAACATGGCCACACTCCCGCTCCACTAAACTACCGTGGCTTCCCTAAGAGTTGCTGCACCAGCATCAATGAAGTCATTTGCCATGGGATCCCCGACGAATATGAACTGCAGAATGGCGACATCGTCAACGTGGATATTACGTCGATTGTCAATGGCTGGTATGGAGATCAGTCAGAGACCTTCCTTATCGGTGAGGTCAGTGAAGAGGCAAAGCAGGTCACCCAGTGTGCTTTTGACGGCCTCTATGCCGCCATTGAAATTCTCACCCCCGGATGTCATATCATCGAGATCGGTCAGGCAATCCTGGATGTCGCCACTCCCTACGGATTTAGTGTGGTTCGTGAATATGTAGGGCATGGATTAGGTCAGAGTTTCCACCAGGAACCTTCCATCCCTCACTATCCGGATCCACGATTCAACCGAATTGCGCTCGATCCGGGAATTTGTTTCACCATCGAACCCATGATCAACGTGGGTCGTTTTCAGGGAATCATCGATCCGCTTGATGGCTGGACCGTGCGAACCATTGACAGCAAACTTTCTGCTCAGTTTGAACATACGATTCTGATGACCGAAGACGGTCCTGAAATCTTAACCCTGACTCAAAACGGGCCGCAACCGGGACATCAATTCTAGCTATCGGCCCAGCCGTTCTTCAGCCGTGGACTTGATCCCTTTGAGATCCAGTTTTCCAGTCCCCAGCAACGGGAGCTCGTCCACTTCCAGAAAACTATCGGGGGAAGGAATAAACAGATTGGGTAAACCGTGGGTTTCCGATAGCTCTTTACGTAATTGTTCGATATCCGCATCCTTAACTTTGATCAACACAATCAAACGCTCACCCTTTTTGGGATCAGCCACGGCCGTCACCGCAGCCAGCATTTCGTCCGCGGCACCCAGTGTTTCATTAATGGCTTCCTCAATTTGGATATGCGGGACCATCTCACCCCCGATTTTTGAGAAGCGGCTCATGCGTCCGGTGATTTTAATAAAACCCTCTTTGTCAATCAGTGCGACGTCTCCCGTCTTATACCAGCCGTCCTGAATAACCTCGTTGGTCAGGTCGACGCGTCCATAATACCCTTTCATAACATTGGGGCCTTTGATCCACAGCATTCCGGGTTGCTCGGTTCCTAACTCCTCATCCGTATCCAGATCGGTCACCTTCGCCGCTACCCCCGAAATCGGCCGTCCCACGGTACCTTCCTTGGCTTCAATATGGTCTGTTGACGCCTGCCGACTGCTCGGTATGTTCACAGAAACCAACGGCGATGTCTCCGTCGCACCATATCCCTCAACAGGTCGAATACCATACTTCTCTTCAAACTGATCAGCCACATCCGGCGGCAGTTTTTCCGCACCCGTGATGACAATTTCTAATGTTTGGAACTGTTCCGCCGTCACGCGTCGTAAGAATCCTCGCAAAAATGTTGGCGTCGCAATCATGACCGTTCCCCGGTGTTCCTGAGCCAGTTCCCCTACTTTTTTGGCTTCCAGTGGATTGGGGTGAAATGCAACCCCCAGACCATAACACACAACGGTCCACATGGTCACGGTATAACCCATCGAATGAAATAAAGGCAGGATCCCCAACACCACATCGTGTTCCTGCAGTCGAACCATCTGATTGATTGCTTCTGCATTGCTCCCCACATTTGCGTGTGTCAGCATCACGCCTTTCGGGACTCCGGTCGAACCGGAAGTAAAGATCACAGTCAACGTATCATCAGGTTCAATCTCATCCAGACCCAACGACTTGATGATGGACTGTGCCGAGGAAATGTTAGCCGTCCACCAACCGCCCATTTTGTCAAAAAACGTCGGCGCCAGATCCTTCTTCCGTAAGTCCTCCAAATAAAACACCTCGGCATCCAAATCACTTGCGCTAAAGGAGAACCGCTTCATGGCCAATCGACTCGCCAGAATCGTCCTGATTCCCGCCACTTCACAGCAGGCATTCAATACCTCGGGACTCACCGTATAATTCAAATTCACCGCGACGCGTTTATCCAGTGCCAAAGCCATGTTCGTAACCGTTCCTCCGACACTCTGAGGAATCAGTAAGCCTACGAATTCTTCATCGGGGGCAATAACGTGTCGTAACAATAATCGTCTCAAGACTAATGACCGTAAGAGCAGTTCTTTACCACTAAGCCGAGCTCCCCCGGAATCCGTTACCTTGTTTTTTCGGTTACGTTTACATTCACGAATAAATTCACGGGTTACATTACTCTCATCCTGAATTCGTTTGTTCACTGCAGTGGCTCCTAATTGTGCTACTTCCTGACGGACACGATGAACATCATCAACACGATGGAGAGGTTCTCCAAAATGCACCCATACAGGATAAGGGATTTGCTTGGGAAATTTCCAGAAATACCGGCCTCGTTCAAAACTGAAAATACTCCCCCAAAGCCCATCCAGATAAATCGGTATGACCGGAATGTCTGTTTGTGTACGTTTTAGAATCTTCATCACGCCGGGCTTAAATGCCTGAATCTGGCCCGAACGGGTCAATGCACCTTCCGGAAAAATGCACACTAATTCTCCGTTGTCCAGTGCTTTAGCGGCCGTCATCAGTGAACGAACAACCGATCTCCGGCCCGGAGTGATCATAATCACTCCAAACATCCTTCCAAAAGCGTTGATCAGCCTATTAGAAAAATTGCCGGCAAAAACCACCATCCGAATCGGGCGTTCGCTCGCCAGTAATAATAAGATCCCATCGATCCAGGTCACATGGTTCGGAACCAGCAAGGCACCCCCGGTTTCAGGAATATGGTGAATACCCTCCATACGTACCCGGTAAAGCGTTTTACTCATCGTCATAACGATGAACTTAATCGTGGCCGATGGGATGAGCCAGAGAATATAAATAGCAATCGGTATCGTCAGCATTCCAATTGCCAGAAAAACTCCCCGTGCCGATAACATCGGATCCCCGTCAATGTTTACTCGTAGTCCCATGAACACTGCATTGAGAATAAGCATCCCGATAAAGGTCATCGAATTGGTCGCCGCCAAGATCGCCCCTAAGGACTCTTTAGGACTGCGGTGCTGCAAATAGGCTGTCAAAGGCACTTCAAACAACCCCGCACTAAAGCCCACTCCGCCCAAGAACAAACAGGCCAGAAAATACTCCCATTTAATCCGCTGACTCGGATCCACGCCCAATTCGATATTCACTTTTTGTGGATTCACCATAATCAGGCCTGCATTGGTTCGCGGCTCCACGGCGGTCGACCGCCGCACCCTTAAAGACACGGTTTGACCCGGTTGATCCTGCACCAGCAATCGATAGGCTGCAATCTGATCTTCAAATCCGATTGCAGAGGTCAATGCATCTCCGTTGACCAGGTCAATCAGGTCCCCTTCTTTCAGTCCTGATAACGCAGCAGGCATCCCCCGCACCAACCGCGCGACAACATAGGCTGTTTCCCGTTCCGCATCGGGCGGAGGCGCTTTCACTGAAACATCAATCACACGTATCTCTTTGACCGTGATTCCCAATTGTGTGGAATCAAAAATGGTGCTGTTGATCGTAAATAACATCATCGAACT
>JAYZPA010000033.1:0-7508 GCA_036150515.1 Planctomycetota bacterium
TTGAAACTCCGCCGGAACTCCCTCGACCAGCTGAAAGAACCACATAGGAGGGTAGCTCCATCGTCTCACTGCCCAGACCATACGTCAGCCACGAACCCAGACTGGGTCGACCAAATCTGGGAATGCCGGTTGTCATCATCAACTGTGCCGGATGGTGATTAAAGGCATCGGTATGCATGGACCGCACCAATGCAATATCATCCGCGCAGGAGCCGATATGAGGCAACAAATCGCACAATTCCATCTGGCATTCGCCATGCTTGCGGAAGGTGCGTTTACTGCCCATCAAGATAGCACTTTCTTTCTTAATGAAGGCAAATCGCACTTTATCCGTGAGTTCCTCAGGTAAGCTCTCACCGTTTCTTGCAGATAGAATCGGTTTGGGGTCATACAAATCCACATGACTGGGCGCACCTGCCAGAAAAATAAAAATACAGCGTTTCGCTTTTGGAGCAAAGTGAGACGGTGCCAGAGCCAGAGGCGTCTTCTCCCCGCCCTGTAAAACCTGATCCTGACTTAGCATTTGTGTTAATGCCAGTCCACCTAAACCACTTGCTGCGGAAGTAAAAAACTGACGTCTGCTTTGTGTTTGAATTTCAGCAGATAATTTCATTCTCCAAACCTTTCCGTAACAATCATCCGACTCTATTTGCCGCATTACCATCCAGACGGGTAATCGAACACATTATTCCTTGGTGATGAATTCGTCCAGATTTAACATGACTCGACTCAGCGCAACCCATCCGGCAGCCTCTGCAATAGAGTCCGTTTTCGCTCGTGGCTGGTCTCCAACAATTTGTTTTGCAAGCTCCTCATCCTGTTCTGCCTGAGAGACCTGCTGTTGATAATACGTTTCGACCGCATGAAATTCCGTTCGCTTTGGATGCCTTGCGAGGCAAACCACAAACAGATAATCGATTCGTTGCCTTAATAACTCGGCGGCATCATCCACTGCAGGCACATCCTGCATTACACGGCGACCAAGATGTTGGGCACATTCGGTGAAGACCGTATCATTCCAGAGAGTTAAGGCCTGCATCGGTGTATTGCTGCGCGATCGCTGAGTAGTACACTGCGTAGAATCCGGTGAATCAAATGTCATCAGCATGGGATAGGGAGACGTACGCTGAAAAAAAGTGTATAAACCCCGCCGAAACCGATCCTCGCCCGTGCTCGGGCTCCACTTGGCACTGTTGGCATACGTCAACGCAGCGTACTCACTGGGTTGCGGAGGCCGAACACTGGGGCCGCCGCGTTTGCGACTCAACAAACCACTGGCATCTAATGCCAGGTCACGGATAATTTCCGCTTCAACCCGGCCGCGATGTTGTCGCGTAAGCCAGATATTGTCCGGATCTTGTTGTGCCGTTTCCGGTCGCCTTGCCGATTCCTGACGATAGACACTGCTATTCAGGATCAGACGGTGCAGATGTTTCAAGCTCCAACCCTGACTGCGAAATTCATGAGCTAACCAATCCAATAATTCAGGGTGCGAAGGCGGGGTTCCCTGCTTTCCAAAATCATCGCTGGTCTCAACAATACCCGTACCGAAATATCGTTGCCAAATACGATTTACGGTTACACGAGCCGTCAGTGGATTGTTAGCGGACATGGTCCATTTTGCCAGATCCAGACGATCTGGCAATTCTCCACGTTTTTCAACCTCGGGCAATGTATCAAAACCCCGTGTTTCAACCGCATCACCTTTGGATAGAAAATTGCCACGCAGGTGAATGTGTGCCTGCCGAACCGGGGCAACTTCAACCACACTTTGAGCCTTGGTCGGTGGGAGTGCAGGCGATTGGGACTTATGTTCACGTTCGGACTTTTGTAACTGTAAATATTGGGAATCTCTCTTCTTGAAGTAATCCAACAGCGTTTTCTGCTGGGCGTCATTTCTAGTGTCCGTCGGCACCGCCAATGCCGCGACAATTGGCTCCGGTGTTCCCTCCAAATCCAATTCGCCCTCAAAACCTGTCGTTGTTACACGAAATCGGCCAATATTATGAGGTCGCTTCGGGTCGTATTTTTGCACAAGTTGAATTCTCAGATCCACTCCCCCCTCGGATAACAGTTTGTTCGCAAACTGAAAAAGAGCAACATGGCGTTTACCAATTTCCGGCGAAACCGCCCAGCCATCGTCGGGATTTTCATTAACGGCTTTGGAAATATCCCAATCCTTTTGGGAGAAATCCGCTGCAGCACGCGTAATCGGGACCGGCTGGAATTCACCATCTGTGCCGGCCGGCCGGGATTCCACCGTGACCGTAGTCAAAACAAAATTACCATTATCCGCACGACCCGGACCCTTTTGCGGTAATTGGTCATCCGGCAGTACTTCCAAGCGAAATCCGTTTGCCGAAGGTACCGTGGTTTGCAGTGTGTAGGTATCCGCACCTTGATTAGTACCCTCCGACAGCCATGATCCGTCATCTAATTGCTTAAATGTGGCACCATGTTTACTGCTGATCGTCAGTTCATCCGGAGAGTTCCATCGATGGACCTTGGTCACACCTTCTTTCAACCATTTCTCAAACGCGACCGGCAGTTGTTTCTGTTCATACGAATCGATCGCCTCCAGATAACTTGCATGTTCGGTATCAAATGCAGCGATTGCCGCATCGAATTCTATTTGCTGCTCAGGCGTGGGTGCCGAAATATCCTGTTCATTAATCCCGTTAAAAAAGGAATACAATTGATAATACTCACGTTGGGAAATCGCATCATACTTGTGGCTATGGCATTGGGCACAACCCACGGTCAGCCCCAGCCAGACTGAGCCAAATGTATTCGTACGATCAACGGTCTTCTTCACCCGATCTTCTTCCTGATCCGTACCCCCTTCCGTGTTGTGTAAGGTGTTACGATGAAAACCAGTTGCCACTCTCGTGCTCGTTTCTTCCCCGGGTAGCATATCACCGGCAAGCTGTTCGATGCTGAACTGGTCAAAGGGCATATCCGCATTCAGTGCATCAATCACCCATTGTCGATACCGCCAGGCATGGGGTCGGGGACGATCTTTCTCATACCCATCGCTGTCGGCATAACGTGCCAGATCCAGCCAATGGCGACCCCAGCGTTCCCCGTAATGGGGTGATTTAAGAACCTGATCCACCGCAATCCGATAGGCATCCGGCCGTTGATCATTGAGAAAATCTAAAACCACTTGTGGTGGTGGCAGCAACCCCAGCGTATCCAGATAAATCCGACGAATTAACGTGCCTCGATCCGCTACAGGCGACGGTGTCATACCTCGCTTTTCCATTTCCGCAAGGATAAAACGATCAATCGGAGTACGTTGCCAATTCTTATCCTGCACCTCAGGCAGTTCCACCGGCCCGATTGGTTGATATGCCCAATGTTCAGATCGAGTCGGATTGTCCGCAGATTCCGGCCATACGGCCCCCTGCTGAATCCACCGGCGGATGAGTTCGACCTGTTTTTTTGACAGTGGCTTGCCTTCACCCTCAGGTGGCATGCGGCCACGCTCTTTGTCGAAGCCGGCAACCAGCGTTAACAACAGGCTCTCCTCCGGCTTATTGGCAACAATGACTCGTCCCGCGTCGCCTCCGGCTAATCCGCTTCTGCGATGATCCAGCCGCAAACCACCTTCCTGAGCATCCGAACCGTGACACGAATAACAGCTCGCTTGCAATAACGGTTGAATCGACGTCGCGAAATCGACGGCTGGTTTTTGACACCATGCAACGCATGGACTTCCAACACAGATTGCCCAAACCACTAAGATGGACTTTGCTCTGTTCATGTTCAATACCACATCGATTGTTACAATGGTTTCCAGTAAAGCTCCATTGTCTTACTCAAAGGCGCGGAAGTCAAATGCGCTCGCACCATGTAATAGCATACTTAACCGGAACCCGTGGGTGAAGTAAATTAGAGCCTAATAGAAAACCGTTCATATTCTGCGATGAGGAATCCTACAGGCAATGTCCCAACAACTTCAAATCGATATTTTTAATGAACTCAACAGCCTGATTCTCATCGATCCACACACCCACATCGATGCACTGAGCCCGGCTTCCACGGATTTAGCTGATATTCTGGGTTACCATTACTACACCGAACTCGCGCATTCGGCGGGTTTGAGCCAAGCGAAAATCGAAGATCCGACACTTTCATCCCGTGATAAAGTTCATCTGCTTCTTTCCAATCTCAGCCCTCTGGAAAACACGATCCAGTACAGTTGGTTTATTGAAATGTGCCAGGTCTTTTTCGATTTTGAAGGGGAAGTCGTTAACCAACAAAACTGGGAATCTGTTTACGATGCAGCAAGTCAAAAAATGGCCTCGGAGGACTGGGCAGGACAAGTGCTGCAGCAATCCGGAATCGAAGCGGTTTTCCTGACCAATGACTTTGATGATCCTCTGGAAGGATTCGATACCCATGTTTATATTCCCTGCCTCAGAACGGATGATCTGGTATTCCATTTTTCTCAATCGAGTGTACGAAACCGTTTGGAGGTCACCACCGGGATCTCCATCGACTCGCTGGAGAATCTAGAGGATTGCCTCACCTACCTCTTTCAGTACTTTAAGAACGCGAATGCCAAAGCCTGTGCCATTTCTCTGCCACCAGATTTTACGCCTAAACAAGTTTCGGAAAAACGAGCAGCGAATGCCCTGCAGGAAATTCTCACTCATGGGTCAGCCGCCAATGCCTCACATCTGGATGCCATGGCAAGATGGATGTTCTGGTCACTCGCACAACAATGCAACGAGCATCAACTCCCGTTTGATTTGATGATTGGCGTTAATCGAGCAGTTTACCCCGCGGGGGTGTTTCAGGGCCAGGATCTGTATGATAGTCGTGTTTCACTGATTCAATATCGAGATCTATTTAACGCGTTTCCTGACGTTACGTTTCCCATTTCCGTGTTGGCAAGTGTTACGAATCAAGAACTCACCAGCTATGCCTGGATTTTCCCTAACGTTGTGACTCATGGCCACTGGTGGTATAGCAACACTCCGGCGTTCATCGAACAGGATACCGCAGCAAGACTCGAGGCCGTACCCCAAACAAAACAAATCGGCTATTACAGTGATATGTACAAGCTCGAGTTTGCTCTGCCAAAATTTGCCATGTATAAACGCATTCTTGCCAAGGTGCTGACTGAGCGATTCGTCGTCGACCGAGGATGGTCAGAAACAAGGGCCATTGAATTTGGAAAGAAAGTGCTGCGTGGAAACGTAGAATCCATTTTTGACATCTAACCACACTGGAAGAAAAACAGGTTTTTCAGAAGCAAATTGCGATTGAAAAAACCGTGCCGAACATTCAATATCCGGCACGGTTTCCATGGACACCCACGGCTGACAAACACCACCAGCCACCTATTTTTTCAGCTGCTCATACTCTTCCGCTCGTTTGCTAATGATCTCTTCCTGCAGATGTTTAGGAACCTGGCCAAAACGAGCAAGCTCCATCTGGAACGTCCCCTGGCCCTTGGTCATCGATCTTAAATCCGTCGCATATCCAAACGTCTCCACTAAAGGAACTTCCACGTTGATCTGCGCAATCCCATCACGTGCATCTGACGATGCGACAATTCCACGGCGGCTGATAATGTCGCCTGTAACCGAACCCTGATAATCCTCCGGGCACTCGATTTCCATAAGCATCAAAGGCTCCAGAATCGCAGGTTTGGTATCCGGGAAAATCTGCCGAAAACAACCTCCGGCAGCCGTTTGAAACGCCTTGTCGGAACTATCCACATCGTGATAACTTCCATCGTCCAGAATGACTTTTACCCCAACAACCGGATAGCGTGCCAGCGGACCTTTCTCACAAGACAATCGAAATCCTTTTTCGACGGAAGGGATATACTGTTTAGGAATACGTCCACCAACGATGTTCTCTTCAAACTCGAAAGCATCTTCGCTTTCCACATCCATCGGTTCCAATGAACCCACAATATGTGCAAACTGGCCGGAACCTCCGGTCTGTTTCTTGTGCTTGTAGTTAAAGCTGGTACCCACTGTGGGCGCTTCACGATAACTGACTTTCGGTGCACCGACTTCAACTTCCACACCATATTCGCGGCGAATCCGTTCCAAATAAACTTCCAGGTGCAATTCACCCATACCGGCAATCAGAACTTCGGCTGTTTCTTCATCACTGCGAACATGAAAAGTCGGATCTTCTTTTCGAAATCGCTGAAGCGCTTTTCCCAGCTTATCCGCTTCGGTGCGATTGGTGGATGCAACGGCCATCGTAATCACCGGATCCGCAACATAAATGTTCTCCAAAGAACAGTATCCAAGCTGGTCACTGTATGTATCACCGCTTGCACAATCAATTCCCATGACGGCAACAATATCACCTGCAAACGCTTCGTCGACTTCTTCTCGCTTGTCGGAATGCATTTTGACAATCCTTGAGAATCGTTCCTTACGTCCCGTCCGCTGATTGTAGTAAGTTTCACCCTTTTTAATGGAACCCTGATAGACCCGGGTAAATGTCAATTGCCCAAAAGGGTCTTCGACAATTTTGAACGCCATTCCAACAAATGGCTTGTCAAAGTCCGGAGTCAACATGATCTTTCCTTCATCATCAATCTCATTGGCTTCCACTTCCGTATCCAGTGGGGAAGGCAGGTAACGCGTGATGGCGTCAAGCAACGGTTGAACACCTTTGTTCTTAAAAGCCGATCCAAGGTAAACCGGTGTGGCACCACGTTGGTGGACTACTTCACGAATCGTGTCATGAATCAACTCTTCTGGTGGTTCCTTTTCATTCATCAACAATTCCATCAGATCGTCATTAAACATTGACAACGCTTCCAGCATGATGGCACGATATTTCTTAGCATCTGCCGCAATCGATTCAGGAATTTCCTCTGTACGAACGTTTTCACCATTCGTACCGTCAAAGTACAAAGCCTGCATGGTCAATAAATCCACACACCCTTCGAAATCTTCACCCTCACCTATCGGTAATTGCATTAAAATCGGATCATCACCCAACTTTTCAGCAATTTCCGAACAAACACGGTGCGGTTCCGAACCGGTGCGATCCATCTTGTTGATGAATGCCAGACGGGGGACTTTGTATCGTTTCATTTGACGATCCACCGTCATGGACTGACTCTGAACACCCCCAACGGCACAAAGTACAAGAATGGCACCGTCAAGAACTCGCAAACTGCGCTCCACCTCCACGGTAAAGTCAACATGTCCAGGGGTATCTATCAAATTAACCGTATGATCGTCCCATTCCACGGTTGTCGCAGCACTGGTAATCGTGATTCCACGTTCTTTTTCGAGCTCCATGTGGTCCATCGTGGCCCCGGTTCCCTCACCACGTACTTCCTGGACTTTGTGAATTCGACCACTATAAAAGAGGATGCGCTCGCTAAGGGTTGTCTTCCCTGAGTCAATATGAGCCGAGATTCCAATATTTCTAATATTTTCCAGCGCCATTTGCTGTATCTAACCCCAAACTATAAAAAGGTTTACGGATAGGTTTCGGTACTATCCCGTTTGTCTTTA
>JAYZPA010000034.1:0-12563 GCA_036150515.1 Planctomycetota bacterium
CCTGACATACCGCTTCAGTCAATTTGACAACTCGTCCGATCAACCACCAATCAAGCTGATCGGCTTTGGGCTATTATTAGCCTGCCTTACAATGACGCGACCGGAAGCCATGTTATTTGTTTTCATCACAGGGCTGTTTACGTTGTTTGGCAATGGCCTTTCATCACGAAATTGGCGGGCGTTAGGTATACTCACCATCAGTTTTCTTGGGTTATGGATACCCTATTTCTTATGGCGTTGGAATTATTACGGGGACATTTTTCCGAACACCTATTACGCAAAATTGAATACCGATGGTCTATCGCGCCTGTCAAACGGGTTCTATTATCTTCACACGTTTGCTCGTATCCCGTCATTCTTATTGCCTCTAGGCATCGCCTGTCCTGTACTGGCTCTGCTCCGCCTGCGTTTCGGTGAACATCATCTGAGGTCTCTGGGCAGACCGATCATCTACATGTTGACGATCGCCATAGTCGCCACGGCATACGTCGGTTATTCCGGCGGAGATCATATGCCGGCCTATCGGTTTCTGGTTCCTCTGCTTCCAATCTATGCCTGGCTCATTGCAATTTCAGTTCCGGTCATTCTGCCCGGATTGATCAAACAAACACGCTGGCCTGTCATGATCGTTTTGATGGTGATCGTATTGCTTCAGCTAACCATGAGTAACCCCCGAATGTTGGATGCCCGTCACCGAGACCCAGCAGCAGCTGTGGGACAGGATGTAGGCATCTGGATCCGTGACCATATTGCGGCAACTTCGGTGATCGCTTTGAATACTGCCGGCTCCACTCCATTTCACGCACCAGATCATCAGTTCATTGACATGCTGGGACTCAATGATCGCCACATTGCCAAGCGGAAAAACACACCCAAACTTACCGCCTGGCAACAATTTCCCGGCCACGGCCAGGGGGATGGCCAGTATGTTCTGACCCGAAAACCGGATTTCATTATTCTGGGTCCGGCTCAGGGTTTACCGGCTAATACAGATTTTGCTGCCTCCACAGATGTGGTCTGGTTCCTGTCTGATCAGGAATTAGCAGAATCTTCGCAGTTCGATCAACAGTATCGAATGCGCAAAGTGACCTTCCAGGGGGCATCAGGAAAAAAACGAACCCTGGTTTACTATGAACGCCAAGCCATTGAGTAAGCTCCGGGGAAGATCCGCACAATGGCAGTGAAACGGAACTTATTTTGATGAAGGTTTCAGGACCTCATCAAACACCCTGAAACTCATCGGGCCATTCCATCGATGTCCGCCCTCAAAGTGATCCAAAAACAGTTTTTGGGGTTGCCCCCACGCTGTGTAGACAACTTGCAGGCGTTGCTTGAACTTTTGATCCCAGCCCTCTTTTACGATTAAAGCATCCATCGAACCCATTTGCCAGACACAGGGTCGAGGTGCGATTAATCCACCAATTTCGCTGTAATCACCATACTGTAATAAACCAGGGATCACTTGCGATCCGCAACTGTAGCGTAGAGCGATCCGTTCCTGCATCAGATTCAAAGCACCACTGACTGCGGCAACCTTAATCCGCTGATCTAACGCCGTTACCATCATGGTCATCCGGCCACCATAAGATAATCCGGCACAACCAATGAAATCACCATCCACCTCCGCGCGACTCTGTAAGAAGCTGATCGTCCATTTCAGATCCCGAATGTTTTCAGCCATCGGCAAGCGACCCATTGCCAGCATCCGTACCAACGTAACGGCGCACGGATCTGACTGATACCGGTCCCCTGTAACCCGGTCACCAAACGGAATCATACAGGGTACCGCCACCACATAACCTCGGCGAACAAACTGACGACCATAGTCGTAATTCGATTGATTGATGGCCTCCGCCACACCCTGCAGATCATCGCGTCCGGCGACTGTATGATGCCCGTATTCTCCATGTCCATGTACCGCCAAAACAGCCGGCTTGGGTCGCAGGTTACCATCGGATGGTATCAACAAATATAATGGCAGATCCGGATGCCCTTTGGCCTTCAGTGTAATCTGATAACGAACATGATCGTCCAGTCGTTTACCATTTTCAACTACGGTTTCCCATCTTCTGGGGGGCGATGTGGGACCCAGCAAGTCATTTAACTGCCGACGAAAACCAACCTGCCAGGTTTGCACCTGTTCCGAAGATTCGCCTCTAAAGATCTGAGACAACTTCGCCTCAGCCACCTGAGCCCCGATCCAGTCATGAACGGTTTGGGGTTTTTCACCAACCGCCTGATACGAAAGCAGGGGGGAAAAACAAAGGAAAGCTGCAAAAATAGATTTCATATGTTTTCACTCCAATGCCGTCCGGTAAAACTATCGAGCCGTCCAACCTCCGTCGACCGTTAACATACTGCCTGTCATGTAACTGGATGCTTCGCTGGACAGAAATATTGCCGGGCCCTGAATCTCACACAGTTCACCCCATCGCTCCAACGCGACTGCTCCCACAATGGATTTGAGTGTCTGTTCGTCATCTTTGATCGGGATATTCATCGGAGTCAAAAACGGGCCCGGACAGATCGCATTGCAGGTTATTCCGTACGGTGCTAATTCTAGTCCCAAAGCTCGAGTCATTTGAACCACCGCACCCTTACTGGAAGTGTAGGGCGTACGGTCGGACAATCCTACTAAGCCAAGGGTGCTCGCCAGATTCACAATACGACCATAACCCGCTTGCTTCATGTGGGGGATCACGGCCTGCGCAAAAATCCACACACCATTGACATTAATATCCATTACCTGTCTGAATTCGTCCAGCGTCAATTCGTCAATCGGACCACGGATATTGATCCCCGCATTGTTGATTAACACATCAATCTTCCCGAACTTTTCCAGACACAGATCGATCACCCCCTGCACCGCAGTGGGATCGGTTACATCTGCCTGACATCCCACCGCTTGCACAGGGTGGTCACTGCTTATCTCCGCTGCGGCTGCTTCGGCCTCTGATTGATGTCGACTTACCAAAACCAGATTTGCACCGGCCGATGCCAAACCCGCAGCCATTGCTTTTCCCAATCCCTTCGAACCGCCTGTGACAATGGCAACGCGATCCTGCATTTGAAACTGCTTAATCCCCGGTAACACCATGATCGCCCCTGCCCCCTTATTACAAAAAAAACCGCAGCGGCATCTTTAAGCTTGCCACTACGGTTGATGGTGACTGATTGACTGCTATTCGGCTTTCTTCTCTTCTGCAGCCTTCTTTTCAGCCGCTGCTTTTTCAGCCGCTGCTTTTTCAGCCGCTGCTTTTTCAGCTTCCGCTTTCTTTTTAGCTTCTTCTTCCGCTTTCTTTTTAGCTTCGGCTTCCTCTTCTGCTTTGCGGATGGCGGCAGCCTCTGCCTTCGCTTTATCGGCAACCAGATCCGGAATGATTTTCAAATCCGGTCGTGCTTCTTTCAGTTTGGCCACTCCATCAATGGTGATTTTCGTCTGCCATATAAAGATCTTTTTCAGTCCTTTCAGTGCAGCAATATCATCAATGGCCGCATCCGTTATTTCCGTACCATAGACATTCAAATATGCCAGGGTTTCCAGAGGTGCGAGATGTTTGATACCGGCATCGGTCACACCTGTTTTCTCCAAATGCAGCCGTTCCAGGCCACTGCAGCCGACAAGTGACTGAACCCCGTCATCATCCACGGTCGTGCCACGCATATTAAGCGAGACGATGAACTCCATGTCCTTCACGAGTGCCAGCTGATCGTTTCCAATCTCTTCACTGGACAAATGAAACGCAACGTTAAGTCGGTTATCATTTTGTGCAACTTCCAGCACCGCACCGCCGGCTTCACGAATTTTTTCGACAGCGGCTTTATCAGCATCGCTGTATTTGATAGTAACCCCTTCTTCATCCTGGCCGTAAGCCATCGTAACGGACATCACTGCCAGGCAGGCAACGAACAAGCTTTTCATAATCAAACGCATCTGTCTTAACTCCTCAACTATCATCCAACCAGTTCAAAACCAACGGTCATTCTGCTTCGATTCTATCATAACTGACACGACGGATTCATTCTATAATATGAAATTCTATCGCCTTACTATTTTGTCATCCTCAGGCTTGTAAGGTCAAACTCAAAGTTCCCAGCCCTTCCGGTATTCTTTGTGTACGAACTGCTGGGCATGAGTGGAATTCGTAACCTGTAGTTTTTTGGAATTCCACTTTATTTCCTCACCGGATTGAAATGCAACGGTTCCCAACAGCACTGATTCCGTTAACCCCCCTGAATAATGGAAGTTACATGTGGTTTTACCCTGTTCACGAATCGCTGCCAGCCATTCAGCATGATGACCGATCGAATCGGGAATCCACGGTTCCGGCCGCTTAGGTTCAACTTCAACCCCTTCATGAAATACTCGATGATTACTATAGTCCGAAAGAATCATTCCTGAGGATCCAATAAACAACTGGCCTGATGACCATGGATTTAAGGGCTCTCCCTGCTTGTCTTTTAATGACGATAAAATGTCGGGACGCCGTCCACTGTCATACCAGGTTAAATGTACCGGCGGTTTCTTTCCGCGTTTCGGATATTGGTAGTCAACGACACACCACGATGGCGTCGTGACAGGATCGGGTTCAGGGCCCTGCGCTTTGACACTGACCGGATTCTGAAGCTCCAAAGCCCAATGGACCAAATCCATATAATGACATCCAAAATCGCCTAAAGCACCACGGCCGTAATCCCAGAAGCTGCGCCATTTAAACGGGTGGATATCGGCACTGTAGGCTCGTTCTTTCGCCGGTCCAAGCCACAAATCCCAGTTCACATGATCCGGTTTGGGCTGAGGGTTAAAGCGGGCACCGGTATATGCTGCAGCCGACCACACGTGGACCCGTTTTACCTCTCCAATGACTCCCGCCTGTACTAATTCAACCACCCGACGATAGTTATTCTGTGCATGGATTTGGGTTCCCATTTGCGTCACGAGGTCCTTTGCGGATGCTAAATTAGCCAGGGTCCGGGCTTCGTAGACCGTATGCGTTAATGGTTTCTCACAATAGGTGTGTTTTCCCAAACGCAAAGCCAAAGCGGCAGCGGGAGCATGAGTGTGGTCCGGTGTACCGACCAGAACCGCATCAATATTTTCGGCTTCCCGATCGAGCATCACCCGAAAGTCTGTATATTGTTTCGCCTGCGGATACGGCTGACATCCTTTGCCAAGCAAGTCCGAATCAATATCGGCAACAGCGATTATGTTTTGAGATGCGCATCCCTTAATGTTTGCCCCAGCACGGCCGGTAGCCCCGACTGCGGCAAGATTCAGTCGTTCGTTAGGTGAACTGGACTGTCGAGCCGGGGCAGGGTTCACAAAATACCCCGTTCCCACAGCAACTCCTGTAACGCCCTTGACCGATTGGGAAAGAAATTCTCGTCGATCCGGATTCCTCCGGCGGTTCATCAGATTTGTCATCGTTATTCACTCGCAAAAGATTCAGTTATCAGGGATTCCACACGTCTTTCCCGGACTCATTATAAGCCATACCACATTGAGATGCTCGCCCATCACCGTCTGAATCACCCCGCCTCTCCTTCATCACTGGACCAAATGTCAGAAAACAGCATTCATCCTGACTACCAAAATCATCGTAATTCTTATCACCGTGAGCGAAAACACCGTGACCCCATCGTGATTAAGCTGCAACGTACCGTTAAAATACAACCCTATCTATATGACCTTGCTATTTCAAAATGAAAGTGAAACAACCATGTCCGATCTTCAGGGAAAAATATTAATCATCACCGGTAGCACTCAAGGGATTGGAGAAGCATGTGCATTGGATGCGGCTAAAAACGGCGCCGCCGGAATTGTGATTACCGGTCGCAATACGCAACGTGGGACCGCGGTTCAGCAGAACTTGGAATCCCTTGGATGCGCCAGTCTGTTCGTCCCGGCAGAACTCAATGACGTGGATCAATGCCGTCATATCGTCACTGCCTGCGATGAACAATTCGGCAGAGTCGATGGGCTCATTAATGCGGCAGCCGATACTGGTCGAGGCACCATTGAAGAAACCACCGTTGAATTCTGGGATTATCAAATGCAAGTCAATGTGCGTGCTCCCTTTTTGTTAACCCAGGAATGCGTCAAAATCATGCAACGGGAAAAAACCGCAGGGTCCATTGTGAATATCCTGTCGGTTGCCGGTTTCTGTGGAATGGATATTCTGTGCTCCTACAGTGCAACCAAAGGTGCACTGAGAACGCTGACTAAAAACAATGCAAATGCCCTTCGCCGACATCGGATCCGTGTCAATGGCATCAATCTCGGATGGACCGATACCCCGGCGGAACATGTGGTACAACAGGCTCAGGGAAATACGGAAGACTGGCTCAGTAAAGCAGAACAAGCATCTCCCTTTGGGCGGTTGCTCAAACCAGAAGATGTTGCCCGACTCACCAGTTATTTACTAAGCGAGGAATCCGGTATCCTGACAGGGTCCTGCATCGACTATTCACAACGTGTGATGGGCGTCTTTCCACCCGAAGATGCAGTGGGTACTTGGTAAGCCAATCGCCCCCTCCTTCCCCGGGCACGCGGAACATGACCGTTGGTACGACAGGCAAGATAGATGAACCCTCCCCAATCGAACAAACCGGTAGATGAAAACAACCCATCGAACGCTCTTTTCATCGATACGCATGCCCACTTAGAGAGTGAGCAATTTGATGGGATCCAAAATCACATCCTCACCACAGCACAACAAGCTGGAGTGCAAAAAGTTATTGCGGTAGGCTGTAGTTGGGGATCGAGTCAGAAAAGCCTATTCCTTGCAAACCAACATCCGGATGTCTATGCGGCTGTCGGCATCCATCCTAACTATTGTCAGACCGCAACTCCCCGCGACTGGGATCGGATCCTCGCGATGCTTGACCATCCTAAAGTCGTTGCGTTGGGAGAAACCGGCCTTGATCGTTATTGGGACTACACACCCTTTGACGTTCAGCAGGAGTATTTCAATCGGCACATTCAGATGTCGCAAAAGACCGGCTTACCGTTGGTGATTCACATGCGTGAGTGCGAGCAGGACATCCTGGATATGCTCACTTCGGCCCGACAAAAAGGACCTTTGCGCGGCGTGATGCACTCGTTTGTCGGTGACCTGAATACGGCACGAGCCTGTCTCGACCTGGGGCTCTACATCTCATTTTCAGGAATGGTTACGTTTAAAAAGAATGACGCACTCCGCGAGATCGCTGCAGCCATTCCCGCGGATCGAATTCTCCTGGAAACCGATTGTCCCTACCTGACTCCACATCCCTATCGAAGTCAACGACCGAATCATCCCGCAATGATGCTCCATACCGCTCAATGTGTTGCTCAGGTCCGACAAACCACCCTTTCGGATCTGGCTGCAGAAACCAACAGGAATGCTTGCCAATTGTTCACACGCCTGGAATCATGAACCGTGTCGGACAGGCTGGATAGCTGGAATCCTAAACGCCCGCTTCCTGACTCAGCTCCTTAAACAATTCCAAATGCCCTTCCGCATTACCCTGAGATTCCTCAGCGAATGCCCGTTCCATCGAATGTGGTTCAAGCGATTCAACACACTTGCGAATAATCGACAAATCATCCTGATGTGCACGCACCAATAATTGCAACAGATACGTCAGTGATACATCATGCAAGCTGGTAAACGTCATTGGAAAAACACCCGGTTGCACAACGCCTCCCATGTCTAACACCAGTTCACCCAGGCGTTTAACCGTCCGGGCCTGGTCTTCATAGACATCGGCAATCGTCGCTATCGCCTCGTCCTGACCAACACCAACCCAGGGAGAAGCAAACTGCATATAAGACGCCAGGGAAGAACTGTGGACATCAATCAGACGGTTTAAAATGTCGATGGTACTGTTCATTTCAATCTTCTCTTTGAACGACTCTCTCGTCGATTACGCAATAAACCAAACAACCGAGGACTGGGCGACGTGGGCAACCCATTCCCAACATACAATCAACAATGCGGTTGGTAATGTAATGGCCAGTACATAGATTGTCTCCATCCTGCCGACGGCCAGATTGCCCGCCGCGGGAACGGTTGCCAACTCACCCATAACCATCGTCTTGATGACCGCCAGATAATAAAACAGACTAATGGCCGTATTGATCCCGGCAACCACTAAAATGGCCATTAAATAACTGGAACCCGTTGTGGTATACCCTTCTGTTATTGAAGCAAAGATAGCAAATTTTCCCAGAAAGCCGGCCAAAGGTGGCAGCCCCACCAGACTGAAAAAAATCAGTGCGAGACAAATTACCAATACGGGACGAGTTTTGATCATTCCTGAATAATCCGCGATCTCTTCGCTGCCAACATAATTTCTCAGGAATGCAACAATGGCAAAAGCGCCCAGATTCATAAATACATAGACCACGATGTACTGTAACAAGGAACTCGCCGCATTTTCAGCTCCGCCAGCATCCACTCCCAGCAACGCCATCAACGGACAAATCGCCATGATCATATAGCCCGCATGAGCGATCGTGGAATAGGCCAGCATTCGTTTAATATTCGTTTGACCGTAAGCAGCAAGGTTTCCGAAGGTTGTCGTGATGACCGCAAACAAAGCAACCAACATCCCAATGAAGTTTCGAACCGGAGCCAGCTGAGCATCTTTTCGGGCTTTTCGGACGACTCGCGGATCAGTCAAGGTTTCAACTGCTGGCTCCGCCGCGTCTGACGAGTCCTCCAGGGCGACCATCGTAACCGGCTGTATTGATCCCGGCTTCTGGAGAAGTGTCACCGCTTCGGTTGGTTCTAAAACCACGGCAGCAACCACACCATGACTTTGGACAACGTCGACTTTATCTTCCAGTGGCACGGAACCTAAACCAACCGCCAGTCGCAACAGTAATGCCAGTGCAGCTGCTTTCGATGCGATACTCAGAAATGCATTGACTTCAGCACAGGCACCGTGAAACACGTCCGGTGCCCAGAAATGGAATGGGACGGCGGATAATTTAAAGGCGACTCCGGCAGAAATCATGATGGCACTTAAACATAGGACTGCTTGTTCGGATGCTGACATATTGGGAAGGATTTCTGCAAGCTGCAATGCCATCGTCGGTAAATGTGCTGAATGCGTTAAACCTGTTAATAACGATATTCCGTACAGCATGATCCCGGCAGCTCCGGCACCATAAATCGCATATTTGAGTCCCGCTTCACTACCACGACGTCGGCCTTTCATCAATGCTGCCATGACATAAGACGGGACGCTGGCCATTTCAATCGCTAAAAAGACCACCAATAAATGGTTCGCCGCAACCATTAAACACATTCCCAGTGTCGCGCCAAAAATCAACGAATAAACATCCGCACCATCTTCCCGGTCGGGAATTCCTGAAATCTTCGTGAAAATCAAAAACAACACCAGAAATCCCATCAGGATTGCCCGCATGGCCATGGTCAAGCCGTCATGGATTAATAAACCAGTAAACAACTCTTCGCCAGCATATGCCGAAGATCCCAATTCCCAGGGACGACACGAAATCAAGCCTACGATCGAGCCAATCAAAGCAACCCAAAACAAATCAATCCGTCGGGACACTAACCGTACAAACAAGAACAATGCGATGAACAGACTCAACGAGATCTCAGGCAGGAACAGCGACACGCTGATCTCGGAATCTGCGGTGAGCGCCGTAATCAAAGATTGAAAATTAATGGGTTCCATTGTTCGTTTACTTTAAATCGTTTACTTTCCAAAATTCCCCGGAAACAAAATTCCGAGCCTTCGCCTGTATTGACCACATCAGCGACCAACACGGGTTTCATTCGGGTTAGGTACTCGTACCGTAATACCCGCCACGTCCGATAATCCATCCTCTTCATCCACACCATCGCGTTGTTCCGCCTCATACGCTGTTGCTTCTTCTGCTTCTTCTGCTTCTTCTCCTGCTGCTTCTGCCTCTTCCTGCTCGACCAGCGACGCCTCATACTCCACTCGCCATTCATTCAGTGAGGTTACCTGAGCGCCGATTGTTTCATCCATGTACCGAATGATCAAATTTGGGAAGACTCCGAATAAAATTGCAAAAGCCAGTAAGATGGCTCCTATCGAAAACTCTCGTTGATTAATCGGCTTGATTTCTTCAGCGTGCGGCCCTTTGTAATCGGGTCCCAAATAGACCCGCTGGATCGCCCACAGAATGTAGCCCGCCGTGAGGATCACGACACTGGCCGACAGGATGGCAAGCAACGGACTAAACTTCCAGACACTCAGGACAACCAGAACTTCACCGATAAATCCACACAATCCGGGTAAGCCCAGCCCGGCAAAGAATAAGCCCATGGCCAGGGCCGTATATTTGGGCATCAACCCATAGAGCCCGCCAAATTCTTCGAGATTTCGGTGGTGAACACGATCATAAATAATTCCCACCATAAAAAACATTCCGGCGGAGGAGATACCATGGCCAATCATCTGGAACATTGCACCGGTGATCCCCATCTTCCAATAATCACCATCTCCCATCAAAGTCCAGACCCCAAACCCAAGCACAACGTAACCCATATGGCTGACGGAACTGTATGCCACCATCCTCTTAAAGTCCTTTTGAGCCAAAGCAGCAAAAGCACCATAGATCATACTGGCCACACCCAGTCCACAGACAAGGTAGGCTAATTCCAATCCTCCCGTCGGACAAATCGGGTAGCAAATCCGGATGATCCCATAGCCACCCATTTTGAGTAAGACCCCGGCAAGAATCATCGAAATCGGAGTTGGAGCTTCAACATGGGCATCCGGTAACCAGGTGTGCACCGGAATCGACGGCACCTTGACCATAAATCCAATGAATAACAACAGAAAACACCACCACTGAACCGTCGGGCTGAAACAATCCGTAGTTTGGCCAATTTCGGCTAATGCCAGAAGATTGAATGTGTGAACCGGAACACCGCTGCCATCGGCCTGCTTGCTAAGGACATCGTTAAACACCGTAGCATCGACATTGGCAGACCTCAATTGTGCCTCACTAAGCTGTGTCAGGTCACTGTTATAGTACAGAACAAGAATAGCGATCAGCATCAATACGCTACCAAGCAACGTATACAGAAAGAACTTGATCGCGGCATATTCACGACGCGGCCCGCCCCAGATTCCGATCAGGAAGTACATCGGCAGCAGCATCACTTCCCAGAAGACATAGAACAGGAAGAAATCCAGAGACAGGAAAACCCCTAACATCCCCGTTTCTAATAACAAGAAGAGAATGCAGTAGCCTTTCAGGTGCTTCTTTATCGACCAACTGGCTCCCACGGCTAACACGCTGATGCCCGAGGTCAGCATGATCAACGGAAAACTGATTCCATCCAGTCCCATTGCGTAATGAATGTTAAATGCGGGAATCCATGACACGCTGAAGGTGTGCTGCATTTCAGCAAGCGACGAATGAAAACGCCCCTCGCCGCTCAGCAAAAATGCTCCAACGGTCAATGCAAAGGTAAGCAACGAAATTGCCAGCGTGGCGAACAGTAGAAGATCCTTGTTCTCTTTTTCATTAACGCCATCTTCATCCGTTCGGCTGGGAAAGAATGCAAGAATGAGTGCGCCCAGAGTTGGCATAAAAACGATCAGGCTGATAATTAGCATTTCCATAATAGTTCTTTCGAATATCTTCGAAGCTCTTTGTCTGTTTCCCTGTCCGGGAAGTGAATTAAAAAGTTAATTAAAAGTGGACTCGCGTTTTCCTGTGGTGGGACTACGGACCTGCAACGGCAACCGGTTCCCACATAAAACTGACCAGTACAAACAGGACGACTGCACCGATCACGATAAACAAAACGTATTGTCGGAGATTTCCGGTTTGGATCCGACGAAAGGATACACCGATGGAATAAATCCAGCCTGCCACCAGATTGACCAATCCATCAACGATAATCTGATCCGCCAATCGATCCCAAAACAGGGCCAGGGCTTTCACTAATCTGGCTGAAAAATGGATGATGTAATCCAATATATTCTTGTCAACCCAACTGACACAGCAACCGATGACGTGCGAAGGCTTTACAAATGCAATGTCGTACAATTCATCAAACCACCATTTATTAATCAGGAATTGATGAATCGGCTTGAATTTGGCCGCCATCTCCGCAGCCACCAATCCTCGGGTAGCGGGCAGTGCATACATAAATGCCGCTAACAATATGCCAAGAATTCCGGTCGCCGTAGCCAATAATGTAACCGGTACTTTAATGGCATCCATATGACTCAAATGTTCATCAGGAACGATGATGTCTGCTGCCGTTCCACCCAAAGACGTCCCCGCGATCGTGTCGGGTCGCGACGCCTCCAGCAAGGTACTGAGATTCAACCCGGGACTCAAGGGATTAGGCCAGGCAACCGCAATGGCAAATACGGCTAACACGACCAGTGGGTAAACCATATTCGGATATTCGTGAGCATGGGCGTATCGCTCTTCATTACGTGGCTTCCCAACAAAGGTCATAAACCACATCCGGAACATATAAAAAGCCGTGATCGCGGCACTGGCGGTTGCGACCCAGAAGAAAATCCCTCCAAACGCATATCCGTTTTGTTGA
>JAYZPA010000035.1:0-5196 GCA_036150515.1 Planctomycetota bacterium
GCATGAGAGATTAATTCGCGCATTAGACAAATTAGAACCTGACGTCGTAATCGTATGTTACGGCATGAATGATGGAATCTACCATCCGTTTTCCCAGGCGAGATTTGATTCCTATAAGGCCGGGATCCAGAAACTCATCAAGCGGATCAGCGAACGGAAAATTAGGCTGGTTTTATGCACACCTCCACCTTTCGACCCGAAGCCGATGGCAAAGACGGGAAAATTATTACCGCTGGAGACCGATAAACAATTTGCGTGGTTTGCAATCTATGACAAATATGACGAGGTGATTTTACGATATGCGCAATACACACGGGAGTCGTTCCCGGGGGTTGCGCGTAACGTGGATGTCTATTGTGCTATTCAGGCGGCATTGGTAAGTCGCAGAAAAACCGAACCGAACTATACGATGTCACCAGACGGAGTGCACATCAATGCAGCGGGGCATTTGATTATGGCTCAGGCGATCGCCACCGCGTTGGAAATCAAATGGCACACAACCGATGCGGAGTTATTCGCAATAACAGAACGGCGTACCGCGGGACTCCATAGTGCATGGCTGTCGGAAGTGGGGCATTTGAGGCCCGGAACCGGTCGTGGCAAGGCGATTGCGGAAGCGACGCAGGACGCACTGATATTGGAAAAGGAAATTAGGCAGCTAATACAACAGAAACAAACTAAATCCAAACGCGTGGGCCCCCTGACGCCGATAACTGACCAACCGGATCTTCCCAGAGTATTGCTGATTGGGGATTCCATTTCCATCGGATACACCTTGCCCGTAAGGAAAAACCTTGAGGCCGTTGCAAATGTTCATCGCCCCAATACCAATTGTGGTCCGACGACCAAAGGCGTGGCCGGCATCGACTCGTGGCTCGGAAAATCAAAGTGGGACGTAATCCACTTCAATTTTGGTCTGCATGACTTGAAATGGATGGGCCCGAATGGCGAAAACTTAGCTGAACCCGGCAAAGCGGGCAATCACCCGCAGGTGGCGCTGGAAGAATATGTGAAGAATCTGGAAAAAATCGTCATCCGACTTAAACGTACCAATGCCGTTTTGATCTGGCGAACGACGACACCGGTCCCAGCCGGTGCAAAGGGTCGCGTCGTTGGTGATTCAAAAATCTATAACGACGCTGCATTGGTGATCATGCAAAAACATAAGATCTTAATTGACGACATGTATGGATACAGCCTGCCACGACTGCCTCAGATCCAGCGAAAAGCGGATGTGCATTTTACTGCCGAAGGGTCACAGTTTCTGGCCGCTCAAGTCGCGAAACACATAAAACAGGCGCTCGAGCAGAGGAAGTAACCAGTGCGTGAGCGAACCCGGCTTCCTGTTCTATTCATAATCCCATTTCATGATCCAGGGATCGTGCATTCGTTTCTGGTGTTCTTTTAATAGTTGCTTGTATTTTTCCAGCGTCTTCTCATGGCGGGGATCGTCGGCGAGATTATATTTTTCGTGGGGATCCTTCCGAATATCGAACAGTTCAAATTTGGCGCGGTGGATATAATCATGAACGCTCTTTTGCCCATACGGGCTATCGAGACCCTTACGGAACTGTGCCTGCCAGCTCGACGCGGCCCAGAGATCGGAAGCGAATGGATAGGGAAGGCCGTGGGCTATATTCCAAATCAGTTTATACTGGTCGTCGCGTACGACCCTCATCGGATAGTACATTTGAATCTCGTGAAACGTGTGGGAAGCAAAAATGGTATCCCAATGTTTGGATTCCGGATCCTCTAGAACCGGCAGCCAGGATTTTCCATGATAGGCATCGAACTTGTGTCGACCATCGAGATTGTCCCCCTGGTTTACGCCCTTGTCACGATAGTAGGCGCGCCAGTCTAACACGGATTTTGGTGCGGTCTTTGAATCGTTTAACCCGCCAGCAAAGTCCAATATGGCTGGAGTGATGTCAATATGGCTGATCATGGCATTGGTCGTGAATCCCCGCTTTGCAATGTAGGGGTTTCGGACCACAAAGGGTACAACCAATCCGCCTTCATAGGTTGTCGTCTTCCCACCGGAAAATGCCATCCCGTGATCGGAAGTAAAAATGATCATGGTCTTATCATAAAGTTTGGCTTCCTTCAGGATTTTCACCAGCTGCCCTAATCCCTGGTCGATTCGGGAGACGCTTTGATAATATTGAGCTAATTCTTCCCGAGTCTCACTCGTGTCGGGAAGAAAATGTGGAATGGGGACCTGCTGCGGGTCATATCTGACTTCATTGATTCCGGGCCATGATTTGTTGTCGGCCCGATTGCCAAATAGATCGGGTTTGAGCTCCTGCTTCGAGGACTGATCCTTTCCTCCCCCTCGGTGGGGGTCGGTGGTGGCAAAATACAGAAAGAAGGGCCTCTTGTCTGTTTTGTCGTTAATGAATTCCCGGCAGTTGTTGGCCATGCTGACGGCATTGCGGCCGTTGCCAGGGATGTATTTTTCGAAATGGAAAACTTCTTCCGGTGCAACGTGATATTTGCCAATCTGGCCGGTGCGGTAACCAGCGCGCGCCATGGCTCGGGGCAGGGATAAACCAATGACGGCAGGGAACGATGTGAATTTATGAAAATGATGCGTGTGGCCATACTGGCCGTTGTAATGATTGTGAAGGCCGCTTAAGACAACGCTTCGACTTGCGCTGCAACTTGCCGTCGTGGCAAAAGCACGGGTAAAACGGACGCCGTCCTGAGCTAACGCATCGATATGGGGTGTAACGGCGACGGGATCACCATAACATCCCAGTGTTGGGCTTTCATCATCGGTTATAAAAAAGATGACATTCTTTTCAGCGCTGGATACAATGGTGACGGGAATCAGATAGCACAACAACAGCATGACCGTGATGAGTATGCGTGCCCCTCGTTTGATTCGGTATTTCATAATGGGTCCTTCGTGTGAATAGTCGATATACTCAACCTACTATATCAGATTGGGTATGTGTTTATCATGTAGCTGGAATAAGTCCCACAACAAGGTTCGTGCGGGGCGGGTCATCTCGTAACGAGGATTCGCCGACGAATTTTATGGGACCTTGAGCGGCGTTTTCAGAGGAAAGATGATTGGTTGGGGTATGCGTTTTGGACACGAATTGGGCTAACCGGATGATTTTACACATGAATAACAAATCCTTCTCAATTTTCACCAGCCTGGTGGTGTGCCTGGTTGTGGGGAATCCATCGTGTTCAGGCGAAGAGCAACCGGCGCGTATTTTCGAGTGTGTCTACACAGCCGTCCCGGTCATAGTAGATGGAAATCTTTCGGAAGACGCGTGGCGAAATGCGTCCGAAATCGCGCGTTTTACGCGTCCTGGTCCCGGGGGTGTTTTGCCGAACAGCGTCACGAAAGTGCGAACCTGCTGGGACAAGGACTATTTCTATTTCGCAGCGGAGATGGAGGATCGTGACATCGTGGCGCGCCTTACCCAACACGATGATCTGCTATGGACCGAGGACGTATTTGAAGTATTCATGCGTCCCAGTAAACAACACAACGGATATTACGAGTTCCAAGTAAATCCTCTGGAAACGACACTTGATATTTATTGGCCGCAAATGCCGATGGGTAAAGATGCGCGAAACCAAATGTTTCGCGACCAGTTGAAATCGAACGAGTTTGATTTTGATGTCCGGGTAAAACAGTTGCAAGAGCAGAACTATTGGATCGTAGAGGGTCGCATTGGATGGAAGCAAATGCACATGACCGGTGGTCGACCCGCCGTAGAGGAGGCATGGGATGTCGCCTTTTGTCGATATGATTATGGGTTGGATCGGAAACCGGAAACGAGTAGTTCGGCATCGTTAAGCAGGATCGATTTTCACGCCGTCGAAGAATATGATCGTTTGGTATTCAAAACTCCAGTCCGGGTTAGCGCAAAGACCCATGTGGACCAATCGCGTGTTGTCGGGAGTCCCGATCCGCCCCTGCGGTACACGGTAAAAAAGTTGATTCCACGATTGCCACTGTCGCAGGCAATTTTCATGACCGCTAATCCGCAGACGGGCGAGTTAATTTTTATCAATCAGGGTGAGTCCGGCGGTAAATCCCAATTGCTGTTGCAACACGGTGCAACGAACGAACTAGTGACGATGGTGGAGCTGGATGAACTGGCATACAGCCTTTGCTTCCATCCAAAATTTGCAGACAATGGATATATAT
The DNA here is from genome assembly GCA_036150515.1 of Planctomycetota bacterium. Lineage (GTDB taxonomy): Bacteria > Planctomycetota > Planctomycetia > Pirellulales > Pirellulaceae > UBA721. The sequence goes on from JAYZPA010000035.1 coordinate 4,172, forward strand.
ATGTGGGCACCAACCAGACGACGGGGGTGGATTCCAAGTCGCGTGTATGGCGGTATCAGTTCAATGGTGCGCGATGTGATCCGGACGACCGTAAACTCATCATTGAATGGCCTTCCAATGGCCACAACGGGGCGGCGGTCAGTTTTGGTTTGGATGGCATGCTGTATGTTACCTCAGGGGATGGAACGAGCGACTCGGACACAAACCTGGCTGGGCAGCGATTGGATCACTTGCTTGGTAAGGTTCTGCGACTGGATGTCGATCACCCGGACGACGGACGGGGATACGGAATTCCGACTGATAATCCCTTTATGGATCGAGAAGGCGTTCGAAAGGAAACGTTCGCTTACGGGCTGCGGAACCCTTGGCGAATGACCACGGATCCAAACACGGGTAATATTTGGATTGGAAATAACGGTCAGGACCAGTGGGAACAAATATATCTGCTAGAACGTGGTGCGAATTACGGATGGAGTGTCTATGAAGGCGGACACGCATTTTACCTGACTCGCATGCTTGGTCCGGACCCGCTGACGAAACCAATTTTTGATCACCCACACTCTGAAGCGCGCAGTTTAACGGGTGGAATTGTCTATCACGGTTCCCGTTATCCGGACCTGAACGGATCGTATCTGTACGGAGACCATTCCACAGGCAAAATCTGGGCGGCTAAACATAATGGAAAACGGCTGTTGCGGCACGAGGAGATTGCTGATACTCAACTTGCGATCGTTGCCTTTGCCGTAGGACCGGAAGGCAACATCCTTATCCTGGATTACAAGTCCGATACCGAGATATTCGAACTCATTCCCAATACCCGGAAGGTGCAGGTTCGCGATTTTCCGCGCAAGTTGAGTGAAACGGGGTTGTTCGTTGATGTGCGGAATCATGCCATGCAAGAGGGGGTGATCCCCTACGATGTCAATTCACCGTTGTGGTCGGATGGTGTGTTGAAGAATCGATTCATTGCGTTAACGTCGGATAGTTCAAAAATTACTGCGACGCATCAGGGCGCATGGGAATTT
>JAYZPA010000036.1:0-61888 GCA_036150515.1 Planctomycetota bacterium
GCGAGGTCTTAAATACCGCCGGTGCTTCGGCAAACACACTGCTTGCGTGTGCGATGATAATTACGGCAATCCCCCCCACACCCAAAACACATCGAAGCACACCATAACGAAACTGTTGTATAAACCCGCCGATTAATAGGACCGCAAAAGGTCCTCCGATCACGATCCACGGCATTAAAATCAACAGGCGGGCAGGCGAGGCCAACCAACGTGAATTGGAGATCCAATCGAGGTTCGAAGGATCATGTATGATCAGGAACTGCAGCACGGTGAGCGACACCGCCGCCGCGGTACAGGCGGCAATTAACGTCCCGGCAAAGATTGCAATGGACAAAACAGCCATTCCTTTACCACGCGGATCCACTTCGCCACGTAATATTCCGTGATACTGCCGATGCTGCCAAAGCAAACCCAGCGGCGCCGTTATGAGACTTCCCGGAACAATCAACAAAATTACTGAAAGACCGACACCTATTTTTCCTTTGTGAATGCGCCGCGAGTTCGGGTTTGAAAGTCCTCTCAACCGATGAAATTCATCCAGTATCTCCTCATCGAAACTAAACAGCAACATCGTCATAAACATCAGTGGAAGAATCTGATAGAGGTTAAAACAGAGGGAATAAAGGACAGGACCTATCTCGGGCCAAAATTCCATTTCATGCACCTTGACTACGGACATTAAGCTGAAATGCATGATAAAGCCAAGCATAAACAAAACACCCGTAACCGGACCATGTAAACCTCGCCACCCTTTATTGAGGAACAGCTGATAGCTCCATAAGAGCAACAGACACTGTGGTCCCAAAAGCCACAAGTATTGAGAATCGGGCAATTCCACTAAGGTTTCCATGATGCGACTCGTATTACCCCTTGCCTGTCGACAAATTGCTTCCTCTGAGTGCTCCTACGGACGTAAAACCGAACGCACGTATCTTTCAGCGAGGACGCGGTTGTTAAAATTCTTCATTTCCGATTTTGTTTCCTTCGGATCCCACTCCAACTCCAAAATAGTCTTATCGATCCACTGTTTCGCAATCTGTTGGTTGTGAAAAACACCGCCTCGTTTTTGAAGCCGACCGTTTACCACGTATCCGATGACAACACTAACATGAGGCCAGTCAATAAACGGATCCTGATATGGCAACCTAGTTAAATATGTCTTCAGCCGCGTTTCTGTGTCCGCAAAATCATTGTCAAAAAACTTAGCATATAACTCCCGATGCCTCGGAATCGTGCCATCAGGAACAACTCGATAACCCCCATCGAGCGGACCCAATTTTTGCAAAGCCTGCATGTAGCCATTAAAAGGAACCCGGCGGGTTTTCGCAAGATAATGCGTCAATGCCCAGGCCGAAGCATACCCATTAGAGTCCAATCGCGATGCCAATACCGTCTCGGTTAACCAGTCTCCAGGCGATTGCGTCACCTTGGTGCTCGTTGACAGAAACCGCTCCAATTCGGCCATGCGAAAATCATTCACCTGCCCAGCACCTTTCCAACGCATGTATTTTCCCGTGCTCGTAGGTGATAAATACTCAGCAATCCCCTCCGTAATCCACATTGGCCAGGCTGACATCCGAGCCTGCACGCCGGTGTTATGCAGTAACTGATGAACCCCTTCATGGGCAATTGTGTTGATTTTCTGTTTTAACGCTAAATCCGGTTTTACTTGCGTCAAACGCGACTCCTCGAACATCACCACTCGATTGGTGAGCGTATGATAGTACGCAATCAGACCAGGTGGAAGCTCCCGGTATTGATGAAACTCCGCTTCCGTGCGGAACATTACAACTACCAGCGGAACTTCCGGCACATGAACCTCCAGACCAAGATTGTTCATATACCCAATAATTCCAGGCGTCATTTTCTCCAATATTTTGCCCGTTGCGGATGCGAACTCCTCTGAGGTGTTGTATACGTAAAGATAGTGGACCGATTTACGGAATTTGAATCCCGGGAACTCATGTTGAACCAACTGTGCTCCGAGTTTTGTCATATCCGCACTGCTAAAGGCGCCTTCGGTTATTACACTTTCACGCTGATGACGTGGTACCAACTGGCCATCGGGTAACAAGACAATTCGGTAGTCCCCCACATTCAAATGCACACGCCCATTCACCATTTGGCCATATCGGTCCCGAGTCTGAACCACTCTGTTTTCACCAAGTTGAACAACACCGGGCGGGATATCTATACCATAAGCGCGAATGTCAACTGTTCGACCCACCGGCTCCGCCGCTATTTTTCCCCAACCCCCGCTGACGAAACCTAGCGAGATAAGGAATAAGATTGGGAATCGATTGCAAAATATGTTCGACACGAAGTCTGCCTTTTCCTAAGAATAGGGATTTAACCGGAAATCCATGCAAATATACTGGGATTGTCGTCAATAGACAAATACTCGTCTATCTGCCCAATCTCAAGCCGTTTCTTACCCAAATTCGATATAATCAATATAAGTATCGTTAATACCCGTACCTTGATACATTTTTCCTATATTCACAGCGAAACGTTTCAGCATGGACGAGGTTTAACCGTTAGTATTCATAAACGCCCTAATCCTGTAAAGCTGTACGCTTTAACTAATTCAGGTGAGAGCGTTATTAGTTTTGATCGTCAATTCCATTGGCGTGCGGTACCGAACCATATTGTACTGTAATCAACACAACGGGTAATATAACTTCAAACCCCTTTATTTCACACGTTTAACTAGTCGATTCAATCAAATCGGTGGTTATTCGGGAGTCGATGAAAAGATGAATCGTATCAACCAGCTTTCGTCAGCGATCCTTGCCCTTTTGTTGACGGTCTTGATGTCTAATTCAATTTTTGCGCAAAATCCATCCCCAGACACTCAACCGAAAATATTAGATTTACTATTGGCGCCACAGCATCAAAAGGCATTTTCTCTGACCCCGGCGGTTCGAACGGAACTGCATGAATTGCAGATGCGTCGGTCCAAACTATTTGTTGAGTTATACGCGAAGGATACTCCGCAACAGCAAGCTATTGCAAATCAATCATTCCAAAAGCAAACTGAACAGATGGCTTTATCGCTGTTAACGGTAAGTCAACGCTCCGTGGTAAACCAAATTCAACTTAAGAACACCGGGCTCCAATCGCTATTAAGACCCGAAATCCGCGCCACGCTATCCTTATCGGAAAAACAGTTGATGGCCATACGTGAACTTGGCCAGCAACGCGTCAGCCTTAGTCGCGGTGCTACGGACGACGAACAGCATCAACTCAGCCAAATCATCGAACGGCGGATGTTCGCTCAGCTCACGACAAAACAACAGCGATCCTGGTTGCGACTAACAGGGACGCCAGAAGTCCAAGTTGCTTTATACTTTCAGGACGACGAACCTGAAGCAGACGATAAGCCTGAAGCAGACGATAAGCCTGAAGCCGACGACAAGCCTGAAGCGGACGACAAGCCCGAAGCGGACGACAAGCCCGAAGCCGACGACAAGCCCGAAGCCGACGACAAACCCGAAGCGGACGACAAACCCGAAGCGGACGATAAGCCTGAAGCCGACGACAAGCCCGAAGCCGACGATAAGCCTGAAGCCGACGACAAGCCCGACATGAACACTAACAAAAGTGAAAGCATCCTCAATGCGGAAGGTGAAGTAGAAATTCGTTTCTCCTTCACGTTTACACCATGGAAAGACGTCATTGAGTGGTTTTCCGAACTAAATGGGCTTTCCTTACAAATGGATGGTCCACCACCCGGCACGCTTAATTATTCCGATCCTCGTTATTACACGCCCCCACAGGCGATGGATTTAATGAATGGAATGTTGCTTACGCGAGGTTACACGCTTGTACGTCGCAATCGTTTGCTAACCGTTGTTAATCTTGAAAACCCGATTCCAGAAGTACTGGTTGAGTATGTTCCTGTAACTGAACTGGATTCGCGTGGCGAGTATGAACTGGTCAAGACGCTTTTTCAACTGGTCAAGATGACGCCGGAAGAGGCGTCTGCTGACTTAGAGAAGCTCATTGGCCCACAGGGAAACTTATTTGTCTTTCCCGCGGCAAAGCAGGTTCTTGTTCAGGAAACGGCGGGACGACTTCGTACCATTCGCGATGTAATAGAGGGAGTGGAAAAGCCTCGCACCGAACTTGCCGGCAAAGTGTTAGAGATCAAACTTGAATTTGCACCGGCCGAGGACATTCTTGCAGTTGCCCGTACTATGATGAGCATGGGCGATGACGATTTCTCCGCGGAAGGAATTAATTTTGCGGTTGACACATTAGGTACACGAATCTTCGTAACCGGCGAAAAGGACAAAATTGAGATGTTACAGGATTTGGTTACACGAATGGATATCGATCCTCTTGCGGGCGTCGAAGGAGCCGATCCACTAGAACAACCACAATTACAGACACATCCGATCAGTGTTGCAGATCCTGACACAACCTTTCAGGTATTGCAAACGATGCTCGCGGGACTTCCCGACGTGCGTTTGGCGTTAGACCCAGCCACCAACAAAGTTGTCGCTTTTGCTCGGCCGGAAGAGCAGGCCAAAATCCAGGCTATGATTCGTGAACTCGAGGGTGAGGTGCCCGTATTTGAAGTGATTTCATTACAAACGCTTGATACAGAAATGGCGCTTGTCATGATTGCAAACATGTTTGGAACGCAGGTTGCTGAGGGCGAGGCTCCTCCCACCACCGGCCCTAAGGTGACAGCCGATCCCGTCACAATGAAACTGTTTGTTCGAGCGACCGAATCTGAAATGTCGCTAATCAAAACCATGATTCAACGTCTGGAAGCGGAAAACACGACACCTCAGGAAGGTAATATTCGGATTCTTCCCTACACGGGTAATAGCGCGCTGGAAGCGGTTAACCGAGCTGAGCGATTTTGGAAAGGCAGTAACCAAATCCGGATTATTACACCGGAAAACCGTTCCGATTCGAACATTGACCGACGACAAACCAATCCGAAACCAGAGCCCACCGTTGAGCCGGAGCCGAATTCGGAAACGCGTACCCAACCGCCTTCGCGTAGCGAGACGCTACAAAAGACGGCAGAGCATCTTTCTCCGGAATTAACGCAATTCATCAGTAGCCAAACACAGGATCCATCGCCCCCAAAACCGAATGGGGGCTTTCTTGGTGATGAAATTATTGTTGAATTTACCAAGGATGGGATTATCATTGCCAGCAATGACACCGAGGCTCTTGATGCATTCGAAAATATTTTGCGACAGTTAACACCGTCTAGCGCTGCAGCTCTTGACCGTCAAATCACGATATTCTACTTGAAATACGCAAAAGTTGACGTGGCCAAATCACTTATTCAGGAAATTCTCAGCGGTGGCGAAGACGATTTAGGCTTAGGATCGCTTGTGAGTGATGCGACAACCGGTTTGATGGGCGGAGGCCTCATGGGAATGCTTATGGGTGGTGTGGGCGGTACCGATACCGCGAGTACTGGGAGCACCTTCACCGCGTCCGGATCGGTCAGCATCGTGGCCGATCAGCGTCTCAACGCTCTGGTGGTTCAGGCCAATGAAGAAGACCTGGACATGATTGACCAATTGTTGGGCGTTATTGATCGCGAAGGCAGTGAGACGGAAGTTGAAACCACGGGGAAACCTCGATTAATACCGCTGACCTATACTGACGCGACGGAGATTGCCTCGGTATTAAAGGAAGTCTATGCAGGCCGCATCAACGGCAGTTCCTCTGGCGGGCAACAACAGCGTCAAGGCAACCCGGAGGATATGATGCGGCAGATGATGCAACGCATGGCTGGAGGCGGTGGTCGTGGGGGTGCCGGAGGCAATAGTCAGGCCGCCAAAGGTGAGCCTGCCAAAATGTCGATCGGTGTCGACGCGACCAGTAACTCCCTGATTATCGCCGCTCCGGAACCCATGTTCAAAGAGGTTCAGGATCTCGTCCTCACTCTCGATCAGGCGGGCACACAAACTCAGGAATCAATCGAAGTCAGAACTTTACACCTTGCCAATCCTGATGTTGTCAATACGGCCTTGAGAGCAATCTTAGGTGATAGCGTGTCCGCGTCCCGCAGTTCAGGTGGTTCGAGCAATTCGACTCCTCGCAGTACGCCTTCATCGTCTGGCACACAGAATCTCGATGCCATTCGACAGCGGATCGAAATGTTTCAACGCATGCAGCGTGGTGGAAGCGGCGGAAGCACCCCTGGTGCAAGCGGGCGCCCCGGCGGTTTTCCATCTGGTGGATCAGGACGCCCCGGTGGCAGCAGCACCGGCGGTCGCCCTTCGGGATTTGGAGCACCCGGCGGTAGCAGGAACTGATCCGCAAAGTTTACGTTACCCCAATCCTCCTTTCGCTCCGGCGTGAAATTAATAATCCCATGCAAGCAACGACCATCTTACAAAACTGTGGCCTTCTCAACGAAACTCAGGCTGATGCAATTCATCAATCGGGCGCACAGGGTGCTGCCCAGATTGAGACCGCCGTCCAGCTAGGTTATCTGGAAGAACGCCCAGCCTTAGAAGCCATCGCTTCTGAATTGGGAGTCGACTACGTCGACCTGCAGACAGCGGAAATCGATTTATCACTGCTTGATGAATTTCCAACACGCTTGATTTATCGTGAACAACTATTTCCTGTGGCACGCGTCAATGGACACGTTCAGGTGGCGACCAGCAATCCTTTTGACCTTTATCCCATCGACGAGGCAGCAACTGCAATTGGTCAGGTCGTCGTGCCCGTTGTCTCTACCGGCTATGAAATTGACTCGCTAATCAAGCAGCATCTGGGGGTGGGTAGTGAAACGATTGATAACCTAATTCAACAGAGGCAGGATGACGATGTTGAGTTGCTCGAGGAGATCGAAAACGACGGCTCTGAGCTGTCAGAAATGGCACAGGAAGCTTCTGTCATTCGTCTCGTAAACGAAATTCTTCTTGAGGCGATAAAAACGAAAGCTAGTGACGTCCACATTGAGTCACAGGCCGCCGGCGTAACTGTTCGCTACCGTATTGACGGCATGCTCCATCCTCAACCAGTACCCCCGGAGATCAATCATTTTCAGGCAGCGATTATCAGTCGTTTGAAAATCATGGCTCACTTGAACATCGCGGAAAAGCGTTTGCCTCAGGATGGTCGCATCAAGCTAAAAGTGCAGGGTCGAGAAATCGACATTCGCGTCAGTGTCATTCCCATGATCCATGGTGAGGGAATTGTGATGCGTATCCTGGATAAGGGTGCCATCCTTTTTGAATTACAAAGTCTCGGCATGGAAAAGGATATCTATGCTCAGTTCAAAGAACTTATTACTCTGCCACACGGGATTGTCCTGGTTTGTGGGCCAACGGGTTCCGGAAAGACAACCACGCTTTACAGTTCTTTAATGGAGATTAAGAATCCATCTAATAAGATTGTAACTACAGAAGATCCAGTGGAATATCAACTTGAAGGCATCAATCAAATCCAGGTGCATTCACGAATCGGACTTACTTTTTCCAATACACTGCGGAGCATCCTCCGTCATGACCCGGATATTGTATTAGTTGGTGAAATTCGGGACCTCGAAACGGCGGAAAATGCGATTCAGGCTTCATTGACCGGCCATATGGTATTCAGCACGCTGCATACCAATGACTCTGCGGGTGCCTATACTCGTATGACGGATATGGGCGTTGAACCGTTTCTCGTAGCCAGCACGGTCGAAGCAGTAATGTCTCAACGCCTCGTACGTAGACTTTGTACCGCTTGCAGGTCTCCGGTCAAACTCACATCGCTCAATTTGCCCCCCGACTTTCCGATGGAACACGTCGGGGACAACACGGTATTTGAGGCAGTCGGTTGCCGCGAATGTCGAAACGTTGGCTATTCCGGACGGATGGGTATTTACGAATTAATGCTGACGACAGACACCATTCGCGAACTGGCTACGGAACGAGCCAGCAGTTGGGAATTAAAGAAGGCCGCCGTGGCGGGTGGAATGGGCACGCTTCGCGACGACGGTTGGCGCAAGGTCATTAGCGGCTCAACGAGCATTGATGAAGTACTTCGGATAACCAAGGGAGATCAGGTTGTTGCCGTTTCATAGACGCCTCATCCAGCACCGCTTATGCCTGATTTCCAATACACAGCCCGAAACGCTTCCGGAGACAAGGTGACCGGGTCCATCATAGCAACCACTGAACGCGAAGCCGTTCATATGCTCGCAGGGCAAACCCTGTTTCCGCTTAGCCTTTCAACGGACAAAGCAGCGACGATTCGAACCAGCCGTAAACGGGTTAAGGGACAGGTCATGGCGACCGTTTACAGCCAGTTGTCCTCATTATTGCGTAGTGGCGTACCGCTTCTGCGTAGCATTGCAGTCCTAAGAAAACAGGCATCCAACCCCACGCTGGCGCATTGCCTCGGAGAAATACATAGCCAGATTGAAGATGGAATCACCCTGGCAGATGCCATGATGTCCTTTCCCAAGGTGTTCAATGAAGTTGCCGTCAACATGGCGCGCGCCGGTGCGGAGGGCGGTTTTTTGGAGGACGCTCTGGAACGAGTTGCCAAATTTACCGAACAGCAGGAAGATCTCAAGAGTGAAACGATCGGCCAGTTAGCCTACCCGTTGTTTTTAGGTACCGTGGGGTCACTCATTGTGTCCGGTTTAGTCATTTTCTTTGTTCCCAAATTTGGGGAGATGTTTGATAATCTCCGGGAACGCGGGGAATTACCGTTTTTAACCGACTGGTTGCTGAACTTCAGCGCCTCATTGCGAGGTCCCTGGGCGCTCGTCGCAGGCTTTGCCATCGCTGCCCTCCTTATTTTAGCTTACAACTATTTACAAACCGATACCGGTAAACGGCGTCGAGATCTAATTAAAATCAGGCTGCCCTTGGTGGGAAACATCTTTCAGGCATTTGCCGTGGCACGTTTTTGCCGTGTTCTGGGAACCATGCTACGCAATGGCGTGCCGATCATTAAGTCACTCCAAATAAGCCGCGAGGCAGCCGGCAACCGCGTGCTTTCCGAATCCATCGATATCGCGACTGAAAACATTACGACGGGCCAGTCGCTATCGGAACCTTTGGGCCGCAGCGGTTACTTTCCACCAACCGTGGTTGAGATGATCGCGGTTGCAGAAGAATCCAATACATTGGATGATGTGCTCATTGATATTGCGGACAGCCTGGAGGCACGAACCAGTCGCCGCCTTACTTTGGCTGTACGTTTATTGGAACCGATTATGTTATTGGTGATGGCAGGGGCCGTATTGGTTGTTGTCATCGCCTTACTATTACCCGTTATTAAGATGAGTAGCGCCATCTAATTCAGCCAAAATCGAGCGATTTACCGCCAAATACGTCATTTACACCCACGAAAAACGAAACCATACTAATCGATCTGGTGTTAAACTCATAACGCCAAATCATATCATCAACACCCTAACTATTTATCAGGGACAAGGAAATAAGCACTATGTTTACTCGCCAAACCCATCGTAATCGCCGAGTCGGATTCACCCTAATGGAAGTTTTGCTGGTGATGGCCATTCTGGTTATCCTAGGCACCATTGTTGTTGCCAACTTTTCTGGAATCCTGTCCAGTTCAAAGGAGGACGCCGCCAAGGCCCAGTTGCAGATGTTTGAAGATGCACTGAAATTCTATCACCTCGATGTGGGTCAATACCCTACAGCCGACCTGGGTCTGGAGGGATTACGCGCGGCACCCGCCGATGCCAATCTCTCTCAAAAATGGCGAGGCCCCTACGCCGAGAAAGAAATTCCGGCGGATCCATGGGGTTCCCCATTTGAGTATGTTCTTGAAACGGACCCTCAGACGAATCGACCGGGATTCCGAATTTGGTCCAGCGGGGCTGATTTGGCTTCCGGCACTGAAGACGACATCACCGTCACATCCTACTAATCGAACCCCATAGGGTTAATAAGGGGCGGCATTGCCGACGGTTGATGCTGCACAAGCATAAACCATGGCTATGAGTTATCAACTTAATACGCGATACGTTTCGCAGCGCCTTTACAGACGCCGCGCGTTTACGCTGTTTGAATTGCTGATTGTCGCCGCGATCGTCGTGATTATTGGGGCGCTGGTCTATCCGGCAATCGCCAATTCCACCGGCACGCAAAACCTGATACGATCCGGCGACATTTTACGCACTCATTTTGCACGTAGTCGCAATGAAGCAATGCGCAGCGGGCAGACACTCGCCCTGCGATATGAACTCGGAGGTCGACAGTTTATTATCGAACCCTGGACAACGGGGGATGAGCAACTCGAAGCAAATATTGATTCCCCTATTTTTAATGCTATGGGATTGGTTGCCGGCGATGAGTCATCGGATCGGACGATTTCAAACCGTTTGCTGGGGAAACTAAAGGGCCTGCCGGACCAGGTTCAGTTTGCCGGGGGCCTTAAACAATTCGATGACCGCGAGGTCGTGATGACGGATCCCACTTTAAACCCCAATTCCGCTCAGATCGACAATACAAGCATGGCGGATATGGTATCTGCCAACTGGTCCGAACCCGTTTTGTTCTATCCGGACGGCAGTACCAGTCAGACGGAGGTGCGTTTAGCTAGTGATGACCTTCAAATTTTCGTTCTGGTTCGCATCCGGGGCCTGACAGGCGTCGCCTACGTTACCGGAGTCATGAGTCAACAGGAGGTCTCGGCGTTGGATTTGGAGAGACTTAACCAATGAGAAAGTCCATGTACGACGTCAGAACCAATTCCCGTTCCGCGAATCGCCGTGGTTTCACGCTGATGGAGGTGATCATTTCACTCGCCGTTTTGGGAATGTCCATGGCGGCAATCGGGGCTTTGGTGCGTATTGGCGGTCAGAACGCTACTCGTGCGCGAATACTGACCACAGCGCAATTTCTTGCGGATTCTAAATTATCCGAAATTAAATCGGGAATAATATCGCCAACCCCGTCCGGGCCTATTCCGTTTTTGGCAACGGAAACGATGGAGCCATTTCAGTACACGATCCAGATTGAAGACATTGACTCCCAGGGAATGCTTATGGGTGTGCGTATCATTGTCGAGTACATCCCGGAGGACGCAAGTAGCGCATTTCAGCATTCTTTAACCACCTGGATGATTGATCCGACAATTGAGCTTGCACCTGAAGCAAATGAGCAAATACGTGACATCCTCACCTTGGAGGACATATAACATGTGCCGTCCACCGAATCGCCGTCGGATGCGTGGTGTCACGATTTTTGAATTAATCGTGTCCATGGCAATTTCCGCGCTGGTTTTGAGCCTGATCGGATATGCGATTAATAACCATTTTTACATCATCGAAAAACAACGCAGTCACGTGGAAGAAGTTCAGCTTGCACGGGCGTTGCTGAACCGAATTGCGATGGATATCAAAAGTACGGTGCAGTACGAAGGGGTCGATGTCGCCTCCGCTGTCGATGGACTGGAATTAGGAGGTCTCGATGACCTGCTAGGCGGAGATCTGGGGATAGAGATGGAATCTCTCGAAAGTACAGCAACGGAAACAACCTACGATTATGAAACCAGCTTCCCTGAAAATATGGGTCTCTACGGTAACCAAACCACCATTCATATGGACATTAGCCGAATACCACGTCAGGAGGAGTATCAAACTCTTTATTCCGGAGATTCATTAACTACATTGCTTGACATACCGAGTGACGTAAAAATGATTTCCTACTATGTGCGAGAGGGCATGTCTTCATCGATCGGCACAGGCTATGACGTGTTTAACAACAGTCCCGAGGTTCCTGGATTGATGCGCCGCCAACTCGGACGCGCCATCACGGCATACGCCATTAATAACGGAAATACCCAACAACTACAAAATGCGGATAAACTCCTGGCCCCTGAAGTGATTGCACTTCAATTCCAGTATTTTGACGGATATGAATGGCTAACCGAATGGGACAGTGAAATGTATACGTCCCTGCCGCTTGCTGTGGAAGTACAGCTTACGATTCAGTCCAGTTCACCTTATCACAGCGGCGGGGTGCTTAACACGTTTTATATGGACCCTTCACAGGATTCCACCTCGTCCGCCGTGACTTACCGCATGGTTGTCAGGCTTCCTGTTGGAAAGATCCGTCCGCTGGATGACACCGATCAGGGGATGGAGGCGCTCGGACTATGAACCATTCTCCTGCCTTCACTGATGTTCATGGACCACGTCCGCCACGCGGATCGATACTGATGGTGGTATTGGTTGTGGTCATGATTGTGTCTCTGGGCGCGTACACCTTTGCTGAAATGATGCTGGCACATCACGAAACAGCCAAACTGTCGACCGAGAATCAACAAACCCGCTGGCTTGTCGATGCAGGCATCGATACCATCCGTGTCCATCTCTCGATGACTCACGAAGAACGCCTTGAAGCCGGCGGTCAATTCGATAACCCCATGCTATTTCAGGCCACCAATATTGTCCCCGACCCGGATCCGGCGGCTGCCGCTAATTTTACGGTTTTGTCACCGGCTCTAAATTCAGATGGATATACCGCCGGAATCCGATACGGCCTGGAAAACGAATCGTCCCGACTGAACCTGAACGCCCTGACGATTGCGGATACCTTTGCCGAAAATGGCGGGCGAACCATGTTAATGGCGTTACCGGGAATGACCGAAGATGTGGCGGATGCCATCATGGACTGGATTGACGAGGATGACGACCCTCGTGAATATGGAGCTGAGTACGATTACTACCAATCGCTGAGCTCGCCTTACGTACCAACGAACGGACCTTTAAATACGGTCGAAGAACTGCTTTTGGTCCGGGGCGTCATTCCCCAGTTGCTTTTCGGGGCAGATATTAATCGAAATGGAATGATCGATGCCCATGAACAAGCCGCGCTGACGGCCGTGCAGAGCGCAGCAGAGCTTAGTACCACTGCTGCCTCCGCATCAGACTCAATGATTACAGGATCTTTGGAGCGCGGATGGAGTTCCTATCTCACGCTTTACAGTCAGGAAAACAATCTTAATATTAATGGCGAGCCACGTATCAATTTTAATGAAGAGGATCTTACGAAACTCCACCAGGATTTGTCCGCGGTCTTCAGCACCGATGTTGCCAATTTTGTTATCGCGTATCGACAGGGTTTGCCCACCGCCAGTAGTGATCCGGATGCCGTAGCCATCCCTGCAGCCGCGTATCCCCTGGATCTATTGCTGCCGGCCGAGAGAGATATCTCTCAAATCATCGAACTTATCGGGATCCAACTCGAGGCAGCACCCGCGGAAGAAGGCGAAGATCCGATCATACTCCAGTCACCTTTCCCTCCGGAAACATTTGGTATCTATATAGATCATCTTATGGACAATGCCTCTACCAACGATAATGCGACCATTCCCGGACGGCTGAACATTAATCAGGCCCCGCGCACACTCCTGTCCGGCGTTCCCGGTCTCACCGAAGAAATGATCGATCGCATCGTCCAGGAACGCTATACCGACCCCACTCAGGACACGTCAGACTACACTCGACACGAAACATGGTTAGTCAAAAACCTGATCGTCACATTGGATCAAATGCGCTCATTACAACCGTTTATAACGGGAAGTGGCGATGTATACCGAGCACAAATCGTTGGCTATTTTGAGGGAGGGAAAGCTTCATCACGTGCTGAAGTCGTTATAGACAGTACAACCGTTACACCTCGTATCCGTTTGTGGCGTGACCTAAGCCATTTAGGCCGTGGATATACCCTAGAGGTGCTAGGCTATCAATATAGAACCGGAGATTCCGCAATGCCTGCGCCGAACATACAGTAGTGTAGCGTGCATTTGAAGAGTTAAGGAGCCATGCCATGGCAAGTGTCATTAGTTACGAATCGGATCAAAATGCAGTCCGCCTGCTCGTTTCCAGCATGCGCGGCGGAAATCTCGTAATCGACCAAATGATCGAAATTCCCCTGACGGAGGATTCAGAATTACAATCCGACCTTTCGCCCCTCGAAAGTGCGCTTCAGCAAGCAGTACGACACGCAACCATTGGCGGCCAACCCGATACAATCGCCGTTTTACGGCGATCCCAGTCTGAAATGCGTTTACTGACTCTGCCGCAAATGCCTCCGGAAGAACTGCCGGATACCATTCGGTTGCAAGCACCCCAGCTCTTTAACACGCCGGACGGTGGGCCGATTGACTTCACCGAACTGGGCGACTCACAAGAAAGCCAGCAATACATCTCTGCAGCTACCATCGCCCCGGACGTATTGTCCGCGACGATCGCGGCGGCCTCTTTGGCCGGTTTGACTGCCTCGTCGGTTGTTCTCCGGTCGTTCAGTTCTGCATTTCTGTTACAACAACAAAAAGCATCAGATAAACACCGTCTGATTATTGACCTGCTGGAATCCGAAGCTGAATTAACGGTTTCCTACCATGGGATGCCCCATTTTGCACGCACCATCCGATTACCCGAATCCGGTATGTCCGACAATCATATGCTGGCTGAGGTCAATCGAACAATTGCCAGCTATGCTAACCAGCCGACGCCCGGTGAAATTGAGTTGATTACGCTCATTGGCGACACTCCACGGCACCGATCGTTACAATCAGAATTAAATGAAAATCTCGATTTGGAAGTTGAGCTGTATGACCCTCTGAACGACGTTGTTCTCTCATCACGCGCGGAACAAAATGTACCTAACTCGCCTTTTCGTTTTGCGGCCTTAATTGGAACGTCGTTGCAACACCTTACCGATCAGCGGGCGGTTTTGGATTTTGTAAACCCAAGGCAACCCCCCCAACCAGTTTCTCAGGCACGCAAAAGCCTGAAATACGTTTTATCAGGAATTGTTGCGTGCCTTTTGCTTGGCTCATTACTCGCCTGGCCCATTATCACCCGGAACAATGAAATCGATTCGCTTAATCTGAAACTGGTTAATCGCGATCAACACCAAAAACGATTCCAATTGCTAAACGCCCAGCTACAAAGCATCAATTCGTTTGAAGAGGGGCGCGTTAACTGGTTGGATGAACTGGTCGTTCTGTCCGGTAAATGCCTGACTGCCAAACAGGCACGCATTGACCGTTTTACCGCACGTACCGCTTCTAGCATGCGAAAAACAGATATGCTCGGACAAATCTATCTTGATGTACACCTGAATAATTCAGATACACTTGGCCAGCTTGAATCCAACTTGTTGAGTTCAGGCCACCTGGTCACCGGAACTGGCATCCAGCCTGACAACGACAATGAGGACTATCCGTGGACGGTAACGGAACGGATCGTGATCGTAAAAACAACGGAACCGGCCGATACATCACCGGATTCTGCCACGCCATCGGACAAAGACTCAACTCCCGATACTGACGCGGCATCATCCGAAGACAAAGACCGCCTTAAAACAACCCAAACGTCCCAACCCACGCTCGCTGAGGAGCTCTAATATGTCAAAACGTGAAAAAACACTGGCTTTGATCGTACTGATGGCCATATTGGCTGGCTTGGGCAACTATGCTGTCAAATCATACCGTGATTGGATTTCAGATCTCGATAACCAGATCCTTTCGTTAACTCAGGACGAGCGGCAGTATTCTTATGACAAACGCGCCGCTTTGGCGAATCGCGAACAATTCAATGCGGTTACAGCCCGATCTCTGCCTAGCAATGCGTCCGCCGCACAAACTCAATATAAGTCATGGTTGCTGCTATTATTGCAGGGTGATTTGAAGTTGAAGGATGTCAAGATCACATCCGATCCCGTCCGAACCATCGATAATACGTATGACAAACATACATTCCAGATCAGCTGCAATGGAAGCTTGCAACAATTGACTGAATTTTTGTACCGGTTTTATGCGACTCGTTCCGTACACCGTGTCCTTGATCTTGCTATTCAACCTAAGGGATATAATTTCCTGGGAATCACGGCTCGCATTGAGGCCATTGCAATATCTGACCCTACCGATCGACTTCCCATATCTGAAATTGAGTCCATGGATCAACTCGCCTACGGCGGCTTAGATGAATACATGACTCTCATGACAAATCGGAATCTCTTTGGGCCTGAAAATAACGAGCCTTCGTTACCGGGAAGTTCCCGAATTACGGCTACCGTTGGCCAAAGCAAGAGCGTCACCTTATCACGCAATCCGGGAAATAACGAACAGCAAGTGCAAACGGTTCGGTTTTCAATCGTCGACGCTGATGACATACCACCTGGCTTTGTGGCAAGAATCGATGACAACCAACTTATCGTGCGTGGCAATTCAGTTGGTCGATATACATTCGAGGTGGATGTCAGTGACACTGGATTACCGGTCCGTACGGTACGAAAGGAGTTTACCGTTGATGTCGAAGAGCGACCTGAACCCGTTGTTCGACCAGATCGCCCCGCCCCTCCTGTATTTGACCTCGCTCAACTAGCTTATTTCACAGGTTCGGTTCAGATCAACAGCCGCCTGGAAGTATGGATTCTCCGCCGTGATACGAGCAAAATGTTAAAACTAACGATTGGTGATCCGATTTCCATTGGGACGGTTACCGGACAAGTCACCGATATCACGCAAAAAGAACTAATAATCACCACAGATTCTGATGAAACCCTACTGGTTAAAGCGGGCAACTCGCTGGCTAGTGCAGAAAACCTTACTGAAGCAGCAGAAGAGTTACTTCAGCAAACTCCATCCGAATAGAATCCTACCAAACCCCCAAAAAAAGGTTATTTGGATACCACGTCCAAATAACCTTTTTTTCGTTATTGCTGTACAGTACGTGGTAGTTTATGCCGATTGTATCAAACATAACGGGAAATGCGCAGATTTAGGATCCGCGTGTAGAGTGAGGTATAGCGAAAGCTATAGTCCATGTTTGATGCAGCTTTAAGGTATAAATGGCATGTTTATTAAGACGAATCTACAACATTTCGGCGTGATCTCCCGGTTGTTAACGCTTTTCTGTATTACTTTTTTGTTAGTGAATACTACGAACCTTCGTGGTCAAAACTCATCAACCGATGAATATACGCGATATTCCGTAAAGAATAATGCCGTACAGGATCTGGTTCCGCGTTTAAAATCGGTTTTAAAGGATTTTGGATTTGAGGTCGAAATCCTGGTTGATCCAAACAGTAACTCCTTAGCGGTTAAGGGCGACTTACGTGCACAACGCATGGCAGGGCAACTGCTGCAGACTCTGGATAAAGCCCCCGTCGCACCCAAACCCACTCCCGTAGCCGATCCGCCGACCATCCGGGGATATCAGGTAGCAGCCGGTGAATTGGATGCCACGGTCCAACATTTACAGCGATATTTCGCCCGCACGCCAAACATCCGCGTGGCCCCCGATCGGCGAACAAATCAGGTTATTGTCATCGCAAGCGAACAGGTGCAGCGTGCGGCGGCAGAAGCGATACGCAACCCCACCCGGCCAAACACACCCGAGAGAACGATCTCCAGCACAACCGATGATCCAACCCATCAACTAAAAAACATGACGTGGCCCGAATTTGAGGGGGCGCTGCGAAACATACTGGGCGGCCAGCTAACTGCAAGCACCGACTCGACCGGCAATCATGTGACCGTAAAACTCCCCGGCCCTCAGGGAACTTCAGCTGAAATGAAAATCGACCGTCGCAATTCCCAAATCACGATGCAGGGGGACAATACGACTTCGGCCGCTTGGCTACGTGTCGCCGCAGCACTCGACAAGACCTCAGGTAATAAAGACGACCGCACTGGAATTATCCCGGTTAAGAAAGCCGATCCAGACACCGTCCAGGATGCCGTCTCGCTCGTCCAAAATGCGACGACATCCGCAGCAGGGGATCAAGCGGCGGTTCAATTCGTACCGTCCGCCAACCGTCAGAAATGGGGCGGCGATCTGGTATCCTCGATTTTTCAGGACCGGGCGGAACCCGATAAACCAGCCGATACAGAACCTGAGACGGAAGGTAACGACGGAGAACTCGGGTCAACTGTTTTGCGAGTGGAGCCCGAAGAGGCCGGTTTGATTGGGACGGTCCAGATCGAATTTATCGAGGGACTGGGAGTTTTTATCATCAAAGGGCATCGCAACGACGTTCAGCGAGTGATCGAGATTATTGAACAAATAGAGCAGCATACGGATGACACCCAGCCTTACGTTATGGTTCACCCCCTAATTCATGTAAACAGCAACGTCCTTGCAGCATTGGTAGAAGACCTTTACGACGATGTATTTGGAAGCCGAAACAGTCCGGTCAGTATCACGGCGCTGGACAAACCGAATTCCATTTTACTGATTGGGCGGGAAGAAAGCATGCAGGCGATTCTTGACTTGATTGACAAGCTCGATCAGCCTGTTCCACCATCCACACAACTCAAGTTCTTTCAGCTTGAATACATGTCCGCACTGGACGCAGAACGTCAAATAAGAGATTTTTACACAAATCAACCCGGCTCTGATGAAGAGGTTCGTCCCGGCCTCGGCGTTCGGCCACGAATTATTGCCGATTATCGCACCAACAGTCTGGTCATCAACGCTTCGCCTCGAGATCTCGCTGAAATAGCGCTGCTCATCGAGCGACTCGACGTGGAGGATTCCGTCGCCACGAACCAATTAAGGGTATTCCGGCTCAAAAATGCTCTGGCCGCTGATCTGCAACCCGTATTGACCGAGGCGATCACAGGCATATCAACCGCCAATCAAGGCGGCGGCGCACAGGGCCAGGCAAATGCAACAGCAACGATTAGCCCACAATCTTCCAAACTGGAAATTCTTTCCATTTCCAATGAAGGGGAAAGCAAAGTTAATTCCGGTATTCTGGCCGGAGCCACTGTAACGGCAGACGAAAACGTTAATGCCCTTGTCGTTCGCGCTCCTGCCACCGCGATGCCTCTAATCGAGGAACTAATCACCCAACTCGACCAAGTGCCTAATGCGGAAGCCCAAATCAAGGTCTTTCAAGTGGAAAATGGAGATGCGATCAATCTTACGCAGCTTCTACAGGAACTATTTGGACTGCAGGTTACTGCCGGAAGTAACGCCGCCACCAATGCATTCAACACCGCCTTGCAGGGAACGGGTGGAATCGGAGGCGGCGAATCTTCGCTGGTTCCCCTGCGATTTGCTGTCGACCAGAGAACCAATAGTGTCATCGCGTCAGGATCGTCGAATGACCTTGAAATTGTAGAACTATTGCTCATCCGCCTCGACGAAGGAGATATTCAAAACCGGCGCACTGAGGTCATCCGCTTGGAAAACGCGGATGCGTCGACTGTCGGCCCCACCCTACAGACTTATGTCAATACACAACGGCAACTACTTACCCAGAGTGTCAATCAGCAGTCCTCCATAACCAATGCGGAGATCATTGAGACGCAGGTCGTCATCGGTTTTGACGCACTTAGCAACTCAATTATACTTTCCGCGCCGCCTAGAAACTTCGAAACGCTGAAACAAATCATTAAGGATTTGGACTTCAAACCAAACATGGTCATGATTCAGGTAGTCGTTGCGGAAGTTGACCTCAGGGACGGATTTGAGTTCGGGGTGGAATTGGGCTTGCAGGACAGCATGTTGTTCGATCGCGGGTCGGCCATTGGTTACAATTTTCAGGGACAAGCGCTTGGCAACGACACAACCGCTGCCTCTCTTGCATCCCGAGAGGACCTGGCAGCTCAGGGAATCGCCGGTTTTGGAATGGGGCGTTCCAGCGCATCGTTGGGCTACGGCGGGCTTGTATTTTCAGCCGCTAATGAATCGATCAACATTCTGTTGCGTACACTGCAGGATCGCGGTCGGGTCCAAATCTTGAGTCGCCCACAAATCATGACACTGGATATGGCGTCCGCTTTTGTGCAGGTTGGGGCGAACGTGACGCGTATTACAGGAAGCTCGACCAATCAATTTGGGGGTATCACAAATACTACCGAAGATGTACCGATCGGTTTACTGCTGAACGTTCGACCTCGAGTGACCCCGGATGGGCGCATTGTCATGGAACTTTCAACGGAGAAATCCGAGCTAGGGCCTCCCGACACGGGCACGGCAGTTGGGGTAACTCCCGACGGTCAGGCGGTACTGTCGGCTCCTATTGAAACCACCACGGCCCAGACCGTCATCAGTGCACACGATGGAGAAACCGTCGTTTTTGGTGGTCTGATTACCAAAAACCGACTGGTTAACCGTCGCTCCGTTCCTTATCTCGGGGATATTCCAATGCTCGGACAGTTATTTAGATATGACACGGAAACCGAGGAACGAACGGAACTTCTGATCATCATGACGCCTCATATTATTAAAGGCGAAGACGACCTGGACAGGCTCAAAGCGATGGAATCTGACAGAATGAGTTGGTTACTATCTGACATTGTTGAATTGCACGGAGACGTTGGCCTCGAAAAAGGAAAGGGCCTGTGGGGTAACGGCGCAAACGTGGTTTACCCCGACGACAATCCTGCCGGAACGCTTCTTGAACACGCATTTCCAACCAAACCTTTGGGTTCCACACTTGGAATGGATGACTGGTACGGATCGACAACAGCGACAGCACCAACGGTTCCGGTATCACAACCGGATCGCCGTTCGGTAGTTCCCGCACCTCAGTATCGATCCCCATCGCAATATCGTGCACCCGACCCGCGACAGGGCAACCTTTTGCCACCGCAGACAAATTACACGTCTCCACCACCTGAAAACCGGGTCACGTACGGAGCGCCGTCTAATCCCAATCCGTTATCCCGCACTCAAAACAACCAGTATGCACCGCAGGCAAATGGCGGGAACCTGCAACGGACACTGCCAACGTACCCACCCACTTTGTATTCGCAGGGGTCAACCGCGTATGACGCCGCTCGCCGCCAGACATCGGCAGACGCCCCTCCTGTATATCGGGACAATACTGAATATCAACGCACCGCCTATCCCCAAAACTCCGGTTATCAGGATTTCCCGCGGTAATCAAACGCGACAAAACATCACTCCCCATTTCCCCCCTCCTTTTGGAAGTCAATATGACACGCTTTCCTCATTGTTTCCTGCTCTTACTGCTGTTCACATTTGCCCTTTCTGGCTGCACGCAATTGTCCCAACAGGTTCAAACGGTGAACGACTCGCTGCCCTGGAATGCAGACGCTGCAGCCAGACGTCAACAGGACGCTACGCCGGTTCGAATTGCAGCTGTATGGGCCCATGATGTAATAAGCATTCCCGGAAAAAACCCAGTGCAGGGTTTCGGTGGTCGGATCTATTTTTACAACCACGAACAAAAACCACTGCAAGTTGAAGGCGAACTCGTTGTATTCGCGTTCGATGACACTGAATCAAATCTCAACCGCATTCCCAACCGCAAACCTGACCGTAAATTTGTATTTCGAGACACAGAGCTGCACACGCATTTTTCCGAATCACAGCTAGGCCCGTCCTATAGCTTCTGGATCCCATGGCAAGAACTTGGCGGAGACCAGAAACTAGTTAGCCTTGTTCCCGTCTTTGTGCCAACCCAGGGGCAGTCCATTACGGGGCACTTCAGCAGAACCACACTGCCCGGGCGTGTTATTGAGACGGAAGACGATCCTCAATCCAATCCATTGGTCAACACGCATCCGAAGCAAGATTCCCTTACGAGTACCACAATCTCGGCGTCTGCGCATTCCGGCACTGTTTTTCAGCCAACGGGAAATGTTCGTGCGACGACGTTTGACTTGCCACAAAATCTAACTCGGCACCTTACTAACGCGCCCTATCACGTTCCGGGACGTGTTGAAAACCAACCTGTTCAAGCGACCCGTCCGCGTCAGGCAGTTCCCATGGAGCCCGCGGTGGTGACGCGCCCCACATCACCGGCCTACCAAACGCTACAGTCCAGTTCCGGTGTTACGGCGATTAAAGTCGTTAAGCCAGAGTTTCCCTTTTCGCCTCCCCCAATCGGCATGCAACCAAATCGACTGGGCAGCGAACAGCAGGACAGCCCATAATCTCTAGATACGGACGATTTGAACCTGCCAACCATATGATATGGTTTGAATTAAGACCCCCATCTCAATTCATTTTTCCGCGGGGGGTTGTACCGCAAGCTCGTTGGTTACATCCTCGATGCCCGGCTCTAGCAAGACGAGCTTTTCTACAAACCGCTTATCGCGTTCCGACACGACGTCGCCACGAAGAGTAGCACTTGTCCCATCCATAACCACGGCCACTCGGTTATATTTCGACAAACCTGGAAGTTTTGTGAGCCTCAACTCCGCTCGCGCTTGGACATTGGCAACGATCAACGGCTGCGTTTTGAATGAAATCACATAGGGAAAACGCAGCGTGTTCTGGGTTTGATTGTTTTGATTCATATTCCCAAAACCACCCATGCGGCCAAATCCACCCATGCCACCCATGCCCATGCCCATGCCCATGCCACCCATGCCCATGCCACCCATGCCACCCATGCCCCCAGTGTTTCCGCTGAAACTAGCAGCTCTTGGATCAACCATGGCACCAGCACCGATAAAACCACTGCCCTGTTCTGCGCCTTCAATTTGCCCATCGTTCTGAATGACACCGGTTGTAGACTGCCCAAGCCCCCCGGGACCCTGTGCCTGAATCTGACATACCGGACCGACCCCCAGACATCCAACAGCAAAGATAGTGAACAATATGCGACGACCCATTTTTATCTCCAATTCATTTCATCGCACCATTCATAGATACGACTTTTCTGACGAAAATCAAACGCCCTCTATTTTATTTTTCGTCGTGTTTAATAAAATATAACGATCCCAATTAACAATACGCCTAAAAAAATGAATAATTCCCCGTTCAAAACGTATTATAATCAAATCACCTTACCGATATTCACATTCCGTTAAGCCTGCGACTACCAAATCTATTTACAAATTTCATCGGAATATCTCGAAACTCTACTCCTGAATACCGGTTTAAACACCCATCGCGAAGAATTCTCTCGTTTTTATTTTCAATTATCGGAAAGCTCCTCCCATGAAACGGTTTCAACTCCCAGCGCTAGTTCTTTCCTGTGTTTTGGTCATTTGTCAGGCCCAGCTTGCTGAGGCGAAGCGACCCACTGCACCCCAACTGTTTCCCTACAACACCGTTGTCTACGTGCGCGTTCACGACTTACCACAACTCAAATTGGATTTCCAGCAAACGTCAGTTGGCGCCATCCGAAACGATGAGTCCGTCGCACCCTTGATCGACCGCCTTTACAGTGAATTATTGAATGCCTTTCCACAACTCGAGGATGAATTAGGCGTAACGGTTGAAGATTTATTGGAATTACCAACGGGTGAGGTCGCATTTTCTCTGGCCGTAACCGATACAGCTCGTCCAATGGTTGCGTTTGTCGCCGATGTTGGTGCCAACACGGAAACTGCTGACAAACTGATTGAACGCGCGGAATTTGAGCATATTAGCAATGCCGGATCTTTGCTGGAGGAAACCATTGGCGAAACGGAAGTTACTATTTTCCAAAACCCCGGTGACGATGATGACCTCTATATCTTTATCAAGGAAGAAACCGTGGTCATATGCAGCAGTGAACTCATGGCGACCCATCTAATCAGCGTATGGGAAGAAACGGCATTGGAAACGGACCGAACATTGTCCGATAACCGCAAATTTACTGATATCATGCGTAACAGTGTTGGTGCCGACAATTTCCAGCCGCAGATCAGTTTTTTCGCGGATCCACTAACACTGATTAATGCGACTACTCAGGGGAATTTCGAAGCACAGGCCGCATTGGCCATCCTTCCTACGATCGGGGTGGACGGGTTTAAAGCCGTCGGCGGTTCCTTTATTTTAGCCCCTCCCGGATTCGATAGTATCGGACACTTCCACCTTGCCCTCGGAACACCACGGCGAGGCGTTCTCAATTTACTTACGTTTGACCACGGCGACATGACACCCGAACCGTGGGTCCCCGCCAATGCAGCTGACTACAGTACCGTTTACTGGGATCTCGAAAAAACATACGACGAGGCGGAAAAATTGGTTGATCAAATCCTGGGTGCTGGATATTTTTCCAATCTGGTGGAAGAAAACATCAATACGTCGCTTGGGCTTGATCTGCGGGAAGACATTATTTCCCAGATCGCGGGCCGTGTATCACAGTTTGGGGCCGTTGTCGAACCAGTCCGGCTAAACAGCATGTCCCGGCTTGTCGCAGTCAAACTTACAGATCCCGCGTCCTTTACTGAACTGATGGATGAACAGCTTGCCAAATATGAGCAGGCCCTCGAGAAAAAAGAATATAACGGAACCACATATTATCTGGTCGCGGCGGGCGGGCCTCGTGATCAAAGTGTAGAAATCGGTTCTAACCAGCCGCCTGGTACGCAGCCTCGTGATAACAATCAGCCTGGCCAGAACTTTGCAGAGACGTTTCGACGTCCCCAACCATCGTTTGCTGTAGTCGGCGGGTATCTCGTGGCGGCAGACTCTTTAGAACTTATCCAATCCGCCATTGATACTCATGATGGCAACGGAGATCGTTTGGCCGACGAGAACGATTTTAAACTCATCGCTGCTGAAATCCAGAATCAAACCGGCGAAATTGAACCCTCCGCTATTTCCTTTAGCCGTCCAGCCGAGGCGCTAAAAATGTTTTACGACTTACTCAACGGCGAACAGGCACAGCAGGCCCTTCAGGGCCAGGCTGAAAACAACCAGTTTTTCCGCGTAATCAATTCGGCATTTCAGGATAATCCGCTGCCGGATTATTCGGTTATATCACAGCATTTAGCGCCTCAGGGCGGGGTTCTCTTTGACAGACCAACCGGCCTGCATTACATGACCTTTTCACTGAAACCGGAATCCACCAAATAAGTCTTTCCCTCAGGAACGGTATCCGGAGAAATTCATCGCTCACCGCTTCATTCCCGTTGTCGCTTGATGCGCGGTAATGTCCCTTGTATCAAAGATTTTCTCGCGGCACGACGGTAGTCAGCGGTCGATTTCACGGCACCCGATACAGGATTCCTCATTCCTTTTGCACTAGACGCTTGCATGCGGATTTTTACGTGCTAGATTTCAAATGAAGAGAGTCCAATCGCAATTCGTGTTTTTGTCCAAAGGAAATATCCCTTTGCTTTCCGCATCCCAAAATACGGCAATTCTTGTTGTTGATGACAATCCGGATATCCTCGACACGATCAGCTTTGCCCTCAGGCAAGCTGGATATGAGGTCTTCACAGCGCAAAACGGCGAGGAGGGGTTACAACTGGCAAAACAACATAAACCTGAACTCATACTGTTAGACATGATGATGCCAAAACGAAGCGGATTTCTCGTAATTGAATCACTCCGTAAGGAATATGAGGACCCAATACGGATCATGATGATGACCGCAAATGAGGGCAAACGACATGAATCATACGCAGAATTGCTGGGCGTCGATGAATATTTACATAAGCCCTTTCCAATGGACAAACTTATCGACAGAATAGAAGCATTGCTCTCTGACTAATTTATATCGCTAACCTAACAATCCCCAGGACTGATGATTGAATGAACCGACCTCAACGCCCCGGCGCTCAGGATTTGCCCGATCCTTCTGTAATTCCCCTTGAAGGATGGCATTGCACTCACATTTACTACCGCTTTGATCGTAAAGATCTGTTTTCTCTGGCGGGCGAGGAGCGAATCGCCGCGCGAGACGAATTGAATTCCGCGCTCACATTAATTGAAGGGGGTCCCGCACGACTTCAGACCAGCATTGTTTCGGGGCATAAGGCAGATTTCGGGGTCATGATGATGGATCCGGATCCTTTGGTTATTGAAAAAGCCAATCAGAACATCCTCAATACACGCCTTGGTGCTTCGCTTACTGCAACCTATAGTTTTATATCGTTAACCGAAATCTCGGAATACGTTCCCTCTTTAGAGCAATACGCCGAGCGACTCGTGCAAGAAGGCGACCCGCAGGGTAGTCCGGCATACGATGCGAAATTGGAGGCCTATCAGAAACGTGAGCCCATTATGAGAAAACAACGCCTGACACCGGATTTTCCCGAATGGCCGGCAACCTGCTTCTACCCCATGAACAAGAAACGGAAGGTGGGCGAGAATTGGTTCTCCATGGACTTTAAAGACCGGAATACACTGATGTCCGAGCACGCCCGCAGTGGAATGGAATTCGCTGGAAAAGTTCAGCAGTTGATCACCACTTCCGTAGGTCTTGATGACTGGGAGTGGGGAGTCACCTTATGGGCCCGAAACCCGGAATACCTAAAAGATATCGTTTATCGCATGCGTTTCGACGAAGCCAGTGCAAAATACGCCGAATTTGGGCCCT
This sequence comes from Planctomycetota bacterium, assembly GCA_036150515.1. GTDB lineage: Bacteria > Planctomycetota > Planctomycetia > Pirellulales > Pirellulaceae > UBA721. Next base: position 26,211 of record JAYZPA010000036.1, read on the forward strand.
TCTATACCAGCTATATCACCGATCCAGATAAAATGCTGGACCAATGCGGGATCTAAATCTCTTTTGTGGAACTACTGAGAGTTGCGGCGATCCTCTAAAGCCTGTGCCCATTTTTGAACCTCGTTAATGAGCTCTTCACTTTTCACCAGAGCCTTAGGCACACGTTTGGGGTCCACATCCTTACGTTCCAATAAAACCATTCGCACCGCAGTTTTCAGCGGCGGAATATTTACCGTATTTGCCGAGAACATCAACGCGTTGTTATCCTTGGTGCTCTCAACAGGCAAGTCCAGCGTCGCCGTTGGAAAATTGGACAAACAGACCAGTGAACCGTCATCTCCGTAATAATGTTTTTCACCACTATTCGGATCTTTCCAAAAACCACTGCCGCCAAATACCCATGCATATTCCATGGTTTTTTTGCCGTTGCCTTTTCTTATCCAGTCCTGTGCAAGTGATGCGTGCACGTTCCCTTTGTCATTTTTCCATACCATGACAATATCAACGACCGCTCCGGTCGCTCTCTTATAGCTTGGATCAAATTGTACGGGAGTTCCTGTTTTAGCGCCAACCGCAAGCAATGCAGCATGAATAAGCCTTGCTGAACTGGCCACGGAAACCACGGATTCATGTTCTTTGGTTTGTCGCGGGCAGGCAAACATTTCAAGCTGGCCATCCCGGAGGCAAATGGAACCGTCGACGACAACCCATTTCCGGCTCAGATCAATCCAAACGCCCCCTTCTTTCGAAAGTGACAGAATGGTTTTGTCCGCCGTGATGGGTGCCAAACGGTTTACATTAGGGACATCTCCCGGACTATTTTTTTCGTCCGAGTCGATCGTCCCATTCGGTGGTTGCGCCGTGGCATATGCACTCAACCAAAACCAACAAACCACACTGAGATTCACCCATTTGGGAAACTGCATCGCCTCATCCTCCGTTTAAACGCAAACTCGAACCGTCAGGAGATCTCTACGTATTCCCTCACTTTACCATCAAGTGTAAATTCACCAAAGAGAAATTCGGTCGAGTAGTTTTGTCCCAAAAATGTACGATTCGCAGGTTTGGCCAAGGACCGGTATAGAAGCCACTGTCGACCACCCACCTGGGCTCGAAAAGCAACCGCAGAATCCTCGGGGGCCACGGCCAAACGTTCAGCGACCGTAAGACGCCGCCACGTACTGGGTTTGTCCGCTGAACGACGTCCCAACGAAAAAAGCAGCGGCGCATAAAGGCCTCGACTCTCGCGTGCTCGCATTGAGTAGCTCATTTTATCTTTCGCGTGTAAATCACCATGAACTTTATGCGAACCCAATTCACGCCATTCGGGCAAAGCCAGGGGCATGACGATTCCTCGACCATTGTCCATGTCGATTGCCAGATCCTGCGTATCCGCAACCCCAGCCGAAAATGCATGGGGTTCAACCACGGGATACTGCACCTCATATTGTATGTCTGATGGGTGGCCTCCAAGGACCGCATCCGCAATCAGCACTACCGATGCATGCTTGCATACGCAAAGTTGTCTTTGAATGCGCCAATCATCGCCATACTCCATTTCCAGTTCCAGATAACTCACGTCATCGTCATCCAGCCAACACACTTCGCACCAATCACTCTTTGGTCTCAGGTCGAGATTGTCAATGTTGAGCCGTGTATGCGCTGTGCCGTGCAAAAGGGGGCGTCCACATGCATCCAGTTCGATTTCAAATTCCTGCTGATGAAAACGCACCGCTAACTCACGTCGTTTGCAGGACCAACCACTCCGCAACATACCGATTTGTGCCCACTCCGAATACATCGACTCCGCTGGGCGTTTCCCGTTTGATTTTCCAGCCGAGTCGTTCGCACCAGCCAAACCGCTGTCGTTCGCAATCCGCATGTCACTTGCGTCGCCTGCAAGCTGTAATAGCGTTTGGATAAAGGATTTGGATAACGCCCGTCCGTCGCTGAAACGCATCTGACCCCGTGAATTGCTGAGTAGCAACAGCTGTCGAATGCCCCATTGTAATTGTGCGTCAAATGATGGGGGAAGCGAAATCTGATTACAACACTCTGAAATCAGCCAACATGTCCTTGTCCAGCACGCCAGGAGCGGTGCATACTCATTCCAGTTGCCTGCGTGGATCAGGCCTGCCCCGTCAAGTTCCGATTCCGCTTCATGACACAAAGAGGCGCAAATCCGAGGTATCCCCGTCCTGGTCAAGTCCCAATCCGGATAGAGCGCAACCAAAACCGTGGGTATCTCGGACATCAGGACATTACGACCCCAGATCGTACACTTATCAGTTTCATTACAGTATCTAAGGATGCCATGAATCATAGAGACCCAGCGACTTAGGGACATACGGTCGAGCAATAAATACGATTGATAGGCCAGTACCAGTACCTGTCGTATCCTTTCATCGGTGTATTCGGCCTCCGTAGCTGTGTTTAGCCATTGAACAACCGCATCCAATTCCGCTTCATCAGGAAGTTCCCAACCGTGTTCATCTTCAAACCCCTGAACATGCATTAGACAGGATGTTACTGAATTCTTTTGATTGCGATTTTTTACGGACAGAATCCATTGATCCCAGTTTTTTGGAGTCACCGGAGGAACAGGCTTTTCCGTTGTCCATGAGCTAGTTGTCTTCATAGAACTCTTCTTTGAAGGAGTTTTCAACTACGTATCTTTTTCAAGCGTTTGTTGGATTGTTCAGGGACACCCTTTTAAACGAGTCCATGAAACAGAGCGGAACCGACTCGAACCATCGTCGCACCCTGTTGTATGGCTAGTCCATAATCGCGGCTCATTCCCATGGACAACTCACTTAATTCCACATTACCCCCACTATTTCGCTGCAGCTTGTCTCGTAACGTCCGCAGGGATTCGTATTCGCGTGCTGTTTGACTTGCGTCGCTTTTCAGGCCGGCCATCCCCATCAATCCACATACCTTGATATTATGCATCCTCGCCACTTCGTCAATAATGCGGTTGACTTCGCTATGGGCAAATCCGTGTTTCGCTTCGTCTCCAGAGAGGTTTACTTCCAGAAGTATGTTTGTACTAATTTCTTGTTTCACGGACTCCTCACTGACAGAACGAAGTAAACGCAGGCTATCCCCTGCATGTAATAAAGAGATCAATCCAACGGTCCTGCGAACTTTATTCCGCTGCAGGTGGCCAATTTGATGAAATCGAACTGGCAGAGATCCCAGTTCCGCTGCTTTGTTCCACAGCGTCTGGGGACGATTCTCGCCCACATCATGACACCCTTGTCTGACGACCAGTCCGGTGATTTCACTGTCTACATATTTGCAGACGGCGATGAGGGTAATGTCTGACTCACAACGTCCGCTTGCTTCGGCATTGCGAGCAATTTCCTCGCGGATCCGCGCCACGTTCTCCCCAATCACGGCTTCCTTATTTTCCACGATATTTATAATTCCTTCTTTGGCGACCAACCGTTCCATTTCTTGATTGCGGAATCAATTTCCAACTCAATTGTCGACGATGAACGAAGCTCAAACAGGACGGGCCCATCATAGCCCCGAGTTTTCAATATCAATTTCAGAGCAGGCCAGTCCACTGCACCTTGTCCCAGTTTAGTATCGATCATGCCGCTATGATACTGTTTCACGTGGACCATGGAAATTCGATTGATTTCGATTTCCCGCGCCACCTGTTCGCTTAGGAACCCTTCACCTGCAAGCGACAAGTTAGCCGGATCCAGACAATACCATAAATTACCAGAATCACTTTGATCCCGCGCCTTCTGGAATAACCCGCGGAACCGATCCCATTTTTGAGTTGCGTGTTCCACGGTCAGACGTATGTTGTTCCGGAACAATTTGTCTGCCAATCCGGCCAGGGTGCGTGATGTAATGGCAAATTCCGGCTTTCCGAGTGACGTCGGTGTGGTTAAGTCCACAATCCGTAGTTCGGGAGAATCTGGTTGCATTGTTTGAATTGCCGGAATAGCGGCATCCAACCATGCCTCACTTTCGGACCAATCGCCGAAAAACGCAAGAGGCATTGCATAATTTAATCGCACCTCAGGTAGGTTATCCGATAGCCATTCCAGCTTTTTTATTACAAGACGATCGCTGATGTCTTCGAGGTCCCCACAGGAACCCTGCCTCAACTCGATGTGACAAAGCCCCGTCGCAACGCTCTTTTCAACCAATCGCATAAGCGAATCTCCGGTTTGCAGAAGATCCGTCCAGCAATTAGAAACGATTCCGAGTTTATCCATCTGCCTCTGTCCCCACCTACGCATTTCTCTTTATTGGTTTTACCATATACTAAGCTTTTCAACCTCCAACGGTTATTGTCTTCAGGAAATTCCGTACATGCCCAAACCGATATCTTCCGATCATTCCCCTCTCGAGCTTTGCGGTGATGAGTTCCGTAAACACGTTGAAATTGTCGTTTCCCGACTGATGAAACATCTTGACACTCTACCTGATCAGGATGCATGGGCTCCCCATTCCAATCCGACTGATGCCGTGGCAGCACGGGAAGCGGGTCCCGGTGAACCCGACACCATAAATAATGTTATTGATCGCTTTTTCTCAGAGAGGCTGCAGCCAAGTTATAATCCTGCATCCGGTGGTTATATGGCGTATGTACCCGGCGGCGGAATTCCGCATGCCGCGATTGCTGACCTCATTGCCGGCATCATCAACAAGTACGTTACGGTTTGGTCGGTCGCGCCCGGATTGGCGAACATGGAAGCGGATGTCGTCCATTGGTTATGCCAATTGGTTAACTTTCCCGAAACGGCCGGGGGCTATCTCACAACGGGTGGTTCGATGGCCAATTGGTCTGCCGTGGTCACAGCACGACGGACGATGCTTGGTGATGACTTCTCAAACGCAACCATCTATACATCCAATCAAACGCATCACAGCATTCAAAAAGCCGCGGTGCTTGCCGGTTTCCCAGAAAAACACGTTCGCTTAATTGCATCTGATTCAAATCATCGAATTGACATCGCAGCCCTAACGAATAAAATTGCGGCAGATCGAGATGTCGGGCTTAGGCCATTCTTGATCGCTGCCCACGCCGGGACCACCAACACAGGCGCCATTGATCCTTTAAAAATGCTCGCCGAGATCTGCAGCCGGCAAAACCTCTGGTTACACATCGACGCCGCCTATGGCGGTTTTTTTTGTTTAACCAAACGTGGTCGCCAGGCATTGGAATCTATCGAATTAGCAGATTCGATCACTCTGGATCCGCATAAAGGCCTGTTCCTGCCATACGGTACGGGGTGTCTTTTAATACGCGATCGCCAGGCCTTAAGAAATGCACACCTATTGGATGCGAATTATCTTCCGCCACTTCAGAACGACACGCAACGAGTGGACTTTTGCGCTATTTCCCCGGAACTCTCCCGCGACTTCCGGGCACTGCGGATCTGGCTGCCGCTGAAACTATTCGGCTGGGATACATTTATGGCATATTTGGATGAGAAGCTTGACCTCTGCCAGTTTGCTTTTCGCGCCATCAGCGAGATGCAACATATCGAAATAATTTCCGCGCCCCAATTGAGCACCTTCGCGTTTCGCCTAAACCCCGATACAGATTCGCTCTCAACGGAGCAACTGAACCAACTGAACGAGCGATTCCTGAAGTTAATCAATCATTCTCGCCGTTTCTTTTTATCGTCAACAACAATCGACGGACAATTGGTTATCCGGATTTGCATATTATGCTTTCGAACGCACCTGAACCAGGTGCAGGATTGTGTCGAGCAGGTTCGGGATGCAATCACTCCCACGCTGGAATCCAGTCTGTGAATCGAATTGCGAACGCATTTCCAGTATAATGACACGTTTAGCAGATGTTCTAACTCGGCAACGTGGAGACCCATTATTATGCCAGATACCGCACCATCCCAAATCAAACGAAAATGGCATCAGGCGGTTGGTCCGGCACTCATAACCGCCTGTGTTGTCATCGGTCCGGGATCCATTCTTTCCAGCTCCAATGTTGGAGTGACACAGGGATATGGAATGGCCTGGGTGGTCGTGCTTTCCGTTATCTTCATGCTGACTTATATGACCATGGGCGCCAAACTGGGGGTGGCGCAGCCGTTATCCCCTGCAGAACTGATTCGAACTCGTCTTGGCTCGGTGATTGCCGTTTTGGTGGGTCTTTCCGTATTCTTTATTTCGGCTGCATTTCAGTTTGGAAATAATTTGGGCGTCCATCTGGCATTAGTGGAATTCGTCGACTTTGATTATATCGTTGTCTTGTTCAATGCAGTCGCCATAGCTTTTTTGCTTGTGTTTAAAGAACAATACAAATTGTTGGAACGCATCATGATGCTATTTGTCGGATTGATGCTGGTTTCGTTTGCCATTAATTTATTGATGGCTTTTATTGGTGACCCTCGTCCCGCCGAAATACTTTCCGGCTTTAATCCGCTGTCCACACAAACGATCGATATCAATGTACTGGGTTTGATTGGGACGACGTTCGTTGTTAGTGCAGCATTTTACCAGTGCTATCTTGTTAAACATAAAGGCTGGAAATCCAAAGATCTTCGTGCAGGCCTAATCGATGTCCGCGTAGGTGCCGGAATTATGGGACTGATTACACTGATGCTCATCTTTACTCCAGCAACGATGTTCTATCCAACCTACAAGCACCAACAACTCGTCACGGACTACGATGCGCTTGCCAAAGCAAATCCCGATCTGGGAATCAAACCGTTATCACAGGATGACAAAGACGTTCCGGCCTACCTCGTCATCACGATTTCTGCTGACGACCCGCAATACGCGGCGTTGTCCAAACAAATTGCTGCTGAAACCATGGAAAATGCTGCCGGCGAAGAGTTGCCTAAATGGACCATCATTGAACATGCACCGTTGATTGCAGCGAATTCCAAACTGCCTGCCAAACAACGAGCGGTATTAAAGCCTCGATCTTTTGGAGACATCGTGGAAATTGGAAGTTCACTCCAGTCGTTATTTCGCGGACTCGGGCCCACAATTTTCTTTCTGGGCGTATTTGCGGCCGCCTACTCATCTTTCCTGGTCAATTCCATGATCGGTGGATTCATACTTGCCGACAGCCTCGGTCTGGGAAGTGCCCCCGACGATAAGTGGCCACGGATCTTTACGATCGGCGTATTATTGATCGGGATGGGTGTAGGTCTGTATGCGATCGTCGTCCTCGAAGGCGCAAGGCCGGTGACGCTGGTGGTAACCGCACAGGCGGTAACCGTCATCGCCTCACCGCTAGTAGCCGGAATCCTGTTATACCTAACTAGCAGCAAATCAATCATGGGGGAAAACAAGAACGGTCCGTTGTTAAATGTCCTTGGAACGCTCGGGTTTCTGATGCTCGTGGCAATGTCGTTACGAACCCTATGGACAGCGGTCCTACCCAAACTCGGTCTCTAGATCAACCAACTACTTCAAATCGGAATATTCATGCAACTTAGTACGGAAGATGAATTGTTAGTTTTGTGCGAAAAGCTACTCGAAGCAATCGACACTAAGGACTATGCCACCTATACCGAATTATGTGATGTGTCATTGAGTTCATTTGAACCAGAAGCACTCGGGCAACTCGTTGAAGGCCTTCCGTTTCATGCATTTTACCTCGAGCGGACAGGTAATGCGACGCGCCAGTCAACCATTTGCTCACCACGTGTGCGGCTTATGGGGGAGACGACTGCCTGCGTAACTTACGTCCGACTCGTGCAGTCCGTCGATGCTAACGCCCAAGACACAGTTGGCAGCTATGAGGAGACGCGGATCTGGGAAAAACAGGGCGCTGCCTGGAAGCATGTACATTTTCACCGTTCTTTCGTTGGCAGTGTCGAATTAGGATAATTACAACTTTCCGTTTTTGATGCGGATTTCATTGTTGAAATCCGCGCATTCCACCATAAAGGCATTTTGACAAATGACATGTTATCTGATCGTTGGTGCGACAGGCTTTTTGGGGAGTCATTTTATTCGCTCGCTGGGACAAAACGATCAATTTTTTGTTCTCTCCAGAAATAAGAGTTCCGCTGCCAAACGCATTCGGTCACTCAACCCTTCGGCCGAATTCAGGGGAACCATCCAGTGGGATCCATGTAGCGGCCCACCTCCGGAGCGTGTTTTTGATGGCGTCAACACTCTGGTCAATTTCACGGGAGAGTCGGTAGCCAAGGGACGTTGGACGGCGAATAAAAAACGTCGTATTCGCGATAGTCGCGTACTCGCCACCACACATCTCGTACAGGGATTGCTCACTGCCGATCATACGGTGACCACGTATTTATCTATATCCGCCGTTGGATACTATGGGTTTCCAGGCGACGTTGAATTAACCGAATCTTCAAATTCAGGATCCGATTTCCTGTCAAAGGTCGTTATTGATTGGGAAGCCCCTCTGACACAACTCAACCCTGACGTAATTCGCGTCTTAACAGCCCGGGTAGGAGTGGTGTTGGGAAGAGACGAAGGTGCCCTTCCCCAGATGTTACGACCCTTTCGCTTCTTTGCAGGGGGCCGCCTGGGCAGCGGCAAACAATGGGTACCGTGGATCCATATTGCGGACTGCGTATCGTCCCTGCGGTTTCTTATTGATTCCAAACAGCCAGCGGGCGTCTATAATATCACCGGTCCCACCCCAACAACAAATAGACAATTAACCAAGGCCATCGCAAATGCCTTGCACCGACCCGCGATCTTTCCGATGCCAGGCCCCATTTTGCGAATCCTGTTGGGGGGATTTGCCGAGGTTCTGTTGGAATCACAAAAAGCAATTCCTAAACGTTTGCTGGAATCCGGTTTTCGTTTTCAACATCCGACCGTTGAAGACGCAATTCAGGATTTGTTAGGGGATTAGCGATGTCTCAACGTTGGAATCGGCTGAATCGAAACATCATTCATTGTGACCAATGTCCCCGGTTGACGGAACACTGCCAAAAGATCGCGACGGTCAAGCGGAAAGCATACGCTAATGAGGATTACTGGGGGAAACCCGTACCCAATTTTGGGGATCCCCGTGCTCAGCTTTTACTCGTAGGCCTTGCCCCGGGCGCTCACGGGGCCAACCGTACGGGGCGGATCTTTACAGGAGACCGCAGCGGCGATTGGCTGTACCAGGCACTGTTCACCGCTGGGTTTGCAACTCAGCCAGAATCGATTGATCGGCAGGATAATCTCGAGTTAAAGAATTGCGCTATTACGAACGTTTGCCATTGTGCCCCTCCAGAGAACAAACCTTCCCGTCAGGAAATCCTTAACTGCCAGTCCTGGGCCACAGATCTGATCGATATGTTGCCTGTTCGCGTCTTTTTAGCATTGGGACAGATCGCATGGCGTAGTGTCATCGACTACCTCCGCGATCAGGATCTACATCATGGCTCCATGCCCAAATTCTCTCACGGCGCAACATTTCAGCTAGAAGACGGGCGGATTCTTCTTGGTAGTTATCATCCGAGCCAGCAGAACACCTTTACGGGCCGATTGACCCGAGAGATGTTTGACGAAGTGTTTGTTATCGCCAAGGAAATTCTGCATTCGGACACCGATCAACCGATATAATTGCCTTACAGACAGCTACTTTTATCATGGAATTCCATATGAATTTACGAACCACGCGGCAACCTGCGTTGAAAATCCTAACATGCCTGTTTTTGGCGTTATTTTTTGCGCTGCCCCGTGGCGTCGCTGATAAACCCTCCAGCAAGCCCTACACGGCCGAGCAACTCGTTAAACTGATACGCCCGGGACTGGTCACCATCTCCACTCAGGGGCGTGACGGCCAATACGAGGGCGTTGGAACGGGGTTCGTCATCGATCCATCCGGCCTCATTGCAACCAATCTTCATGTTATCGGCGAATCCCGGGATTTCCGCATCACCGATTCCAACGGGGACCAACTGACCGTTACTGCCATCCACGCGTCCGACAGGCTCATGGATCTCGCCATTGTGCGGGTTGCCCAGCAGGAACTGAAACCTTTGCGATTAGGGAATCTGTCCGATTTGCCGCAGGGAGCCCCCGTGGTCGTGATGGGCAATCCTCACGGACTCGAAAACAGTATCGTCGCTGGTATCAACTCTGGCACCCGGGTTATTGGGGGCCGAACCATGATGCAATTAGCCATTCCAATCGAACCGGGGAACTCCGGAGGTCCGGTCGTCGATATGACAGGCAAGGTATATGGTATTGTCACCATGAAATCCGTGGTCACCGCCAATCTGGGCTTCGCGATTGATGTCGCACCTCTGAAATCTCTACTGGCGACTCCTAATCCTATCGCCATACAAAAATGGTTGCAGATCGGGTTGGTGAATCCTGAATACTGGACAACCCTCCACGGAGCACAATGGAAACAACAGGGCGGCCGCATCGAAGTTCGGGGATCCGGTTCTGGTTTCGCAGGCCGATCCCTATGTCTGAGTAAAGAAATGCTCCCCCAAATCCCATACGAGATCGAGGTTCGGGTCAAATTGTCTGATGAACGGGGCGCCGCCGGTATCGCATTTCACAGCGATGGTAATCAGAAGCATTACGGATTTTACCCTACAAATAATAAGATTCGGTTCACGCGATTTGAGGGTTCCTCGGTTTTTAGCTGGACTGTTCTTTACGATCAACCCCATGCACTTTATCGACCCGGTGAATTTAACACCTTGCGGGTGCGAATAGAAAAAGAGCGTATTCAACTTTTTCTCAACGGTTCGTTGGTCCTCGAAAGTGCGGACCGCGGGTTCACTCAGGGACAGGTGGGATTGGTTAAGTTTCGCGACACCGCTGCCGTTTTTCGGAATTTCACAATTGCCAAAGAAATTCCTAGTTCTTCGCTGCCGCAAGAAGAAACCGATCGCATTCAAGCCTTAGTTGACAAACTGCCCACACTGGAAAATCTGGAATCTTCGGATCTGAGTCCACTTTTAGAACACACCGCTTCCGCGCGAAGAACGCTTAAAGACCACTCGAAACAATTGCAAATACGCCTCGATGAATTGAAACAGATATCCGACGATATTCATGTCGCGGGGGTTGCCGTTCAGCTTCATGACTTACTGGAAGCCCATGACCTTCGCCTAGAAAAACAACCAAAAGCAACCCAACCATTTGACCTTGTCCACGCTGCTCTTCTGATAGCCCTTGTTGACCAGGAGGAAATTGACGTAAACGCCTACCGACAGCAGGTCACGCGGATGGGGAAGCAAATTGCGGCAACGATCAAGCCAGAGTCATCTCAGCACACCATTTTACAACAATTAAACACTTACCTCTTCACCGACAATGGCTTTCATGGATCCCGTTTCGATTACAATCATCCCGCGAACAGTTATCTTAACCGAGTGCTCGACGATCGGGAGGGATTACCCATTACCCTATCCTTACTGTACATCACCCTAGCTCGTCAATTAGGACTGGAGATGTATGGAGTCGGTATCCCGGGCCATTTTATTGTGGCCCATCGTGAGATGGACACCATTACCTACATTGACCCCTTCAATGATGGCAAAACACTTAGTCTGGAAGAGGTTAGAAATCTCGCAACCGGTAACGTACCGTCACAATTTCAGCCCAGATTCCTCGAACCCGTACTTCCTCGCCCATTTCTAATGCGAATATTGAACAATCTTTTGGCTCTGGCTCAGGACGCGCAGGACAAGCCCAGGATGCTGAAATACCTCGAGCTACTGGTCGCCCTTGATGAAACACATCTGCAAAACCGCGGGATGCGTGCAACCGTACGATATGAGACAGGGCATCGTCAGGGTGCCCTCAACGATCTCGATTGGTTTTTAAGGACCAAGCCGCCGGAGTTGGACCTCGAGCAAATCCAACGCATGCGCGACTTTTTTAGCCGGCCCACGCGTTAGAACGGACGGCAAACCGCACTCTCTCTCTTTTACCGTATTCGCCCCACTATCTCGCGGGCAACGCAAAATCCCCGCGTACGTCCCTCCACATGCAGTGAATATGACTTGCCGGGTTTCCGGCCGCATCGGGTTGAGTATTTACAAACTCCACCTCAAACGTGGGGCCATGGATTCGGTAATAGTGTCCAATTCCTGGTTTGGTGGAACCGGCCCAGGCGAATCTAACATTCCGCCAACCCGCCTCCCCAATGGCGTTTAATCGTTGTTGTGCGATCGCCGGTGCCATCGTACCGGAATAGACCCTCAGCAGTTTCCGTAAATCGGACTGCTGTTGATCATTGAGCTCATGAAAGGGTATCCCGACAGTTTCAGCGGCCGGAACCTGAGCCATTCCAGCACTTCGCACTTCCCGGGGTGCCGTCTCGGCAATCAATGCGACTTCCAGCTGTTTCGCCTCCAGTGAATTAACCAGTTCGAATGCGAGAACTTCTTCTTTTTCCAGAACACGAGTCCCTTTTTTGACGTTCGCAAGATCGTCCTGCACGATCGTGGGATTGGCGCACAGAACCTGGGGCGTGGACGAAATCACCTTGCTGTCGTCGACCACAAAATTCAGTGACAGATGGTGGCCTTCGATACTCAGACCCCATTTCCCCTTTTCACCGGGTTCTCCGAAAAGCGTATAGTAATAGCGTTTCGTATCACGCGCAAATTTTCCTGGATTGGCTTTTTCCAGTTCGTGCAGAACACCTTCCAGTGCGATGATTTTTTTGATCTTTCGATGCCCCATCACACTTAAGCCCGTTTTCAATAATTCCTGTGCAGCTTTTTTCTGTTCTGCATTCATCTCACGAACCATCAAACCTTTGCGTTCCGCCTTCGGGATGAAATGCCAATCAACTCGAGACGCATCCGCGTAGGGCAACACCGTAATTTTTGTTTGTTCTTCGGTAAGGGTACCGGCAAACGCCTGCGCTGCACTCACCATCGACTCACCGGCCGGCCGTTCTGCTTTCTGTAAACCAAAAGCCGTTAGGGCGCCCAATCCAACAACCATAAGTACGATTTTTAATTTTGTCGTCGTCATCCTGTACCGTTCTCCCAAAAACCTTTTTCATTGCTCGGGCTCTGACATAAAGCCTTTCCGTTATCATGTATGATAGTTCACCCAATAGCTGAATACCAGTTCGTCAACCACGGAGCAACTCATGTGGCCCTACGCCCTTAGTTTCTGTCATTCTCAAACACGTTTGTTTTTGCATATTCTAATCATCATTACATTCACGGGGATCCCATGTATTGTCGGGTGCACCGACAACATAGAACCCCCTCCTCCGGAACTTACCACACAGCAGATCATCGAAAATGCCATCCATGACTCCAATCAGACCTCTATTCTGATAGACAGCACCGTGGTCAAAAACGATGATTTACGTGTGCTTGACGGATATTCCCATATCACCAGTCTTCTATTTGACAACAGCCAAATTACCGACGAAGGACTGTCCCACTTAACCAACATGCCCGGACTCACGCAACTTAGAATACGATCGACGCTGTCCGATTCGGCCGTCGACTCCATTCTGGAAATGGAACAGCTGCAATATCTCAATCTGCCGTTTGCTGATTTTACCGATGCCGGCATTCAGGCATTATCTCAACATCCTGAAATCAAATTGTTGCGGATCGGTGGACCGCATCTGACCGACGATGCGGTGAAGCACATTGCAAAAATGCCCTCGCTTTTGTTTTTGCATTTGATTCGCGTCCCCATTACCGATGCCGCATTACCCGAACTCTACACAAACACAAACCTGCAATCACTCTACCTCGATGACAGCCTAACCACCGAGAAAGGGCTGCTGAAATTAATAGAACATCTGCCCCAGCTACACTTACACATCAATCAGGGGCACTTGGATCGTGACCCCAGCAAACATCCGCACTAATAGGCGACTTTCAAAACATCATACAACTCCGACACTGCGGCTATTTCTTCCGGACGGCTTTCGATGGAGAAAATATGAATCAAATTTGCCAGAATCCTCGCCACCCATTGCCGATGAGTGACCGTTTCATAATCCGATTCGGCGGCCATTTCTTTGCTACCGGTAACTTGAAGGATACGCGCGCTTACCTCGGTCGGTGCTAACAGTTCACCACCGAAAAACGGATCCACAATCATCTGCTCATCTTCTGTCTTCAGTCGAACCAGAAAATGACCGGGCGTGTTTAATCCGCAAACCCGCAGCCCAATCCGTTCAGCTACAAGTTTATAAACCAACGACAATGTAATCGGCATGCCCCTTTTGCACTCCAGCACATTGGGAAGAAAACTATTGCGTGGATCAAAGTAGTTTTCCGTATCCCCGCGAAATCCCAGCTCCTCAAAAAGAACCTGATGTAAATGTGCCATCTTTGCGCGGGACGAACCACTTGAAACGCGACCCAGAATCACGCCGGCAATATCGTCCAGTTCCAAATTCACATGCCGCGTGCAGGCATCGGGATCAAAGTGCATGGCGATGGCAACGACAGCATTGGTTATACCCTCGCGTGTTTCCAAGCGTCCCACTTCACTTACGAACGCATCAAAGGCTTCCTGGCGGCAGTATACCGGCACGTCCATGAGTTGCTTTCCCTTCTGACCGAGGTCTGAGCGGAACACGTTACCAGACGCACTGATGTTTTGCGTCTGAGTAAGGTGAAAATACAATATGTTGTAAATAAAAGTCAAAGCCTCTACGCTTTTATTTTCCGTTTTGTATCGCCGCCAACGTCCACGATGTACTCCTTGCGGCAGTTCGGAGTAGAATATAGACACAATTAACCTCCCCTCTTCCTTTTTCTCCTATGCAATTGGTGATAGCCATAGGTATTCCTTTCCGGTAACACAGCATGCCCCCAGAATTCAATGACGATGCCAAGGAACAAGTCCGTCGGATGACGGATATTGTCGACCTCACAGGACAAAGCATTCACCTTCAAAAACAGGGCCGGATCTACGTTGGTCTATGCCCTTGGCACAACGACGAGCGCCCTAGTCTACAGGTGGACCCTCAGCGGCAGACTTGGAAATGCTGGGTATGTGATATTGGTGGTGACATTTTCAGCTTTGTCATGCAACGCGAAGGCGTCGAATTCCGCGCTGCCTTGGAACTATTGGCAGAAGCCGCCGGAATCGAGCTTGGCGGCAGGCCGCGGCAAAAGGCTGAAGCGGGTTCACCTGAAGACAAGCTAACACTCTATGCGGCAGCAAAATGGGCTGAAAACCTATTTCATCAATATCTTCTTGAGCACCAAGATGCGGCCACCGCCCGGGATTATCTTAAGGAGAGAGGTTTCACTCGCGACAGCATTGCCACCTACGCCGTTGGATTTGCCCCGATGGGATGGAGTTTTCTTTCCAGTCAGGTGCACCAGTCACCGTATTCCGCGGAAGTTTTCAAAGCAATTGCCCTGTTGGGCTATAACTCCGAGCGGGAAAACTATTATGACTTTTTTCGCGGGCGGGTAATGTTTCCAATCCATGATACCCAACATCGTACCGTAGCTTTCGGAGGCCGTATCCTACCGGCGTTTGCAGATGACCGTAGCGCCAAATATGTCAACTCCCCGGAAACACTAATTTTCTCCAAAAGTGAACAGCTCTACGGTATCGATGTCTCGATCGACGTCATCCGTAAGGATGGTAAGGCCATTGTGATGGAAGGATATACTGATGTCATCATGGCCCATCAGCATGGAGTGCAGAACGTCGTCGCCGTTCTTGGTACCGCCATTAACGATATACACGTACAACATCTGAAACGTCTGGCGCAGGAAGTTACTCTTGTCCTCGACGGCGATGTCGCAGGGAAAAAACGTGCCAATGAAGTACTCGAGCACTTTATTAAGGGCAATCTGGATTTGCGTATTCTCACATTGCCTGATGGACTCGACCCATTTGACTACATCCAGCAATTTGGCGCAAATGGTTTTTTTACGCTTCTCGAATCGTCTGTCGATGCGCTTCAACACAAAGTCAACATTGAATTAGACGGAATCAACCCCGCCACCGATACACATCGTGCTTCCACGGCGATCCAGAATATCCTCATGACCATGGCCTTCGTTCCACGTGAGCAATCCATTTCTGATACGGAATATCGCCGTCGTGAGCAACTAATTTTAGGTCGACTTGCACGGTTGTTTGCACTACCGGATGACGATCTAAGGCAGCAACTCAACTCCATTCGTCGTCAAGGTAAAGCCGAGCAATATAACCGACCGAATGTTTCGGAAGCTGCGGTATCCACCAAACCGGATCAACTGACAACCACAGAGACAGAGTTGCTGGAATTGTTAGTGGTGCATCCCGAACTCGCTCCCGGCGCCGTACGTAGCATTGATCCCGGTCACTTTCATTCCAAAAATCTTCGGGATATTTTTGGCGTGATCTCCGAAGCGGTAAATCAAGGCGAAGAATTAACTTTTGCTCATATTTTATTGAAAATCGACGACCCAACACTCAAATTCGTATTGGTCGCTGCGGAAGAAACCGCTAAAAATAAGGCCTCGATGGTTCAACTTTCGCCAGTGGAACGCCTCGAGACCCTCACCAAGGGGTTCGAACAGTTCACCCGCGAGGGTGAGCACCGTGAAAAATTGCAGAAATTGCAGAGTCAAGACGTTCCCGCCGACGAGCAGGTTGAGTTATTGCAGCAACTTCTGGAAGAAGAACGTGAAAATCAGGGGTTGTCCTAAAAGCGAATGGAATCAGCAATAGGTTCCCCCGTAAGTGATCATCCGATTAATCAGTGTCAAAAGTAGCGCACGACGCGCAGGAGGGAATGACACGTGGAGTTTTTTGAAGAACAATTTGAGGTTTTGGTTGTCAAAGGCAAATCTCAGGGGCATCTGACCCTAGACGAGATTAATCAGTGTTTACCTGCTGAAGATTTTTCCGCCGACAAGTTGGATGAACTATTAATTACTCTCGAGTCTCACGGCATTCAGGTCGTAACCACAGCGCCAGAGACTCCCGCCCCGCGCGTTCCTGCGGAGCCTCCGACGCCCAAAACACCGGTTGCCACCGGGATGCCTAAACTGAGTGACGATCCGATACGTTTGTACCTCACGCAGATGTCGGAAATTCCTTTACTTACCCGTGAGGAAGAGATTTCGCTCGCTCGCGAGATTGAACGTACGCGTCGCCATTTTCGACGAGGTGTACTAGGCTGTGATTTTGCCATCCGAGCGACATTTGAAGCACTCAAGAAAGTTGCTGCCGGAGATCTACCTTTTGACCGAACAATTAAGGTTTCGTTAACGGAGCGACTCAGTAAGGAACAGATTCTGGCACGCATGCCTCACAACTTAAAGACCGTCGAACATTTGCTACAACAAAATCGACAGAACTTCAGAATCCTCATTAGCAAATCTCATTCCGCAGAGGAAAAACGCCTTGCACGCACTCAATTTATCCGCGACCGTCATAAGGCAATTACTCTGGTGGAGGAACTCAGCTTACGAACCCGTCGTATATTACCCTTAATGAAACAACTCGACGAGTTCTCGGACAGAATGCAATTGATCACAAAGCAGTTGAACAGTCTTAAAAACACCCGAACAACGGATGCCAAATACCAGCGGGCAAACCTGAAAAGAGAGCTTCAGGACCTAATGTTAATCACTCAGGAAACTCCCAGTAGCCTTCGGAAAAGGTGCGAGTTGTGCCACGCCCGGTTTGATGCATATGATAATATTAAACGCCAGTTGTCCAGCGGCAACCTGCGTTTGGTCGTATCCATTGCTAAAAAGTACCGCAACCGGGGTATGAGCTTTTTGGATTTAATCCAGGAGGGAAATACCGGGCTAATGCGGGCTGTCGACAAATATGAATACCGACGTGGATTCAAATTCTCAACCTATGCAACCTGGTGGATCCGCCAGGCGATTACCCGAGCCATTGCAGATCAGGCGAGGACCATCAGGATCCCTGTCCATATGATCGATATTTTGTCGAAACTCCGTAATCTGCAAAAAGACATGATTCAGGAATTGGGACGCCAACCATCGACTGAGGAGATATCCCGCCGCTGCGACGTCGACCCCGATGAAGTGCGACGTATTCTAGATATTGGCCGACACCCTGTTTCTCTTGACAAGCCTGTTGGCGATGGCGAAGACAACAGTTTTGGCGAATTCGTGGAGGACGCCGGTAGTGACAATCCCGTGCGAAGTGCCACGAATGAAATTTTGCGCAATCGCATCGAGCGTATTCTAAAGACCCTCACCTACCGTGAACGGGAAATTATTCGACTCCGGTACGGACTGGGGGATGGTTACACATATACACTTGAGGAGGTGGGACGGATCTTTAAGGTAACACGCGAACGTGTTCGCCAAATTGAAGCTAAAGCAGTACGTAAGCTTCAGAATCCCGTTCGAAGCCAGCAGATCGAAGGATTTCTGTCTGAATCATCTCAGTAAACAGCCTTGATTTCAGAGTTTCAAACCAGAGGCGCCGGTGCACAAACCGGCGTTTTTTTGTTATCATCAGGCTGTACAAAACATCCTCGCCTTAAGTACGTCTGGAACTGCACTCATGACAGCGACTGTCGATATCTTACGTGATTTGCATCGTATCCATACGCATTTGGTTGATGTTCAGGGTCAACTTGACCGCTGCCCTAAACAGATCCTCTCCGCTCAAACGGTAGTGAAACTCGCTGAAAACAAACTGGACGAACAGAAACAGGACCTTCAGGCGCAACAACTTGCCTGTAGTCAGGTGGAGCTATCGCTCGCTGAAAGCGAAGAACGTAACAACAAGCTGGAAACACGCCTGAAGGAATGTGCAAGCAATAAGGAATACCAGACCGTTAAAGACGAAATTGCTGCGGTACAACAAACAGCAAGCAACCTTTCGGATGACATCCTGCAACGCTATGACGCAATCGACATGCAACAGGCAAGCGTGAACCAAACCCAGGAAGAAATAGAAACAGCTAAAGCGGATCTCGACCAGACGGAAAAGCGTGTCCAGCAACTGCAATCCACCTTAAATGTGGATCTGCAGCGCATACAATCCCAGCTGTCAGACTCCGAGGCAGAACTGCCCGGAGAATTCCGGACGGAATATGAACGCATGACAAACGCCCGCGGTGAAGAAGGATTGGCGGTCGTCGAGGAACACTGTTGTGGATCCTGTTTCCAGCAAATTACCCTGCAGATGGAGAGCGAACTCAAATCTGCGAAATTGGTTCAATGCAAAGGCTGTGGAGCTATCCTTTACACCGTCGAAGGCTAACTCAACTCTGGTTTCATTCAGCTTGCCTATTCCAATTCAATCCTTATATGCCGTACCCACTTCATTCGATTCATATCACGTAATATTTATTATTGAAAGATTGTCAGATAGATTGCTCGAGGATTTTTATGAATACCAATGTGCCCATGACGCGAGAAGCGTACCAACGAAAACGCGATGAAGTCGAACGTATGGAATCAGAAGAGATGCCTGCGATCGCTGAAAGGATTGCCGCTGCCCGTGAAGAAGGAGATCTAAAGGAAAACGCCGAATATCATGCCCAGCGAGAGGCACAGGGGATGTTACAGGCAAAGATAAATCAGCTGAAAAGCGATTTGTCCCGAGCTCAGATTATTGATATGGCATCCGTTCCGAAGGACGAAGTTGCTTTTGGCGCTACGGTGAAAGTGCTTGACCTGGATTTTGATGATGAAGATGAAATGACACTGGTTGGCGCCGGGGATGAGGATTACGACAACGGCAAATACCTCATTACCAGTCCTATTGGGCAGGGTCTGCTGGGAAGCAAGGTGGGTGAGACTGTCGAAATCGCCGTTCCTCGCGGCACGATGCGTTTCAAAGTGCTGGAAATCCGCTACGAATGATCACTCAATATCAGCAGGACAGTCTCTACCTCCCCAACAAACGAATAGTTCCTCCAGAACATCTGATATTTCACCGTGAATGGTCAAATGAGCATAGGCATCCTTGTCTGTGGCTTCACGATTAATAATGGCAAAGAATGCGCCCGCATTCAACCCAAACAGCGGCATGGACGCTGCGGGCTCAACCATCAGTGACGATCCAAACGCGATCACCATGTCGGCGGATTCCGCCAGACACTTGCAATCATTCAATACGGCCTCATCCAACGACTGGCCGAACGAAATCGTGGCATGTTTGAGTCGGCCGGTTGCACACTGCTCACAGCTTGGAACACGGCCTGTTTCCAGAAAGCTCCGGGATAGTGGTTCCGCTGGTCCACGCCAGTTGCAGTCCATGCACATTACCTCGATCGCCGTCCCATGAATCTCCAACACATTTCTGCTACCCGCCTGCTGATGGAGTCCGTCAATATTCTGAGTAATCACCCCTGCAACTTTACCATGTTCTTCCCATCGCGCAATGGTTCGATGAGCCATGTTAGGTACGCTATCTCCATGACGGTGAAAGCTTTCACACTTTTGCCTCCAATACTCATGCCGCGCAGCAGGGCTGCTCATGAACTCGTCAAATAGAATTTGTCGATTTTTCGCCCACACCCCGTCGGGTGATCGAAAGTCCGGGATACCGCTATCGGTGCTGATCCCCGCCCCGGTAAAACATACGATCCGGTTACATTTCTGTATGAGGACGGCAAGCTCTTCTATAGCAAATTCCATATTCATGGTGGTGCTTTGTTAACGACCGTGTTGAATTGTGATAGGTTTTGCATGCAGCCAATACCAAACTCCTGCCGATTATATAACAGGAAGTTGCTTTATATGGTGTCAGAATGACAAATATCTCTTCAAATACAGAACCCATCATCCGCACCGCAGATCCAGAAGATCTGGATGCCATCATGGAGCTGTTGATTCCTTTCATGAACGCTCAGCGTCTCCTGTTGCGAACACGCGAACAGGTGAGCAGTCTGCTTCCCACGGCGTTCGTTTCGGTTCTCGATGACACCGTTGTGGGTTTTGCCACGATCGAGATTTATTCGAACAAACTGGCGGAAATCCAGTGTCTGGCGGTTCGCGAAATCCATCAGGGAAAAGGCATTGGTAAGTTGCTCATAAAATCCTGCCTTGACACTGCCAAACGCCATGGTGTGTTGGAGGTCATGGCTATTTCCGCGTCCGATCAGTTCTTAAAGCGGTGCGGGTTCGACTACTCACTGCCCGGACAAAAGCGTGCCCTGTTTTACAACACGCAGCACAATTAGCGATGCGTGCGATGGCGATCCTTTGGCACGCATTGCCAACGCGCGGTATAATGTCCGGCGGCACCAAATTTGTTTTTAGTCTACATTCATCCTTGAACACAGGGGGAAGGATGCCATGCAACGCAGACCTTTTATCCGCAATTGCACTGCGACGGTGGTGGCGGGTTCCAGCCTTCCACTGATCAAAACAGGCGAATGTTCACAAAAAGCTAACCCCAATAGCCGAATTCGTTTGGGCTGCATCGGCACTCATGGTCGCGCCGGGTTCCTGTTGCGTTCATTCGCAGCACAAAAAGATGTCGAGATTGTTTCCGTGGCAGACGTGGATACGCGGAGGCATGCTGCCGCCGTGGCCGCGGTTAAGGCGGTCGCCGGAAACTCACCCAAGGTTTTTACCGATTTTCGACACATTATTGATGATAATTCAATCGACGCCGTCATTGTTGGTACCCCAGATCACTGGCACGCCATTCCCACGATTTACGCTTGTCAGTCGGGGAAAGACGTATATGTGGAAAAACCGGACGGCCACAATATGCTCGAAGGCCAAAGAATGGTTCAGGCAGGCCGAAAACACCAGCGTGTCATACAGATGGGAACCCAGGCACGGACAAGCTCACATTTCCAGCAGGCCATAGACTACATCGCTCAGGGGCACCTGGGTACCGTTCTGGTCGCTAAAGCCTGGGAAAGTGCCAAACAGGGTAATATTGGCAAGCCAGCGGATTCAGCGCCGCCGGAGGGCGTGGACTACGATATGTGGCTCGGTCCCGCTCCCAAACGCCCGTTCAACGTACGCCGTTTTCACGGCAATTGGCGGTGGTTTTTTGATTATGGCTCCGGTGATTTAGGCAATGACGGTGTACACCGCATTGATGTGGCCAAATGGGCATTGGACACAGCGGGCCGTGCAAAAGGTTTACCTCCACTGCATGTTCCCCACAAAATTTCTGCCTTGGGCGGTAAATGGTATTTTGATGACCTTCAGCAATGGCCTGATACTCTGCAAGCCACCTATGAATTCGCTCCCACAGCCACGAGTCCGGGACGACTGTTAAGTTATGAAATGAAGATATGGACACCCTACAAATACTACGGGGAAGCGGAAGGCGTTGTCCTCTACGGTGATCTGGGATACATCGTCATTGGAAACCGGCGATGGAGAGCCTTTGACCCGTCGGATCAAGTGATCGCCTCCGGTTCCGGCGAAAATGACGGCCTTACACACATTCGAAATTTTCTTGACTGCCTCAATTCACGTAAAAAACCTAATGCGGATCTCGAAACCGTCGGACACCCCTCATCGATCCTGTGTCATGCCGCCAATGTCTCGTGGCGTGTTGGTCGTCAGCTTACACTGGATCCGGAAACCGAACTCTTTATAGATGACACAGAAGCAACTGCACTTCGGTCGCGACCAGAATATCGGAAACCATGGGAGTTGCCGGTGGTATAACCCTAGGCGGGGTTTTCCAAATAGCCGGTCACTCGAGCATAAATCTGATCCCGCACACGACGAAACTCCGTAACGAGTTGCGGATCGTCGCCCGATCCATCCGCGGGATCCGCAAAGGGCCAATGCAAGTGCACCCGCGCGTGATTCAATACCGCACAGGATTCTCGTGCGTCGCCGCAGACCGTGATTACCAGGTCCCAATTTTCATTTTCGTACAATTCAACTCCCTCGCTCACATTTTCGCTGATGTCAATACCGATCTCACCCATCACTTCGATCGCCAGTGGATGGACATAACCTGCGGGTTGCGTACCGGCGGAATAAGACTCCCAGTCCTGATTACCCAGTTCTGTAAAAATGCCCTGCGCCATTTGGCTACGACACGAATTGCCCGTGCAAAGAATTAACACTCTTCGTTTCATTAAACGCGTTTCCACGATAAGCGGGTGAAATCAAACGGCAATGAACGGAATGACCGGTCATGCCCTCTCATCATACTGCTGTAACGTCCGTTGCAGTGTGTTTAACAATTGCATCAATTGGGGAGCCGACATAAATACTCGACTCGTCACAATGGACTTCGGATAAAGATTTGCCAGAAAGTCTAGCTTGAATTCGGAAGATGTGTGTCCAATCATCAGTCCATTGGCATAACTGCCTGCAACCACATCATCCGCTAACTTAATATCGTCATAAACATCTTGGGGTGTTGGAGTCTGTTTTTCCGCAACTCCCTTGGACTCTGGCATCCCCGCACCTACCCACTGTTCCTGTTCCAACCCCGCGATCTCCGGGGTTTCGCCCCCGCTCTGGGTATCCACCTTCGTTTCCGTGACCGAAGGTTTCGGATGACCGCCAAACCGTTCCGTAAACCCTTCCACATTTCGTTGAATCGCATCGACAATATTGGCCAATGCAACATGTGGGCAAATGACACGCGCCACAACACTGCCGGGGCCACCAAGATTTTGTACGAAATCAAGCACAAACTCAGTTTTCCCGGTCATTACAATAACCCCCGTACTGAAGACCCCTAAACTAAGATGTGAGGGGACCAATGCCGAAACAGGCTGCATGCGAACACGTTCCGGTTCCGGGGATGATTCTGGTGCCGGATTTTCAGATGTCATAACTACCTCAAATGAAATGCCACCGTCGGCTAGCGGGCCATCCCATGCATTCAGCCTTCAAGCTGTTTCAAACGTCCGGTGCTGTCGCCAATTGATTCCACCCCTGCATCCATCCGGTCTAACATAGACAAAAACAGATTATTAAGGGGAACTTCCTCGCCAAGGTCAATGTGCCTACCGGTGCGGATCGTCCCGCCTCCCTTCCCGGCGATAATAATCGGTAAATCATCATGCGAGTGACGATTCGCATCACTAAGGCCACTTCCATAAACAATCATCGAGTTATCTAACAGAGTGCGGTCGCCTTCCTTGACCGATTTCAACTTTTTAAGGAAATAGGCGAAACCCGCTGCCAGATATTCGTCAATTTTCCGAATCTTTTCCATCTGGGCTTCATCATTGCGGTGATGGGATAATTGATGGTGCCCTTCGTTGACATCCACCATCGAATAGCTGCGATTACTCCCCGCATTGCCCAACATCAAAGTGGAAATACGTGTAACATCCGTTTGAAACGATAACGCCATAATGTCGTACATCAGATGCATATGTTCTTCAAAATTACTGGGGACGCCCGATGGCAACTTCAGGTCCGGCCTTTCGACACTCTGCAGTTGTTGAGCGCGAACGACACGTTTTTCCAACTCCCGTACACTTTGAAAATACTCCTCCATTTTTTGCCTGTCGGTTTGTCCCAACTGTTTTTTTAATTTCTGCGCATCCTGTTTCACCAAATCCAAAATGCTCGACTTATAAAAATCACGTCGCTTCTGACTCTCGCTCGCCTGCTCACCGTTTCCAAACAAACGTTCAAAAGCGAGCCGTGGATTAATTTCTTTCGCCATCGGCGTCGTTGCCGTTCGCCAGGAAATGTTATTGGAATAGGCACAACTGTAACCTGAATCACAATTCCCCGCATTCCGCCCCTGCCGCAATCCAAGTTCGAGCGAAGGCAGACGTGTTCGTTTTCCAACCTGAGTGGCGGCCGCCTGATCCACCGAAACACCAACTTTGATTTCAGAGCCCGAGGTCTTGTAGGGATGTGCTCCGGTTAAATAAGTTGAGGCGCAACGGGCATGATCGCCTGGACCATCACCATGAGCGCGACCCCAGTTCTGAGCCAAGCCGGTAATCACGTTAAAATCGGATTTGAAATCACTCAGCTGCTTCAGGGTCCGTGGCAACTCATATTCCGAACCGGAAGTCTCCGGCTTCCATGAATCCATAATCGCGCCATTGGCAAAAAATACAAATGCCATTCGATTGGATTCTGATGCACCTTGAGATCCTCGCGCCGCACCTTCCGGGGTCATGATTTCCAGCAAGGGTAACCCCACGCTCAACCCAAGCCCCCGAAGGAATGTTCTGCGTTTAAGATAATTCACTTTTTAACTCCCTCTCCCCTTCGTTTCAAGAAAGGATCACTCAACACAATGGCCGTCACCAATGACTGCATTTGATAGTTGTTCCTTTTCAACTCTTTTACAATTTTATCAATAGCGCACTCGTCATAATACTCCAATCCACGACCTAAAGCGAAGACCAACATGCGCCGCGATAGCGCCCTGGCGAACGCATCCCCTCTCTTTGTAAGTATATTCACTAACTCCAGGGGCCCTGTAAATTTTTCTCCAGAAGGCAGGATTCCCGACGCATCAATATCAAATTCCCCATCCTTTGAACGAAATCTACCTATCCCATCAAAGTTTTCAAACCCAAATCCCAATGGATCCATATGATTGTGACAGCTTGCGCAAACGGAATTTTCACGATGTAATTCCAATTGTGCTCTAAAACTGGCTTCCGGTAAGGATTCTTTTGCCGCATCAATTTCAGGAACATCTTCGGGCGGATCCGGTGGTCGCACGCCCAGAACGTTTTCCATGATCCATTTCCCCCTCATCACAGGCGAACTTCGGTTTGGGTTCGAGGTCAGCGTCAGGATACTCGCGTGCGTCAATATTCCGGCTCGGTTTTTGCCCTCTAGCGAAACCTGCACAAATGCATCTCCCTCCGGACCGTCCACTCCATAATGAGAAGCAAGCGTACCGTCGACGAACGTGTATTTCGCATTCAAAAAATCCAACACAGGTCGGTTTTCACGAAGTACATGTTCGAAAAACATCTTCGTTTCCGTCGTCATGGAGTCCCGTAATGACTCATCAAATTTATATACCGTTGGATCCGGCGTAACTTCGCTTAACGTTCGCAGATTCAGCCATTGCGTCGCAAATCCCTCTGTCATTCCTGCCGATCGCGGATCCTGGATCATCCGCTCAACCTCCGACACCAATACGCGAGGCTGCGATAATTTTCCTTCATGTGCTAAACTCAACAACCGGTCATCCGGCGTGCTGCACCAAATAAAATAGGATAGCCTGCTTGCCAGTTCATAATCATCTAAGCGTCGAACACGTGCTGCGTCATCCGCTCCCACCCCACCCTCAACCCGAAACAAAAAACGAGGCGAAACAAGAATTGCATTGATGGCCACCTGGATACCACGTTCATAGGACGCTTCCTGAGCCATCACGATCCCCACCAAATCAGCGAACGGCTTGATGTCCACATCCGATACTTCCCGCCGAAAGGCCCGGTGTACCAGCGGCGAAAGCACGCTCAAAGCTGCTTTCGCTGCATCTTTAGCGTCATCGGGCCTGCTAGCGGCGACGCTTTGATTAAATACGGACAAGTCTTCCATACGAGCTTCGACCGGTCCGCTCAGATTCGGTTTAGAAAAATAAAGGTTGCGGTCCCTTTGTTGGGGATCCGGATTTTTTGGATTGTAGTAATCATTGATAAAGCTAACTCCGATTTCATGGGATCCTTTGGCAAGTTTAAATTCCGCTCGGTAACTTCGCGGTCGTTGTCGCGTCGCGGATACGGATTCCGTTAAGGCCACTTTTCCGTCGATTTCGATCTTCATCTTCGCCAGTTCCGAACCCGCTTGTTCGGCGCCCGCATCAATGGAAAACTGGTAAGTCCCTGCGTTGGTGATGTCCACCTTAAGTACGGCGCGTCCATTACTAAAGAACACCAACTCCTTGCCTTCAATCCGTCCGCCGCCGCCCACCGCCACATCATCTTTATCGAAAACGATCTCTTGCCCATCGACGGAATCCGGTACATAAACGACGCGTTGGCTCACCATGGTGCCCGCATCAAAGTATTTTTCAAATAGAAGCGGAGGCAACGTAAGCACGTCCCCAATGTTGTCAAACCCTTCTCCCACATCATCCGAGGGAAAATCCTCCGCGAGCCGGAAATCCACACCAAACAGGTCGCGAATGGTGTTGTCATATTCAAGACGATTCAGTCGCCGTATGGTCACACGCCCTGGATCCTTTGCAAGATTGCAATCGATGGTATCCAGTTCTTCGGAAAGCCAATGATAAATATCTCCACGAAGATCGGCATGCGGTTGATCCGCACTTTCTGGTGGCATGGCTCCAAAACGCAACACGGCACTGACTTTCAGCCAATTCTTGCGATTTACAAGAAACGTCCGATCAGCACCAACATGATCCACTCGAATTCCCGCCATCGCGTCATCCGCATTGTGACAGGAGACACAATAATTCTCAAAAAAAGGTATGACCTCTTCCTGCAGATAGGCGTCTCGTTTCTCCGTTTGCGCCGAAAGCCCCGCAGCAGAAAACATCAGCAGATTGCTCAGGATGACCAACCATTTGGACCTACACATGGAATATTCTTTCGGATTTTTCCGGGCGGGGTGAGCCGGGGGGGAAGGGACAAAGCTCAGTACACAAATTATACACATTTCGCCCGAACACCGCATACCTCAATGAAAAACAACCTCTTTCACCAGGAGCCTGCTTACAGTATATAGCGACTTAAATCCTCATCATCCACGACACTTTGTAATCGTTCGCTGACATAAGCCTGATTAATCTGAACTTCACCCATCTTGATTTCAGACGCCTCGAAACTAAGTTCCTCCAGAACCCGCTCCAAAATTGTATAGAGCCGACGTGCTCCAATATTCTGCGTACGCTGATTGACATCAAATGCGAATTCGGCCAGCGCAGTTACCGCGTCGTCCGTGAAAACCAAATCCACACCTTCTGTAGCCAAAAGCGCGCGATATTGTTTCGTCAACGAGTTCCTGGGTTCCGTTAGGATCCGACAAAAATCATCCGCCGTCAGGTTATCCAATTCGACCCGAATGGGAAATCGGCCCTGTAATTCCGGCATCAAGTCACTGGGCTTCGAGTTATGGAAGGCGCCAGCCGCCACAAACAGGATATGATCCGATCTGACATAACCATATTTTGTCTGAACCGTCGTTCCTTCAACAATCGGTAACAAATCTCTTTGTACACCCTGCCGGGATACATCGGCGCTATTGCCCTGAGTGGCAATCACCTTATCCATCTCATCAAGAAAAATGATCCCCATGTTTTCGGCAAGCTCCACAGCCTGAGAATTGATGTTGTCAGAATCAAGCAATTCCTCGCATTCCTGATCCAACAGTGCATCCCTCGCTCTGTCCACCGTCATTTCCCGTCGCTGGCTGCTTTTGGGCATCATTTTATCCAACATCCCCTGAAGATCCATGTCTAGATTTTCCATGCCCATACCTCCAAGCATGACCGGATTGTTTTTGGCCTGAGTCGTTATTTCAACCGTACGCTGGTCCAACTCTCCCGCCACCAACATGGCACGCATCTTTTCGCGAGTCCGCTCATACTGAGCTGCAACCACCACCGAATCCTGCTGGCTTTCCGTACTAAGGGTCGTGGGAGGGGTGACCAATAAATCCAGCAGCCGCTGGGTTACATTAGCGCGCGCCTGTTCCTCGACCTTGGAACGCTCTTGTTTTTGCACGATCGTGATAGCATTCTCAACCAGCTCGCGTACCATGCTCTCCACATCTCGGCCGTAGTACCCCACTTCGGTGTATTTGGTGGCTTCCACCTTGATGAAGGGTGCCCCGGTAAGCCTTGCCAGCCGCCTTGCAATTTCTGTTTTTCCAACACCTGTGGGGCCGCTCATGAGAATGTTTTTTGGCGCCACTTCGTCCCGCATGCCAGGCTCGATCTGCTGTCGCCTCCACCGATTACGAATTGCAACAGCCACCGCGCGTTTGGCCGCTGCCTGACCCACAATAAATGCATCTAGTTGGGCCACAATCTCTCGCGGCGTCATTTCGCACCGTCCGGGTTGCAATTCGCTTAACTCGTTTGTATTTTTCATTAGCTTGTAATATCCAGCGTCTCAACCACAATGTTTGCATTGGTATAGATATCAATATCCGACGTAATCTTTAATGCTTGTTCAACGATCTCGGCGGCCGACAGATCCGAATATTCACATAGTGCCCGAGCGGCAGCCAAAGCGTAATTTCCGCCCGATCCTATCGCTACAATCCCGTCAGTTGGACTGATGACGTCTCCGGTTCCACTGACCAACAAAGTATGGTCCTGATCAACGACGCTTAACATAGCTTCCAGCCGCCTCAACGCACGATCCATCCGCCATTCCTTCGCTAATTCCGTTGCGGCCCTGGGAATATTTGAAGGATAATCCTGTAATTTCGCTTCAAACCGTTCTAAAAGTGCGAACGCATCCGCACTGGACCCTGCAAAACCACACAGCACTTTACCGTCAAGCAATGGCCTTATCTTTCTAGCATCCGCCTTCATAATCGCCGAACCCAGCGTAACCTGCCCATCACCCCCCATGGCCACCTGTCCCTTGTGACGCACAGTTAAAATCGTGGTTGCATGAAATGTCTTGGCGTTATCGTTCATCGAAGCCAGTCCCCATTCCGAGTCAGGTCGGGAATCCCATTGTAATAATCCCGACACCTTGATGATTCTTAATTATTGTCCAACTATTCTATTTTGTCTTATAGACCCGACTAGAAGAAGGGCTATGTAAGAAACTACACTAAAGGATACTGATTCTTTTGACCGGGACGAAACCATGCACTCGATACCACGCAGTCCGATACTCATGACTCGAACCAATACCGCATTATTGGTCGTTGATGTTCAGCAGAAATTCATGCCCGTTATTCGTAAACCGGAAATGCTTGTATGGAATATCCGACGGCTGGTCAACGGAGCCGGACTGTTTGAGATCCCTGTAGCCGCGACGGAACAGTATCCGCAGGGTCTGGGGTCCACGGTGGAACCTCTGGCTGGTTTAATTAAGGCGACCTATGAAAAGACAACCTTCAGTTGCCGCGAAGCCGGAGATCTGTTCCGCTCATGGGCCTCTTCGGGAGTAAGCAACATTGTCATTACCGGAATTGAACTCCATGTCTGTATCCAACAGACTGTACTGGACCTGATTTCCGAAGGTTTTTGCCTGTTTCTTCCCGTCGACGCCCTGAGTTCCCAGCGAGCCGAAGACGGAGAGCAGGCCCTCATTCGGATGCGAAACGCCGGTGCGGTCAGTACCACGACCGAATCCATTCTGTTTGAGTGGTGTGAAACTGCCCAAGATCCTAACTTCAAACAAATCAGCAGTTTGGCTTGCGAGCAACAGCCAGGCTGACGATTAATTCACTTCGTTGCCATGTTCCTCTCATTTTATATACAGGTACCCACCTCGTGAATCAAATTTATCCACCTCTGGATCCACCCACGCGGCTATTGATGGGGCCAGGCCCCAGCGACATTCATCCCAACGTACTAGAAGCACTAAGCAAACCCACCGTTGGACATCTTGATCCGTACTATCTGGAGGCCATGGACGGGCTTCAGCGGATGCTTCGCGGTCTGTTCAAAACCAAAAATGAATTGACCTTTGCCATCAGTGCCACCGGTTCTGCCGGTATGGAAGCCGCCGTGGTTAATGTCATTGAACCGGGCGATAAGATGTTGGTCTGTGTCAACGGCGTCTTTGGTGGCCGCATGGCCGATGTCGCGCGACGTGCCGGAGCGAACGTTACCATCATCGAAAAACCCTGGGGAGAAATTTTCCATCCCGCGGACATACAATCAGCAATCCAAACCGCCAACCCTGATGTGGTGGGGATCGTCATGGCAGAGACTTCGACCGGAGCATCACAGGGCCTCGCTGAAATATCCGCGCTAGCACATGACGCGGGCGCTTTACTCCTGGTCGACGCCGTAACGTCTTTAGGAGGGATGGATATTAATGTCGACCAGTGCGGAATCGACGTAATCTATTCCGGTTCCCAAAAATGCCTCAGCTGTCCCCCCGGTCTCGCGCCCATCTCCTTTAGCCCCCGGGCTGTTGAGCGTGTTGCAAACCGCTCTACTCCCGTTCAGAGCTGGTACTTGGACGTTTCTATGATCGCCAACTACTGGGGCGAAAATCGCGTTTACCATCACACGGCACCAATCAATATGACCTACGGTCTCTACGAAGCAGTCCGTCTCATTCATGAGGAGGGACTTGATTCGTGTTTTCAACGACACACAATCAACCATTTGGCACTCAAGGCCGGATTGGAAACCCTGGGATTTCAGTACGCAGCCGATCCGCAGGCGCAACTGCCCATGCTCAATGCCGTATTCCTGCCTAGCGATGTGGAGGACCTTCCAATGCGAAATGATTTATTGACCAAATTTGGAATCGAAATCGGTGGCGGCCTCGGTTTGTGGAAGGGAAAAGCATGGCGAATTGGAATCATGGGCTACGGAGCCCGCTCCGATAACGTCTTACGACTACTGGATGCAATCGAACACCTATTTTTCGAATACGGGATTCCCGTCGAGATGGGTGACGGCCAGGCAGCAGCGAATGCTGTTTATCATTCTCAAAACCCCTAATCGGCATGCAACCAACCGGCAAACTTCTTATCAACGGCGCCGATCCAGGATCGAAATAAACTGCTTGCACCGAAGCAAGCCAGGTGATACATTCAAACCGATATTGCAGTCGGTCAAGTTTCAGAGGCGTGCCGGACCATGCTCGTTTTCAGCAGAAAATCAGGCGATCGGATTCAGATTGGTTCGGATATCGTTCTCACAATCGTGAAGGTCAACGGCGGCGCTGTCCGAATCGGAATCGATGCTCCCTCCGAGGTATGTATAGCGCGGGAGGAACTCCACGCTGCAAAACAACCGCACCCCGACACAATCACAAAAGACCGCGCACCCTCTAAATCCCCGACAGTTGAAACCTAGTTCTCTTTCTCGCGCGATTCCATCTTTCTCAGCGGCACGACGATGACCCCGTCAGGACCCCGCAAATCAATCTCTGCCGGGTCCACGCTAATTTTAAGCGTTTGATTCGCGCGAAAAAACGCCCACAGTTCTTTAAGCTTTTCGGGCGCAATTTCCTCATTCTCCAGTTCGTCCCCGGGTTCACTACCCCACAGTACACGGACACCGGACGGCTTGCGAAGAACAAGGTAGAACACCATTCGGCCTGACTCCGGATTGAGCGTCGCTTCGATACGATACAACTCCATGCTTTTCCAGTCGAGCGTATTTAATTGCTGCGCCAATTTGGCCGCCCCCAGAACCTTCTTATCGCCCCAGGGATCACCCGTAATTCCATTTGGACCCAAATGATCCGCAGAAATTCGCAGATATTTGCTAATATCCTCGGCAACAAAGTCGTTCGGTGGTAAAACCACGCCCGTTCCATCAACCGGCAGCACATGAGGTCGATTATTGAACCTCACTTCGACCATGGCCACCGGTTTTCGGTAACTCAACTGAACAATGATTCCCGCAGCGTCCTTTTTCACCGAAGCAACCGACGCCACCCATGAATGCAATGTGAATGCATCGGCAATCTGTTTCGCAAGATTATGATCATCTAGATACAAATCATCCAGGTTGTGTTGTCTCACAACCGTCCGCAATACGTCCTCTTTGATCCAATCCGGCTGTTTCGGAGAAATGCTGATTTTGTCCACCGAGACGGCGAACTCCTCTGACCGCATTAAGTCATGCCGATAAACTTGCCACAGAATTGCCAGTACGGCGAGTGCCAGAATGATCATGACCAAAACGGAAATCGCACCCTGACGGAAACGTCTCAACCCAAAACGCATGAAATTGTTCTTCATTTTCGGGAATCCTTTCCGCTGGGAATGAACTTGAGGTGCATCCGGAGTGTGCGAACCCCAAACTACTACCAAATTTCAATCTGGGTCTGCAACGATACACCCAATTGCGTTTCCACTTCCTTTTGAATGTGTTCCAGGAGTCCCAAGGCCTGTTCACAAGTGGCGGTTTCGCCAATCACCATATAATTCGGGTGCGACTCACTAATGGAAACACCACCCTGTTGTGCTCCCTTAAGGCCCGCCTGTTCAATCAAACTAACAGCACTCAGACCATTATGATCACGAAACATTTCCAAATACCTTTCGCCACCC
Organism: Planctomycetota bacterium; assembly: GCA_036150515.1. Classification (GTDB taxonomy): domain Bacteria; phylum Planctomycetota; class Planctomycetia; order Pirellulales; family Pirellulaceae; genus UBA721. The sequence goes on from JAYZPA010000036.1 coordinate 59,192, forward strand.
TGTGGCTGCAGGCTCTTGTTGACGATCCATTGAGTTTGCATTTTCCGTGTAATGGCAACCGCATCGCCCTCGACAAGATTGAATCTGGCTTTCAAAATGACTAGCTCGTTCAGAGACGATTCCTTATAGGAAAACCTTAAGTCATCCCCACTTCGGTCAATACACTCACCGGATCTCGTTAAAACGCTCACGACTTCGGTCCGCTGGCCAATATCACCGCTATGCGTCCCCGCATTAGCACGCAATGCACCTCCCACGGTCCCTGGAATCCCCGCAAGTTGTTCAAATCCCTCTAGCCCCTCTCTCGCCGCAGTGGACAGCAACTGCACTAGAGCCGCGCCTCCGCCTGCAGTGACGCTGGTTCCCTCAACGGTAATTTCCGAAAATTCCGCTGCCGAAAGATAGATCACCATTCCGGGAACCGACTCCGACGCGATCAGAAGATTCGAACCGGAACCAAGGATTCTCACAGGAATCTGGTTGCTATGGCAGCGACCTACAAGGCCGACAAGTTCCGGCTGGGAGGTGGGTTCTGCAAAGAATTCGCCAACACCGCCGAAACGCAGCGAGGTAAACGGTGCCAGCGATTCCTGTTCGCGGACGATATGTTCAAAGCCACTAAATTCAGACATCGTTCTATATTTTCTTTCTAACCCTAATCAACAATTTCGCACCAGAATGACATCTATTTCCGTCGGTACGACACAGCACGATGATAAAACATACTGATGTTCGTTGTCAACGCATACCCACTGGTTCACATCCCACTACACAACATTACGGTTTCCAACCACTCCCGCCATCGAAATAAGTCAACATTTTCCAGATCATTGTCACGCGTCACCGGAACCTGCACTCTTTTTTGCGTTTCATCCAGCTCACCTTCAACGGACAAACGCCCATGAACATCATAGTGAAACACCAGCCCGATCGGGCTTTTCGAGGGCAAATTATGAGGCAGATTTTCCACCACGCATTTCCCGACCACCAGGCATTCATCCGGATTGGCGCTTTCACCTTCAATCAATTGTACCAGCATGTTTTGTTGGTTATCCTGATGCGTTTTCAATATCCGACGAACCTTCACGGGACGATGTGTATTTTTAGGCAGCACAATTGCATTTACCTGATTGCCTGTCTTTACATCCGTGCCCACCATCCCGAGAGCCCGACCCGTCACGGACTGGACCCGCAGAGGTGTAGCACTTCCAACCTGCATCGCACACCGAATGCCCGCATAAATTGCTGCGCCCCGAGCAACGGAATCGTGCGGCAAGGAAACCTTTTCAATTTCGGGAAAACACTGATCTACTAATTCCCGAATCATGGGCATACCGAGGGACCCGCCACATAACAATACACTGTCCACCTGGCTCGCTTCAAACTGGGCTGCCTCTAGCACCTCGCTCAGAATATTCTTAAGGCGTTCCAACAACGGAGTGGCGATTTCTTCAAATTTTTCCCGGCTGATTGTGACTCTGGTTGTCTTGCCCGGAATTTGGACCTGTATGGCAATTGAATCGACCTCACTTAATCGCTCTTTGGCGTCTCGACATCCCTGCATCAGTTGCCGGGTATGCATGGGATCCATCCGCGGATCATATCCGTAAGTTGCCAACAATCCATCACTCACCAGATCTAACAACAAGTCATCAAAATCATTACCTCCCAACCTCGATTCACCCCCGACAGACTGAACCTCAAGTACACCCTCGCCGCACATCATCGCCGCAACATCTAACTTGCCTGCTCCCAGATCAATAACCACCAATTTTTTTGGTTCTGGTGGATTCTGACCTTCAAAATATGACAATGCACTAGCGACGGTTTCATCGACTAGCCCGATCAGATCGATACCGGCAATTTGAGTTGCATGCTGCACGGCCGCCCGGACGACCTCTCCAAAATACCCCGGAACTGCAACGGCTACCTGTTTGCAATGACCCACCGTCCGCTGAACATCACTCGCAAGTTTTCCCAGAAGCAACGCCGCTAAAACCGGTGGTGGATATCGCTCGCCAGCGATGGTTCCAGGATAATTAATCAATCCTAAGAACCGCTTGATTTCGTCAGCGGAAGAATCAAATTCCTTGGTTGCCCGCAAAACCGCTCGTTTTCCAATCAAGGTATCCATCGCGTCAACAACAAGCACGGTGCTGGGAGTTGCACTATCTCCCTCTTCATCCACAATCGTTTGAGGAACATTCGATGTATTGAGCCACGCTGCGTTACATGTTGCAGTGCCAAAATCCATACCAACCGGATACGATTGCGTCGTCTGCGCTTTGTGCAGCTCCTCCATCAGCCGCGTCCCTTCCGGGTCCTCGCCCGACGCGAATTCCTGAAGATCATTGCGAAACTCCAATAGCGTGGAATACCGCGATTCCGGGTTCTTAGCCAGCATTTGAGCAAGTATGGTATCAATCCATGACGGCACTTGGGGGTTTTGCGCCGAAATAGACGGAATTGCCGCATTTGCATGGGACATCAGCGTCTGAATGACATCCCCTTCATATAACGGTTTTCCCGTTAACAAGTAATACAACGTACAACCCAAACTGTAGATATCACAACGGTGATCCACACTATGGGGATCCTTAGCCTGCTCGGGCGACATGTAATTAACCGTACCCATAATCACGCCGCTCTTGGTCAATTCCCCCTCTTCCTGATGCCCGTACCTCGCCGTACCCATGT
>JAYZPA010000037.1:0-60548 GCA_036150515.1 Planctomycetota bacterium
AAATATCCATCTTCATTAACAATCGATGAAATCTGCCAGATGGCCGCTTCCAGACGAAGTTGAGCCAGGTCCAATAATTGCGTAACCTCCCTTGGCAAACGCCCAAAACGATCCAGCAACTCCTGCTGCAACTCACGGATCTCATCAAACTCCTGTACTTTCGATAAACGCCGGTAAAAGTCAATGCGAGCTCGAATATCGGTCACGTAGTCATGCGGCAAATACGCATCCACGGGCAAATCAATTTCCACCTCCACCGCCAGCTTGGGAGGCAGTTTTTTCAATTGCCGCACCACTTTTTCCAGCAATCCACAGTAAAACTCGTATCCCACCGATGCAATATGGCCGCTTTGTTGCGGTCCCAACAGGTTTCCTGCTCCGCGGATTTCCAAATCACGCATGGAGATGGCAAATCCTGCACCCATCTCACTAAACTCTTCGATCGCTCGCAAACGCCGGGCGGCATCCGGGGTGATCTGCTGGTGTTTGTCCACCAGCATATAGCAGTGTGCCCGATGTTTGTACCGACCTACCCGACCTCGTAATTGATGCAGGTCGGACAGCCCGTAACGGTGTGCGTCATTCACAAAGATCGTATTGGCGTTGGGAATGTCCAGGCCACTTTCCACGATCGTGGTTGCCAATAGAATATCGTATTGGTGATTAACGAAATCCACCATGACCTCTTCTAAATCCGATTCCTTCATTTGCCCGTGGCCGATGCGAATTCGGGCATGCGGTACAATCCGCTGTATCCTCCTCTTCACCGACTCAATATCCTGAACCCGGTTATGGACAAAGAAAACCTGGCCGTCGCGATCCAACTCCCGTTGAATCGCTGAACGAATTAACTCTTCCTGAAATCTTACCACCCGTGTTTCAATCGAGATGCGTTCTTCCGGTGCCTGCAGAAGATTGGAAATATCCCGAACGCCCACCAACGCCATATGCAACGTTCGGGGAATCGGAGTCGCTGATAACGTCAACACATCCACGTTGTTGACAACATTCTTTAGCCGCTCCTTGACCGCCACTCCAAATCGCTGTTCTTCATCAATGATGACTAAACCCAAATTACTGAACTGAACATCGGCAGAAGCAACACGATGCGTCCCGATGACCACATCGATTGTCCCGCGGCGTAACCCGGTAACAACCTGATTCTGCTCGGCCGTTGAGGCAAAACGACTCAACCGGGCCACGTTGATCGGAAATTGAGCCATCCGGTCCCTGAATGAATGAAAATGCTGCTCCGCCAAAATCGTGGTTGGGACTAGAATCGCAACCTGATAGCCGCTGTCAACGGCTTTAAAAACAGCCCGCATGGCAACTTCGGTTTTTCCAAATCCAACGTCCCCGCACAACAGCCGGTCCATCGAGCGCCGACTTTCCATGTCCGTTTTGATGTCCTCAATGGCCGAAATCTGATCCGCAGTTTCCGTGTAGGGAAACGAAGCGTCAAATTCGTTTTGCCAGACGGAATCACCCTGAAACTCGATTCCTGGCCGAGCTTGACGATGTGCCTGCAACTCCAGTAACTCCGCAGCCATGTCCTGAACGGCATGCTGAGCTGCCTCTTTCTGGTTTTTCCAGGACGTGCCGCCAATCCGTGCCAGCACAGGACGTGTTTTACGGCCACCGATGTACTTCTGTACCAGATCAATACGCGATGCCGGGACATAGACCCGTGTGGCTCCGTGAAATTCAATCACTAAATGTTCCGCCTGATACCCGTCCTTGTCCAATAACTCGAGTCCACGGTATCTACCAATTCCGTGGGCTAAATGGACAATCAGCTCCCCGTCACGCAGATCTGAGAAATTGTCCACCGGCCGGCCGGTCTGGCGAATGTTCCGACGCCGTAACTGGGCCCTCTGAAACAATTCGCCTACGCTTAAAACCACCGTCTTTTCGGCAACCCAATGGAACCCCTGCTTCAAATAGCCCACCTGATAGCTAATCCGACCACGCTGATTCGCTCGGGTGTCAACCAGAATCTCCTGCATGCGTTTGATCTCGGCCTCAGTCGGACATACGATTACCAAGTCACAATCATTCCCTATCTGTTCGACCTGTAAGCTAATGCTGTCGACATCTCCATGGAATCGCTCGACTGATTCAATCGCCATGGCAACGTTTGGCTCAAGGACTCCTTCAGCCAAACCACTGACCAGGGCATACCCACCAGCTGATAAGGAACGGAGAACATCCTGAACGCCGTGAAACCGCTTATAATCCGCTGCCCGGGAAATGAATTCCCGCGCCTGACGATCCAATTCACCTAATTCCACAAGCGTGACACAACTGCCCTCTGGTAAATATGCCGCTAAATGCTCTGTGCCCCGATAAAATGCCCGGATCGACGTGAGTTCAATTCGCGAGCAGGTTTCAATACTTCGCTGACTGCGAATATCAAACAAACGCATCGACTCCACTTCATTGTCCCAGAATTCCACCCGTACAGGCTGCTCCCACTCCGGAGCAAAAATATCCAAGATGCCGCCATGTCGGGAAAACTCGCCCGGTAACTCCACAGCACTGGTGGTGTGATACCCATTCTCGACAAACCACCGCTGCAACTCCGCGGTATCCACCTGCTGCCCCACCTGCAAAATCCGGGTGGCCTCACGCAACGACTCTTTCTCCGGAACCGGCTGCAACAATGCCTGAATGCTTGTAACGATCAGTATCGGCTCTACCTCATCCGATTCCTCGAATGCCAACAACTGCTTGAGTACTCGAATCCGATCGCCATGGACATCATCGTTACTGTAGGAGTCCCGCGCAGTGCCACTGGTAACGATGGGAAAGTGTCGGGAAGGACGGGGGCTGAATAACAGCAAATCATCGCGGAAATCGTCGACTGCCTTATCACTGGGCAGGACAATCAGATTCACTCGATTCCGGTCGGAACAGACCGCAGCCGCCACCAGCGCGCAGGACGAACCCCAGACTCCGTCAATGCTCACGCCCTGGCCACTTGCAATACAGGCAATCGCTTCAGCGAAGTCTTCACGGCCTGTCAGACGCTGCGTTAAATAGTGCATGCTGTCCGTTACAAAATACTCACGCTCCATCCATGACGATGTGCATGGATCGGTGTACGTGTTCTTCTCCCGCGATCACTTCTTTTTTCGTTCCCTGAGCGTACCAGCTTCCGGCTGTTGCTTGTAGTACGGATCCAGCGGATAACATCCCGAAGCGAGTGAATTTCGAGGAGCGGTGGTGCAGTCACTGAACGTACGACAGATCTGCTTACGCTGTAAAACACCGTCACGCAACGAATCCGCCGGCAAATTCCAATAGCTCAATACCATCCGACCCAGTCCCACAAAATCGACCCAACCTGCCCGTACCACGGCCTGGGCAATGTGTGGTAAGTAATCCTGTAAATAGGAATACCCTGTCCCCACCAAAGGAATCCCCGGAACCGCGCTACGACAATCCCGCACTGCATGAATCTGCCGCGCAACGTCCAACAGAGGATCATGGGGCGGTGGATAACCGTCGCTTGGGGGAAATGCCGCCGGTCGCTGCAGATGCGGATTGTAGTAGGGACTGCCACAGGAAAGATTCAGCGCGGCAACTCCCATTTGCTGCAACTCCGTGGCCAGTTGTATCGGCTCGGTCAAATCCAACTGCAACGGATCTTCCCGGTCACATCCAAATCCACTGTCATAAGGCAAACAGGATTTATAGTTGACCGGTACACCTGCCTCCGGGCCTGGCTGAAAAGGGACGGTGTCGAAAAAACTCAACCGTACCAAGATTAATAAATCGGGACATGCCCTTTGAATCCTCCCAATGATCGTCTTCAACAATCGCGTACGCCCCTGATAATCGCCGCCGTATGGACCCGATCGCACCCGGGCACTAAGAAACTCATGCAACAAGTAACCATGACAGCATTTCACATCGACAAATCGAAATCCAGCTCGCTGAGCGGTTTGCGCTGCGATCACATAACGATCAACTAACCCATCCAGTTCATCGTCCGTCCAGACGACCGAATCATCATCCGGATCGATTCCGTATTTGGAATCCAGCAGGGGATGGTGATAAGCAATTCGTGGCTCTGGCTGATGATCGTTAGGCCGGCAAAACCTTCCCGAGTGCGTTAACTGCAGACCCACCAGTAAATCCTCCGTGGTTCCGAATTTCTGCTGGTGTGCTGTGGTTAATTCGCTCAGCAACTGCTGCAACCCTGCTTCATGTTCAGCCGTTGCCATCGTCTGGTTAGGATTGGCACGTCCTGCGGGTTCCACTGCCGCCGCCTCACCACCCCAGATCAACTTCGCTCCGCTTTCCCCAAAATGTCGCCAGCGTCGCAATGTCTTTTCTGAAGGCGTGCCATCGCCATGGGCATCCCAACCCTCCATCGGATGAATGCACCAACGATTCCCTACAGAAAACGATCCGATTTTTTGAGACGCTTGCAGAACGGATCCCTGATCCGCGGTATGAATCTCATCGTCGCACGGCAAGTCAATCTCCAACTGCTGCAACCGCGCACGCAATTCAGCCGGGCTCCGATAAGTAGCAATTTTATTAAACACATGGTCGGCCACAGCAGCATCCTTGTACGAGCTACGATTCCATCGGAGTAAGACGAGCAAAGGCCAGTCGGAATTTTCGTTGTTGTTGATCCCTGAATTCTACCGTTGCGGTACGTTTATCTCCAGTTCCTGTGATCGCCAGAATCACCCCCGAACCGTAACTCGTATGCGATACATGCATTCCGCAGGTAAACGCTTCCGGCGGTGTTTTCTGTTGCTCCGGATTCTGGCTGGCAAGCAGTTCGGCAGCCGTGGTGAGCTGCGGAAGGTCTCCTGCTGCCAAGACTGACTGGCGAGATAATAATTCCTCAGACAAATCCGGCGATTTGACAGTCCCCATGGCCGGGGAATTTTCCGGTGAGGTCAGAACATCCTGTTCCGCTTCGGCAGCCGCTTCAAAATACTCTGCGCTGGGTTCGAAGTCACCGCTGGTTGTTTCGTCGATCGTGGAGAATCCGGCCTGCGGTAAAAAACACTGCATCTCGTCGCGGGGAAGCTCGTACAGGAATTGACTGGGGGCGGCAATGCGTGTGTGACCCCGGAATGTCCGTCGCTGATTGTAACTCAATTGCAATTGTTGCTCCGCACGAGTGATGCCGACAAATAACAGCCGCCGCTCCTCCTCCCGTGAATCTTCATCCTCCATGCTCCGCTCGTGAGGTAAGATACCATGCTCCAGACCAACGATAAAAACCGATGGGAACTCCAGTCCCTTGGCCGCATGCAAACTCATCATGAGCACTTTATCCGGATCCGCATCGTAGCCATCAATGTCACTGACCAGAGAGACATGCTCAAGAAACGATTCCAGATTAACCTCACCGTCCTCATCTAATTCCATCATTTCCATTTCAAATTCACGTGCAGCATTGATCAATTCATCAATATTGGCACGGCGATCCTCATCCGTTTTGGCGTCCTGAATTTCAAGATACTTATCAAATCCACTTTGGGTGACCAATTCCGTTATGAGCTCGGCCAGTGGCAAATGAACCGACGTAATGAGAACGTCAATCAAAGTTACAAACCGACTAATCGCCGCGGCTGCTCGTTTGGATAACGACTCAATCAATCCCGCTTCCCGACAGGCCTCCAGCATCGTCACGTCGTAACGCTGCGCATGGCTTTGAACCAGTGACAACGTTTTTTTCCCAATCCCGCGCGGAGGTAGATTGACGACCCGGTGAAAAGCAACGTTGTTGGCCGGATTGTTAACCAAATGAAGGTAGGCAATTAAGTCCTTAACTTCCTTACGTTGATAGAATTCCAATCCACGGACGATTTGGTACGGAATTCCCTTGCGGTGTAACGCATGTTCCAATGGCCGTGAAAACGCATTGACCCGATAGAAGATTGCAAAATCTTTATAAGCGTGACCTCCCTGTTTGACCTCCGACGAAATCCGCTCGGCAATGGCTCCCGCCTCCTCCCGGGGATGGGGAAAACAAACAAGACGTACCGGCTCCCCCCGGGGATTGTCTGTAAACAACTTCTTGGGCTTACGGTTGCGATTGTGAGCAATGAGTTGATCGGCTGCCTTTAAAATGTGACCCGTACTGCGGTAATTCTGCTCCAGACGAATCACTTGCGCAGCGGGATAGTCCTTTTGAAATTCGAGTATGTTGGAGATGTTGGCACCCCGCCATGCATAGATGGACTGATCCGGGTCGCCCGTTACGGACAAGTTCTGATGGTCTAAAGACAGAGCGCGGACAATGGCGTACTGAGCAAGATTGGTGTCCTGATACTCATCCACCATGATGTAGCGATACCGATCGTCTAACCGGGAACGCAGCTCCGGGTTGTCCCGTAACAGAACCGCTACATGTAACAACAAATCATCAAAGTCGACTGCATTGCTGCTCAGCAAATACTTGTCATAGGCTGGATAGGCCCTGCGAGTGACCTCCGAGACCACAGCGTAGGTCCCCGACTTGCTGGTTGTATACTCCGAGGAAGTTAACAAATTGCTCTTGGCATTGCTGATCTCCCAGGCAATGGAATCAATCGACGTGTGCGTTAGTTCAATATTCTCAGCATCCAGAGCACGTTTCAAAGCCTGCTTGGAATCCTTGCTGTCAAGAATGGTAAAGTTCTCTGCTAATCCAACCAGATTCCCGTATTGGCGTAAAAGTCGAGCACAAAATCCGTGAAATGTGCCCATCCAATATCCACGGTCAGAAACCAAACGCTCAATACGAAGCCGCATTTCATCTGCCGCTTTGTTGGTAAATGTCAGCGCTAATACGTTGTGGGGATTGACCCCTTGCAACAACATGTAAGCAATCCGATGGGTGACCACGCGTGTCTTACCGCTGCCGGGGCCAGCAATCATCAACAACGGACCCTCAATGTGAGTCACTGCCTGCTGCTGAGTTGGAGTGAGTGATGAGAGTATGTCCGCTGACATAGGACCGTGTGATTCCTTTCATCTGACGTCATATCAAACACCCATTATAAGTAATCTCCATGCCTTACGGCAGCCCGTGCAATCACCGGCCGCGACATAATGTGCTAGCACATTATTAAAGTTTTCAAGAAATAGTTTTGGCATTTTGGTGACAGTGCTGTATGATTTGTTCTTCTCGCTTGAGAGTGTGAGCGGAAATGGCCAAGGATGGTCATATTTTAATTTGCGTTTTTTTTGGGAGGGAGTCCATGACACGCATACCTTTAAGTGCTGTGGAAGAACAGCGTCGAAGTTTAAAGCAACGTCTGGAGTTAAGCACAGCAGAGATCGGTCTAACCGTTCGCACAACGAACTGTTTAGAGGAAAAGGGGATCTTTACGGTCAAAGAGCTGTTGCATGCAACTCCGGCCGATTTATTAAGCATATCCAATTTTGGTGGTAAGACACTGGAAGAGGTCTACGAGGCGTTGGCAGCGATCGGTTTTTTCCGGACAAATGCCTCTGTACCTGCATAGCCGACCCGTTAATTTCAACCATACAACAACGAGCCCTGGATGGATCCCACTTCATCAGGGCTCTCTTTTATTGCGCTGAATTCCATCTATTTTTGTCGAACCGAGTCGGGTGCGTTAAACTAGATAGCACTCATGGACCTTCTCACTGGAGCCAACTCAATGCAGCGAATCACCACGAATATCCTTTGTTCTCTTTCAATCTGGCTGGCGCTATGCACGTTTACCACCACGCTTACCGCCTACGATTGGCCTCAGGGTCTGGGACCTGACCGCAACGGGATTTCCCGGGATACCCAAAGTTTAAAGGCCTGGCCGGAATCCGGACCTGCCACAGCATGGCGCCACCGGATTGGCAGTGGTTATTCCGGACCTGTGGTATCCGGTTCGAAAGTAATTATTTTCCATCGCGTGTCGGACATGGAGAGAGTGGAGGCACTGGACTCAACGTCGGGTAAGGTTTTATGGAAGCGGGATTTCAAAGCATTTTATCGCGGCGGATACAACTCGGATCTGGGTCCTCGATCAACTCCCGTGGTGTCAGGCGGTCAAATCTACGTATTTGGTGCCGCTGGAGATTTACATTGTCTTAAGTTGACAACGGGTGAATCGGTTTGGGATCGGACATTGGGCCAGGACTATCAGGCTCCCGACGGATACTTTGGTGCGGGCAGCAGTCCCTTGGTCATCGACGGTCATGTGCTGGTGAATGTCGGAGGCCGGGAAGCAGGAATTGTCGCCGTTGATACGAATACCGGGAAAACGGTTTGGCAGGCAACACAGGAAAAAGCGAGTTATTCATCCCCCACCGTCCTGCACCATGGTGAGACACAGTACGCCCTGTTTATCACGCGTATGAAAGCACTGGCAGTCAATCCAACAAATGGAAAGCTCTTGTTCAGTACGCCCTTTGGAAAGCAGGGGCCAACCGTCAACGGCGCAACTCCACTGGCTTTTGATAATCGAGTGTTCCTGACGGCAAGCTACCAGATTGGAGCTCAAATGCTGGAACTGGCGAGTCCATTGAATCCAGCTCAACCCCTGAAGGTCCATTGGTCCGGAGACGATATATTATCCAGTCAGTACACAACACCGATCCTTCATGACAAGCATCTGTTTGGAACGCACGGACGTGAGGACATCGGCAGTGCCGCGTTACGCTGCGTTGCCACGGCCAGTGGAAAAGTCAATTGGGAAAAACCAAATTTTGGTGTCGCCCATGCCATACTGGTCAAAGACCGTTTCCTCACTTTGAACACATCCGGACAATTAGTGTTGATTCAGGCAAACACCGAAAAATACGAAGAACTGGCACGGGCTAATGTCAGCCCGGGAACGACACGCAGCTTCCCGGCATTGGCCAACGGCCAATTTTATTTCCGCAGCAATGAAGGAGACGGAGGAACGTTAACCGCATTAAAACTCCCCTGATGCCCCGGCAGACAACCCGTTGCCGGATTTGGTATATTCACGCAGGGAAACCTTCATCTGCATGACGAACTATAACCACCGTTTGAATCGAAACTTATCTTGTCTCGCCAATTGATTAGAATTCTGGGAAAAAAACGTGGCAGTCGCCAAAGCGTTTCCTCAACCTTCAGCATCGTGGGGAATCTGGCATTCAGCCTGACACTTCTACTGCTGGGAATCGTTTCCGGCATTCAATTAGTCACCAATCTAACAGGCGATGTCGCGGACTGGCTGCTGGGAATTGTCGTCCTGTCGTTCGTGATTTTCGGTGCCCAGGGACTCATCGCGGATATCCTGAGAAGTCGAGTTGGAGATGAGTTGAAATATTCCTTTCAACAAAATGTTCATCGGCTCGATATCACTCAAAAAGGAAAAGGAACGCGCCGACTGCCCAATGTCCCGCTGGTGGATACCCTGTTAACCAGCCCCGGAGCGGTGCAACGTTGGCGACTGGCCGTCACCACGGGCAAACCAGTGGAAGTCATTTCCATGATTGTCTTCTTTAGTATCTGGACCATCGTTTCTGTTTTCCTGTTGGTCTACAGCGTCAGCCTCTATTTTGCCGATGCCAACAGCGGATGGAGCTGGTGGTTACCCACGCTGTCTCTGCTACCGGCCAGCGGGATTGCCATCTGGTCCGGTCGGATGCTGCACCATGAACTGAAAAATCAAATCAACATTGATCCTCTCAAAGTCGAAATTTCCCATCAACCCATCTATCCGGGTGAAACCTACGACGTCGCGATTTCCCAACGTGGTACGCTGCATGTACGATCGCTGCGGCTGTTTCTCGTGTGCGAAGAAATCACCAGTTACCATCAGGGAACGGACATTCGCACCGAAACGCTGGAAACCTACCGACAGCAGGTCTTTGTCCAGCGGAGGTTCGAAATCACTTCCAAAAATCCTCTCGCCGAAGTCTTTACCGTCACCATTCCACCGGACGCCATGCATTCCTTCCAAGCAAACTTTAACTGTGTCCAGTGGAAGCTCGTTTCGGTTGGCAGATATCGAGAAGTACTGGAAATCCGGCGGGGCTTCTCGCTGATCGTCCACCCGCCGTATCAGGATGTCAGTGAGGATCATGATGAAGTTTGACCCCTTGATCAGTTTGCGGCTCGACCGCTCTGACCGCGAATACCGTCCCGGTGACCAAATGGAGTGCGAATACCAGATCGATGCCGTGGAACAACATGAAGTGGAGTCCGTCGAAGCAGCGGTGCTTTGGTACACCAGCGGAAAAGGGGATTCGGATCAGGGGGTCCACTATTATCACCGACAGCGGCGTAAACCACGTCAAACCGACTATCAGGATTTACGGGCTTTGACGCATTTTACCACGACGCTACCGAACAGTCCGTTTAGCCATAACGGGACAAATCTTCGCATTCAATGGTGTGTGCGCGTCCGGATCCTCGTTCATCACGAGGGTCAACGAGTAAAAGAATACGTTCATGACCAGAATTTCCAACTCTATCAATCTCCCACCCTAACTCCGCTTGCCGCTTCCTAAGCTCATGAACATGGCAGTCAATCCCTTCGAGACCCGATGGATCAAACCGGCTGAAGTCCGGTTTATCCCTGTCGGATTCAAGTCGATCTGCAGACTCCTCAAGAAACTGTCAGCCAAGGGGTATCGAGGCGAAATCGTGGGCCCGCATGGCGTAGGCAAATCCACACTTTTGCAGACGCTAAAACGCGAACTGACCCGTCAGGACATTTCTGTCACCTTACTCTATGCCCGCGGTCCCTTTCCTCACACAGGTCCACCCCAAACCATCACCTCGCTAAAACCCCATATCACCCCGAATGCCGTGTTACTGGTCGACGGATTTGAACAGTTATCCTGGTGGACCCGACGCCAACTAAAACGGCAAACGGCACAAGCCCATAGTGGACTGGTTGTTACCACCCATCAATCGCAAAAACTGCCCGAACTGATAAAACTGCAAACCACCCTGCAAACCGTCACCGAGCTCATAACCCAACTCCAAACCGACCGATCGGTCCAACGTCTTATCTCCGAACAGGATGCCAAAATGCTGTATCAACAATTTGGAAATAATGTCCGTGAAATACTGTTCGCTTGTTATGATTTGTATGAACAACGCAAAGCCAATTTGTGAATCCCATCGATGATGTCTCCCGCTTCTCCAGACCTGCAACCCACCGACCGTCTCAACGGGCTGCACATGCTGGGAATGGTCGAACGCCGTTTTCTCATCAATTACCCGGTTCCTGTTGAACGACTACAGGCACATCTCCCCCCCGGCAGCGAATTCTCCCAATACAATCAAACGGCCTGGGTCTCCGCCTGCTTTGTTAAAATGAAAAATATGCGGCCTAGTTTTATGAGCGGTTTGCCCGGGATGGGTTACAACTATCTGATCCATCGAACACGCGCGCGACTCCCTTTTCCTGATGGCAGCCGGCGGGAAGCCGTGCTCGTCCTGCAACCCAACCTCAATCGAAGATTCGTTTCCTGGGGTGGATCCCTGTTCACCAGTATCCGCTTCCATACCAGATCAATTCGCTTTACCGAGGATGATCAGCAGTGGAGGATCCGGATGAACGACCGGAAAACGCTCCTGTTCGACGCTACCATTTCCAAGGATTCCGTAAGCCCGGAACTTCCCTCCGATTCATGCTTTGAATCTGCCGAGCAGGCGGACCAACAACTCTTGGGGGTTTCCTATGGAGGGCAATGGAATCCGCGTAAACAAACACTCAATCTGCTTCCGGAAACGCATGAGCCCTGGGAAACTCTGGCCTGCCGGTGTCAGACTCATAAGAACGCGTTTTTAGAAGATCTGGGACTGGATAATATTCACGACGATCATGCCATCACGATGACCAACATCCCGCATTATTTTGGCATCCGACCATGGAAACAACGATTGACCTGCCCAACATAAAAAATGCCGAACGGGATTGGCTTTATCCCGTTCGGCAAACGCGAATCTTCGCCACGCTCTTCTCAGAGCAGGCAGAGAGATTGTCTTCTATTTGACCGGGACCCAGCCTTCATCATTCAGGGGAACGTTGGCCGTGCGCTGCTGCTCAATCGACGCGGGTACGACAAAATACGACCCTATCTTTGGCAATTCAGTCCGCACCGTACGATCCAGTGGATTGACCAACTCGGGGGCAGTCGTCTTGGGTTCCGGTTTCGCCGGCGCTGCCTCGTCAGGCCCTTCCGATTTTGCATCCGGATCGGGAATCGGCTGCTGGGGATCGCGAGCGGTTGAATCGGCATCCTTAACCGCCTCATCCGCCGGCGTCTCATCGGGAGTTACAATCGGTTTCTTCAATACCGATTCACCTTCGGCATCTGACGGAAGCTCGACCTTAAGGGTCGAATGGGCTTCCGTATCCGTGGAACCAGGCTGCTTTAAAACATCCGGATCCAATTTCGGTCGCTGGTCAGCGGGTTGCACAGGAACGGTCTTCTCCGCCGAGTCGGAATCTGTACCATTGCCCTGAGGATTACCGTTGTAGTATGGCTCGCTCGGGGACGCAGTGGCCGATGCATCGTAATGCGGGAAAATCGGTTCCAGAATGTCGCCTAATCGGGGAAGATAGGTTCGTGAAAAGAAATTCTTCGGCGAGTCTTCCAGAATCGGGCGATAGGAATTGACAGGCACCTGGCGTAATTGCCATGTGAATGTTTCCACAGGCTTGAACAAAATCGATTCACCTGGTCGTGCATGGAAATCAACTGCAGGCCGATAAAGCGTTGTCGGTATCTTTACCCATTTGGTCTCGTAATGCGTTTCCAGTTTGTAACCCACCACCGTCTGACGGGGAAACAACGGGGTTAGTGGATTAATGACGTCATGACCCACATTGGCCGGCTTGCGGACTTCAACCCGCTTCGCTGTTTCTTCAGCCGTGGGCTGGTGGACCGGTAATATCGGTTGGCGTCCTGCAATGACATCAAAAATGTCCGCGCTAACCGAAGTCGTACTGAGCAACAGTGCTAACAGTACGGCAACTCCATACTTCATTTGTTGAACGTTCATTCTACTTCTCTCTCTCTCTTCGCGTGGATTATATTCCCCCGGTCGAACCGAGCGAACATAACGACTGATTATTCCGCTAACGTTCAGTTTGATCGATCACCCCGGGGGGCTGTCAAGGATTTACCCTGTCGCAACCCGGATTTACTGCAATTTTATGATTACAGCAAATGTAACGATTAAACCGATTGTCGTTATGACTGAGGTGCTCTTACTCACCTGAGACTATAAACGGACCTGATTCTTACACTCTAGATTGTGAGAACTGCTGAAAAACACGCTCCCGCGCGAGTTGATCAGCAATGCGGTTTATCTGCCGGAAAAAACTACATTCTCACCATCTGAGACAAAGTTAGGTTACCGTTTTCCATTCGGGCTGAAAGAAAATGAAATTTTTTGGATTTTTTGTCCTCCCTAGGCGTAACCTAATTCGCCCCCATGAGATCATGCGCTGCAGCCCAACATGAAACCTCTGCCCTGCACCGTCAACGACCGCAACGGGCTCTGTTATTGGGGATCCCTTTTGACCTGACGGCTCCTACCGTTTCACCCGGTTCGATACAGGCCGGGGTGTTGTGTCAGGTCAAGTTGCTTATAATCGCCGGTGGAAACTGATTACAGGACAGGGCAGTGAACATGGACAACGGTCAGATCGCGGCAACCATCAGCAAGCTCGCTGATTTACTCGAATTTCAAGGAGCCAATCCGTTCAAAATCCGTGCCTATCGCAACGGCGCCCGGATCATTAAAGATTTTCCGGACTCGTTTGCAACCATGGCACAACAAGATCCAGGCAAACTGACGGAGATCCAGGGTATCGGTAAAGGGGTCGCCGAAAAAATCACGCAATTGATTGAAAGCGGTAAAATTGAAGAGATTGATGAACTGCTCGAAGAGATACCGGAAAGCGTACTGGACATGCTGCGCATCCCCGGTCTGGGTCCCAAGAAAGCTGCCGTCCTTTATCAAACCCTCCAGATCCAGACATTAGAACAGCTTCAGGCAGCAGCCGAGGCCGGCGAGATTCAAAAGCTCAAAGGGTTTGCAGTCAAGACCGAAGAATCTATTTTAGCCGGGATTGAGATTGCCGCCGCAGCCAACTCACGAATCCGTTGGGCCACGGCAGACGAATTGGCACAGTCATTGAGAACCCATATGCAGGACTGCAGTGCCGTTGACCGAATAGAACTTGCCGGCAGTTATCGCCGCGGACGGGAAACCGTTGGTGATCTGGATCTGCTGGTCATTTCCTCTAAACCTGAAAAAGTGATGGATCATTTCGCCGAATTTACTGCCCGGGAACAGACGTTAGTTCGGGGTGACACAAAAATGTCGATCCGGGTGGACAATAGTTTCCAGATCGATTTACGTGTGGTCCCGAGTGACTCCTTCGGTGCAGCCTGGCAGTATTTTACCGGCTCCAAAGACCACAATGTCGAGGTTCGTGGCCGCGCCAAACAGCGGGGACTGAAAGTTAATGAGTACGGTGTCTTTCGGGTTGACGGCAAACAGGAAACTAAAATCGCCGGTGCGACAGAACAGGACGTCTATGATGCTCTGGATCTACCCTACTTTCCTCCGGAAATGCGAGAAGCACGTGAGGAATTTCAATGGTCGGATCAGGGTTCCCTGCCCGATCTGATCGAATTGTCACAAATTCAGGGCGATCTGCATATGCACACAACCGCCACCGACGGCAAAGCGTCGTTGGAACAAATGGTCGACGCCGCGCGTGATCGCAGTTTAAAGTACATTGCAATTACGGACCATTCCCAGCGTGTTTCCGTGGCTCGTGGACTAACAGCCGACCAACTTCTCGAACAATGGGAAGCCGTGGACAGGTTCAACGAATCCATCGAAGATGATTTTCTGGTCCTCAAGGGAATCGAGTGTGATATTCTTGAAGCCGGTGGCATGGACCTTCCCGATGAGGTGCTAGCCCAGGCAGACTGGGTCATTGCCTCCGTACACTTTGGCCAAAAACAATCCCGTGAACAAATCACCGATCGCATTACCGGTGCTCTGGAAAACCCGCACGTCAAGATCATTGCCCACCCCACCGGACGCCTCATTAACCGCCGTGAAGCTTATCAGGTGGATATGGACGCCGTGTTTCAGGCTGCTTTGGCAAATCGCAAGATGCTGGAACTCAATGCGAACCCCGCGCGACTCGACCTGAACGATATCCACTGTGCATCCGCTCGGCGTTTAGGAATCCCGGTAATGATCAACAGTGATGCTCATAGCGTCGACGGTCTCGATGTTCTCAAATATGGCGTGGTTCAGGCCCGTCGGGGAGGGTTGACCGCTGGCCATGTCGCCAATACCCAACCCTGGGAAAACATCCAGCAGTGGTTCGCTTCCTGATGCAGTCTGGATTAAAATACATACACCGTCCCTTGTTTCGTTCACTTTTACAGAAGAAGTAAAATGCCCTTCCTTACACGCCGACGTTTTGTTCGTAACACCTCTGCAGCGCTGGCTGCAACTGCTTTCTGGCATCCGATATCCAAGGCCATTGAACCGGTCCAACGGAACGGTCAGGCGAAATTTAAATTTTCGCTGGCCGCCTATAGCTATCGCAGTCTGCTTAGCGGTGAAAAACCCAAACTTTCTAGGCACGATTTCATCAGCGATTGTGCTGCGTTCGGATTAGAAGGGACCGAGTTAACTTCCTACTATTTTCCGAAACAGGTAACGCCGGAATATTTGACTTCTTTAAAGCAACATTGTTTTACCATGGGACTGGATGTCTCCGGTACCGCTGTGGGAAATGATTTCGGATTCGGCAAAGACGACCCCCAACGACAACAACAAATTGATCATGTCAAAACATGGGTCGATCATGCCTCTGCCATGTCCGCTCCCGTCATTCGTATTTTTGCCGGACACCCGAAACCGGATCAGGATCCGGAGACGTCGCATAAACTGATGGTGTCCGCCATCGAGGAATGTTGTGATTATGCCGGAAGCAAAGGAGTTTTTCTGGCTCTGGAAAACCATGGCGGACCCACCAGTACTGCCAAGGGGTTGCTAAAGTTCATCCATGATGTGAAAAGTCCCTGGTTCACCGTGAATCTGGATACTGGGAATTTTGCGAGCGACCAATGCTATGATGAAATTGAACAGATTGCTCCCTATGCCATGAATGTTCAGGTCAAAGTGGTGACCCGCAATACGGCCCGTGAACCGTCGCCCGCTGATTTTCCCCGACTCGCCAGCATTCTCAAAGATGCAGCCTATCGCGGATATATCGTGCTGGAATACGAAGAGAAAGGTGACCCTCGTACCCAATCACCCCATTTCATCGGTCAACTTAAAGAAGCGTTCCTCGGCTGATCCCAATCTTTAACAGACGTTAACCGGAAGACGGAACATTTGCCCAAACCGTGGGGGTGCTCTGCCCCATAAAAAAACGCTCGTGATCGGTTCTCCGATCACGAGCGTCTCATGGTTCTCAAAGGCCAAAAAGCCAGGGTGACTTATTTGTCAGCCTTTTCTCTTTTTACACCCTCTTTGATGCGGTCACGCAGTTTGGTCACCGTCGACTTCACTTTGTCCGCCGTCTTATCAACAACGTCTTCCGTAGCATCAAGCACGTTGGCAACAACATCGCTCTTCTTTTCTGCGGCTGCAGCTTCGCATTTCGCACACTTCTCTTTGCGACTGCAATCAGCACAGCTTTTCCTGACAGAAACACTCTTTAACTTCGTGACAAGATTGTCCGACTTTTTCGAACACTTGGGACATTCTGCTTTTGCTGCATCCGTTTCGCAACAAGCCGCCTTACGCAGCTTTAAAGTCGGCAGCTCCAGTTTGATAAGCTTCTTACTATCGCTCTGTTGAGCAAATAATGAACCGCTGACAATCAACGTCAGCGCCAAAACAAAGGCGATTCCGCCCATTCGTAAACGCTTCATAATTCTGTCTCCATTTGACAATATGGCCTAATCATTATGGGTAACTAAATGTGATAACATCACACCCAAACTCTATTATCGCAGGTCTATCCTCAAGGTCTTTACCCAATCAATAAATTTTATTTAATTTATCCAGTCTTCCTAATCTCACAATTCAGGATTGACGAGAAACCCTATTTTCTGAGACACTTCCACAACTTCAGGTGGAGGGAAAATACCTCCTGATAAAACTTATAATCCCAATAACCGGCAGTTTACAAGGCAAGGACACACGATTCGATGAAGAAAACAAATCTAGCGATCTATTGGACCGGGTGTTTCTGTTTGATCTGGCTAACCGGTTGTTCGGACAGTGCTGAAGAGGTCACGTCTTCCGAGTCGGACTCCACACCCGCGTTGGTGGCACCGGTGGTGAGTTTTAATGCTCAACCGGACGCAACGGCAACGAATCCACGTCCGCTGGAGCCGTCGGTTGACTTATCAACCAGCGCGACGCCTCAGCAGGTTGTCCAGTTTTTTCTAACGGCATTACAAGAGGGCAATGACGAGCAAGTTACCGGATTATTAACTGCCAAAGCCCGAACAGAAACGGAAAAACATGATTTGGTTGTCCGCAGTCCGGGGTCTCCGTCCGCTCAATTCAGTGTAGGTGAATTGGAAATGGTTTCCGGAGGGGCCTATGTAAACAGTCAATGGAGCGAGACCGCTCCGGACGGGCTAACCCAGCTGTTTGACATTATCTGGGTTTTACGGCAACAAACCGACGGCTGGCGAATTGCCGGAATGGCCACACGCGTCGCTGCCAACGAACAACCGACTTATCTAAATTTTGAAAATCCCAAAGAGATGATTCGCAAGTGGAATGCCGCAGATAAACGGCTGACCAATCAGGACAATCCTGCCAGCCCCGACAGCACGACTGCCCGGAGTGACAATTAACTTTCATCCGCAGCGCGGAGTTGGGTCAACACGGTATAGTCCTCCAGCGTCGTGGTATCGCCAACATCCTCTTTTCCCTCGGCAATATCCCGCAGCAATCGCCGCATGATCTTACCACTGCGTGTCTTGGGTAACGCATTGGTAAAGCGGATATCATCAGGCTGAGCCAATGCGCCAATCTCCGTTCGGACGTGCAGTCGCAGTTCCTGCTTAAGATCTTCGCTGGGATCCGCACCAACAAGGGTCACAAACACGGCAATCGCCTGTCCTTTCAATTCGTCTTCGCGACCGACAGCGGCTGCCTCAGCAACCAATGGGTGGCTTACCAGTGCGCTCTCCACTTCGATCGTACTGAGCCGGTGCCCGGATACGTTGATCACATCATCAATACGGCCCATAATCCAGTAGTAACCGTCCTGATCACAGCGGGCGTTATCACCTGCCAGATACAGCCCGGGAAATCGACTCCAGTAAGCTTCCTGATAACGCTCCTGATCGCCCCAGATTCCCCTCAGCATCCCAGGCCAGGGATGAGACATCACCAGCATGCCGCCCTGATTCTCACCCACCGGTGTACCCGAATCATCCAGAATAGCCGGAATGATGCCAGGCAAGGGCTTGGTACAACTGCCGGGTTTGGTGGCGATCGCACCGGGCAGCGGGGACATCATGATGCCCCCGGTCTCGGTTTGCCACCACGTGTCAACGATCGGACAACGGGAACCTCCAATTTTTTCATGATACCAAATCCAGGCCTCAGGATTGATCCCTTCACCAACGGTGCCTAATAACCGCAAGCTGGAAAGATCATGTTTTTCAACATGTTCGTCACCCCATTTGATAAACGCGCGAATTGCGGTGGGGGCGGTATAGAGGATGGTAATCTTGTGCTTTTCCACCAATTCCCAAAAACGGTCTTCGGCCGGATAGTTGGGAGCCCCTTCGAACATAACCACGGTGGCACCCGCGCTTAACGGACCATAAACAATGTAGCTGTGTCCGGTGATCCAGCCGCAGTCGGCGGTGCACCAATAAATGTCGTCATCACGAATATCAAAAACCCACTCGAATGTTTTTTTCGCATATAGGTTGTAGCCCGCCGTCGTGTGTTGGATCCCCTTGGGCTTACCCGTGGAACCACTTGTATAAAGAATAAATAACGGCGTTTCGCTGTCTAACGGTGTTGCAGGACAGTGATCGTCGACCTGTTCCAGTAAATCATGCCACCAGATGTCCCGACCCTCGTTCATCGTGACTTCATTGTCTGTGCGGTTCAGCACAATACACGTATGCACCGTAGGAGACTTTTCTAGTGCTTCATCAACAATTTCCTTCAGCGGTAACACCTTTCCCCGACGCCATGCGCCGTCGGCGGTTAACTGAACCTTGGCACTGGCATCGTTATTACGATCGGCAATCGACTCCGCTGAAAAACCGGCGAAAATAACGCTATGGACAGCACCAATCCGGGCACAGGCAAGCATGGCAAACGCGAGTTCGGGAACCATCGGCATATAAATAGAAACCACATCTCCCTGCTCCACACCTGCCTGTTTAAAGGCATTGGCTAAACGGGAAACCTCACGATGAAGTTCGCGATAAGTAAACGAGCGAAGATCTCCCGGCTCGCCCTCCCAAATGATCGCTGTCTTATCAGGATTCGTCTCCAGGTGTCTATCGAGGCAATTATACGAGACATTCGTTTTTCCCCCAACAAACCATTGTGCATCGGGAGCTTCCCAGTTCAGTGCTGTGTCAAAATCTTCAAACCAATGCAGATCCGATCGAGCTAACTCGGCCCAGAACGCCACCGGATCCTCCTTCGATCGGTTATACAACGCTTCGTACGCTTCCAGAGAATTGATTTTGCAACCTTCCAGAAATGAATCGCTGGGCTGAAATATCCTCGATTCCTGCATCACGTTATCAATGGAACCACCCGTGTTGTCTGACATGCGATGAACCTTATCTGCTGAATGTAGGGGGAAGTCTTAAACAGCTGATTTTAGTTTCCCGGAAGCAGGCTTGTAAACCGTTTGCCGACAAATGAATTCAACCTGTCATGGTACCGCAATTAACAGCAATCGGGATCAGTCACGGCCCAGCCAGTTGCGAATGCCCAACTTGCTGATCACCCCTAAGGCCTTCAGCGCTTCACGATAATTCAATTTGGATTGACCCTGTTGACGTTCGAGAAACTGAATCGGAACTTCTGCCATCCGTGCATCGACACGTTTCATCCGCCAAAGGAATTCTTCCATAAATGAATAACCCGTGGACAAAAAGGTGGAGAACTCGAGTTGTTCCAGTAAGGGAACACGACAACACCGAAAGGCGCCACTGCAATCGCGGGGGTTTAGTCCCAACATTACCCGCGAGTAGAAATTCACAGCACGACTCATCAAACGGCGTTTCAGAGGCCAACCGACGATGCTTCCGCCGGCAATATAACGTGACCCGATTACCAGGTCATAATCAGAATCGAATCTCTCGCCAATTTTTGCGATCATCGCCGGTAAACGCTCCGGCGGATGACTCAAATCCGCGTCCATGCCAATCCACAAATCGTAGTTACTCTCGATCGCAAACTGCATACCGCAGATCGTGGCCGTTCCCAAACCCTGTTTCGCACCACGCTGAATAAAATGGAACCATGCATTTTCCCCGGCCATCTGCTCACACCATGAACCTGTACCGTCCGGCGATCCGTCATCAATCACCAGAAGATCCGTCGTCGGCGTCACCTGGCGTATCGATTTCACCAAATCAGGGATGTTCTCACGCTCATTGTAAGTGGCAATCGCGACCAGTGTTTTCCAGTTCGTAGTCATACGTCAACTTGTCTGTTTCTTTGAAACCTCCGGAGTCATCATGACCCTGCCGGAAGGGAACGATAATACGCAACCGTTCGTTCCAGCCCTTCGGCGAATCCAATTTGTTGAGTATACCCCAGATGGATCATGGCCCGCTCAATGTCGGCTCGGCTGTGAAGAATGTCTCCGGGGCGAACCGCCGTGAATTGAGGCTGGATCGACGTCCCTAAGTTCTGATTGATCAAATCGACAACAGTTAACAAAGAAATTCCCTCGCCATTGGCAAGATTCAGCGGCTCAGGTGTAACTGTAGCGGCGTCCGCCGCCAGTAAATTGCCGTGCACGACGTTATCAATGTACGTGAAATCCCGAGTTTGTAAGCCGTCACCAAAAATCAGAGGTGTCTCACCCCGCAACATCGCGGTGATGAATAAAGGAATGACCGCCGAATAAGGACTCGACGGATCCTGCCGGGGACCAAAGACGTTGAAATATCGTAACGAGAGCGTTTCCATATCAAAACTACGCGAAAATGCATGACAGTACTGCTCACCCGCAAGCTTCGAAGCCCCATAGGGTGAAATCGGTGCCGGTACACTGGATTCGGACTGTACTCCCAGTGCAGTATTACCATAACAACTACTGGAACCGGCATAGATGACCCGACGTACTCCACTGGACTGAGCTGCAGCCAGTAAGGTTAACGTTCCCGTTGCACAGACCTCATGAGTATGCAGAGGATCTTCGAGCGATCGGGGTACCGAAACCAGTGCTGCCTGATGGAACACAATGTCCACGCCCTTCAAAATCGATGCCAGCAAAGATGAATCAAGAATGGAGCCCTCATGAAACTCAATTTCAGAACGGCTCTGAACCAGATTGTCCAGACTGCCGCTGGATAGATCATCCAGCACCTGTACTTGATCACCGCGTGCCACTAAAGCATCCACTAAGTGCGACCCGATAAATCCAGCACCACCGGTAACAAGGTATTTGGTCATGCCGTTATTCTAACCTATCCATCCGAAAGCACGCCAAATTCAACAGCCGCAGGCGCCGTGGCCGGCTGCGGCGGAGCCTCGGGTTTAGGCTCCGGTAGCTGCTGCAAATCCGCCCAAGCAATTTCGACATCAAACTCATCAATCATGGCGACCTTTCGAGCACATCCTAACACTAAACAACGATCCGCTAATAAGTTAATCACTCGAGGGACGCCCTCCGTGAATTCATAGATTCTGCGCAGAGCGTTCTGGGTGAAAACCTTACTTACACTACTGCCAACCTGAACCAATTGTTCATTGATTAGTGACTTGGTTTCCATTCGGCTCGCTGCGGCGAGGTAACAACGATGGGCAACACGCTGGTTGAATGACTCCAGTGTGGGATGCGCAAGTAACTCTTCCAGTTTCAAAGTGCCCGCCAGTACCATGCCAATCCGTATGCTGCCGTCATGAACTAAATTATGGAGCATCCGCAATTCTGCAGCCATTTCCGGTGTCATTAAATGAGCTTCATCAACAACCATCAGCACCTGCTGAGGATGATCCACCAGATTGAACAGATGTCGGCGCAAAGCAGTGCGTAGGTGCGCTTCGCTTTGCCCCTCCGTAGTGACTCCTAAGCAAAGAAGACACTGCTCGACCATGGCGCGACGCGTGGAAAAACCGGCACTGTGCAGATGCACGATCTGATGAGATGAACCAAAGTGATCCACCACTAACTGGCAAACCGTCGACTTGCCGGTACCCGTCGGACCCACTACCAAAGCGGTTCCCTCGGCACGGCCAATCACACGCCGTAACGTTCGCAGTGATTCCCGAGTGTAGTCGTTCGCGTAAAAACAAGCTGGATTCGGCGCGAAGGCGAATGGAACACCACTGAGATTGTAAAAAGACTGGTACATCATGGTTTCCGTAACACGGTGGTTATCATTGTGTGCTAGGTTTATAGATACGTGTGAACTATGGTTATTTTTCGGCGACTCGACTTCTCTGCCTGTAGAATCAACCCTGCACCAATTCAACTCTCGCTATTTCCTCCATTTTGTTGCTTAGGCAGGTTAAAATGGGGGGGCCGGCGAAGAATTAACGATCAACCTAACACCATTTCCAGCAATTCAACGACTCTATGTTTAGAACCAAAGTTTGTGGGATTACCTCCGTTGATGATGCTCGGCTTTGCTGTCAGTACCAAATCGAGGCCATTGGCCTTAATTTTTATGATGCCAGTCCCCGGTCGGTGAGTCTGGAGCAAGCAATCGAAATTGCCCATGCCGTCCGCTCCCAAATTCAATTGGTTGGAGTCTTTGTAAATCACAGCCACGACGAAATACGCTCAATTCACCAAGCTGTCGGACTCGACCTCATTCAACTTCACGGTGACGAAGATCCTGCCTTCCTGCGTGCATTGAAAGACCTGCGACTCATCAAAGCCTTCCGCTGTAAAGATTCGGGATTAGGTCCGGTTGTGGATTATCTTGCTGCCTGCACCACTCTGGATATCACACTCGAGGCTCTGCTGCTGGACGCCTACCAGGCTGACACCTTTGGTGGAACCGGTAGCTCACTGAACTGGAACTCCCTGAAAAACAAGTCCCACCTTTTTGGGGGGTATAAATGGATCCTTGCTGGTGGTCTTTGTGCGGAGAATGTGGCCGCGGCAATTGTCGCGGCGGAGCCCTCGGCAATTGACGTTGCCAGCGGGGTGGAATCCGAACCGGGGATTAAGTTGGCCAGCGCGATCGAACAGTTGGCTCGTAATGCAGCAGCTGCTTTCGACTCGTAATCCAGCCTGTTTCACGTGAAACGGAGTTCGGTAAAACCTCGGGCTCGTCTATTTCCATCAAGTCAGTGGATGCAGGACCAGACCGCTAAGCAACTTAGGATAGAAATAGGTACTCTTGGCCGGCATCCGCTCGCCATGCTCACTGATTTTGCGAATATGGTCGAGCGTGGCGGGCATCACAAGCGCGGCCAACCCAAAGCTCGAAGCGTCTTCATGGGTCGTCAGGCCCGTCACCACTTCGTCCACAAGGTGAACATAGGTTGGTTTAGGTAAATCGGCATGGCCCAGTAAAGAATCGATGAGCAGGCGATGCAACAAACTTACTCCCAGACCCTGCCAATCATCACTATGTTCCCCGGCGATCTCATTCATTTTTTCCATACCCTGTGCATTGAGTCGAGCCAGTACCCAGGTTTCATCCTGCGGACAATACAATCCCAGTATCTCCTGCTGGTTTTCCATCTCAATCTGTTCCCAGACCTCATTTGCTTTATCAGGCCCCGTCCCCATGCGGGATACATCAAAGCAATCCTGTATCTTTTCAATCAGTGTGGTTGAATCGTAGTGGGGTAAACCCTGAAACAAGCGGTGAGTTGGCAAGACGATCATTCCGTCATCGTTCATACTGACGCACATCGTCAGCACGCTTTGAGCTGGATGGTCGGCCGTCAACAGCCCGGCCTCACGAAGTTCTTCCCGATATTGATAAGCTGTTTCATAGCGATGATGCCCATCGGCGATATACATGGGGCGTTCACTCATGCACTGCGTCAGTTCCGCAAGTACCTTGCTTTCGCTTACCGGCCATAACCTGTGCAACACACCAAGGTGATCCGTTGCTTCCAGCGGGGTTGTGTCCTGGGAAAGTTGTTCAAGCAACTTCTGAGCTTCATTTTCGGGATCAGGATAAATCCCAAAAATCTGACTGAGATTACATTTGGTGGCTTGAAACAGTTTCAGCCGATCCGCTCTGGCGGCGGAATGGGTTTCTTCATGCGGGTAGACAGCCCCGTCGCCCAGTTTCTCCAATTTCATACGAGCCATGAATCCACGTCTTACAAACGTTTGCCCGGCATATTCAAATTGCTGATGATAGACATAGACCACCGAATTGAATTCCCGTTGCAGGACCCCTTCCCGTTGCCATTGTTTGAGCAAACGGGCAGCCCGAACATACTTTTCGTCACCCGATTCATCTCCGGGCTCTTCACGATTCAGAATCAGGCGTACAACATTAGCCGGATGGTTTTTATACAACTGATCCTGCAACTCCGTATCGATCACATCATAGGGCGGGGCGATCACATCACTGAGCGAACCTACGTGGCCCAAATCATATCGCAATCCCCGAAAAGCTTCTATCTGCACCATCTCCAGATCCCCATTCCTCCCAAAACAACCCCTCGGTAACAATCCGGTGCAGGTGTTTCACGTGAAACAACTCAGCTCACAGAGAATCCCGCCCGACATCCACTCACCACCATTTGGTTTAGTAACGATAGTGGTCCGGTTTATAGGGTCCGTCCACCTTGACGCCAATATATTCCGCCTGCTCCTCCGTCAAAACTGTCAGCTTCACACCCAGTTGCTCCAGGTGCAAACGCGCAACTTCTTCATCCAGTGACTTTGGTAACACATGGACACCAATTTCATATTGATCCGCTGAGCACCACAATTCAATTTGTGCCAATATCTGATTGCAAAACGAATTCGACATAACAAACGACGGATGCCCGGTGGCACAACCCAGATTCACGAGTCGGCCTTCCGCCAGCAAAATTACCGAATGACCATCTTCAAACGTATAGCGATCCACCTGAGGTTTGATCTGTTCGTAGGTAATGCCGTCCGTATTATTCAAATAAGCAACATCCACTTCCAGATCGAAGTGACCAATATTACATACAATGGCATCATTCAGCATTTCCGCCATGTGCTGACCTCGTATAACGTCCCGGTTTCCGGTCGTCGTCACGAAGATATTTCCGACGCTCGCCGCTTCTTCCATCGTCGTCACCTGAAACCCTTCCATGCTGGCCTGCAGTGCATTGATCGGATCAATTTCGGTGATCATCACCCGCGCACCATATCGCTGCAGTGACTGTGCACAGCCTTTACCGACATCACCATAGCCGCAAACAACCGCAACTTTTCCCGCAATCATGACATCCGTGGCCCGTTTGATTCCATCCACCAGCGATTCCCGGCAACCATACAGATTATCAAACTTGCTCTTCGTCACAGAATCATTGACGTTGATTGCCGGCATTTTCAGCTCGCCCTGAGCATGCATCTGATACAGACGGTGAACACCGGTGGTCGTTTCTTCGCTTAAGCCGTGGATCCCCTCAATCAGGTTTTCATAACGACTGTGAACCATTGCCGTTAAATCACCGCCGTCATCCAGAATCAAATTCAGAGGCTGACCATCCGGAAAGAACAGCGTTTGCTCAATACACCAATCAAACTCCTCTTCACTCATCCCTTTCCAGGCATAGACCGGAATACCAGCTGCAGCCATTGCGGCGGCCGCATGATCCTGAGTCGAAAAGATATTGCAACTCGACCAGGTTACATCCGCTCCCATTTCAACCAACGTTTCAATTAATACGGCCGTCTGAATGGTCATATGCAGGCAACCCGCAATCCGAGCGCCGGTTAACGGCTTGGTCGAACCGTACTTTTCCCGTAACGCCATCAAACCAGGCATTTCGTTCTCTGCCAATTTAATCTCACGGCGACCCCAGTCCGCTAACGAGATGTCCTTAACTTTATACGGAAGACGTTCGGTATCTGCTTGTGCCACGATTTGCACTCCTGATCGATTTTTTTAGCAAGACTGAATAAATCTCAGCCTGATTGTCCACTCTTTCCGTCATCCATTGTAATATCAACCCCATCGAGTGCCAGTCCCGACACTGTTTCACGTGAAACACGCTGTCCGTCGCAAATCTCTGCCCGTCACTTATCTGCCGTTAACCACGAAAACATTATCACGGCCAATCCATATCCGGATAAATCAATAATCAGGCGCTTTCTGAATTATTTTTTTGGACGCAACCACTGTTTCACGTGAAACCATCCCAACGTTGCTCGCCGCAACGGCCAAAAACGATTGGTATTTTCACCAAGCGGTGAAAAGCAGTAAAATTGCATCCGCGTTTTATACATCGTTCGCATGTTTTTTCATAGCGAGTTGGATTGTGGTTCGTATTGTATCAATTACCAATCAAAAAGGTGGTGTAGGCAAAACAACCACGGCGATCAATCTGGCTGCAGGTCTTGGGCAATCCGGTTGTAAAACACTGCTGATCGACCTGGATCCACAATGCAATTCCACGACCGGCCTTGGCTTGGAACCGACGAATCGCCATCCGCTGGTCCAACGACAAGCACTTTCCACTTCTATCCACAGCACAAAATTTGAAAATCTGGATATGTTACCCGGCAGTCGAAGTTTTCAGGATGTCTCCGTATTGGCCAGTGGTGAGCCGACGGATGCGGAAAGTTTGCAGCACCATATCACGAACAATACAACCACCTATGATATTGTCTTCATTGATTGTCCGCCCAGTGTAGGGACCTTAACCCAAACCGCGCTCGCCGCATCCACGGAAGTCCTGATGCCCATCCAATGTGAGTATTTTGCGATGGAGGGTCTCACGCAGATGATCCATGTGATCCGGGACGTGATGCAATCCGAATCCAGTCAGCTTGAATTTGGCGGTATCCTTTTAACGATGTATGACGCCACATTAGAACTCACCAGTGAAGTGGATCAGGAAGTACGGGAGTTCTTCGGTGAGATCGTCTTTGATACGGTCATTCCACGAGACACGTTAATTGCCGAAGCACCCAGCTACGGCAAGCCCATACTCGAATATGCGCCTCGCAGCCGCGGAGCCCGAGCCTATACCGAATTGTGCCAGGAGGTACTAAACCGTGACTAAAGACAGACGACTTGGGAAAGGTCTGGCCGCACTGCTGGGGTCTTCTACTGAATCCAACGAGACAACCGCACCCCCAGCGACGGACAAGGCCCCTTCGCCGGCACACGCCAATGCGTTCACGGAAGTGGCCATCGCCGACATCGACGACAGCCCCTACCAACCGCGGCGGCAATTCGATCCCGCTCAAATCGAAGCGCTTTCTCAAAGCCTGAAACAACACGACCTGCTGCAACCGATTGTCATCCGGCCGGTTGGATCCCGATACCAACTGATCTCCGGCGAACGGAGATTACGTGCTGCGACTCTGGCCGGCTGGAAAACCATGCCGGCTCAAATCCGACATGCAACCGACCGCGAAGCTGCCGAACTGGCGATTATCGAAAACCTGCAGCGTCAGGACCTAAACGCACTGGAAAAGGCTCACTCGTTTAAACGTTATCTGGATGACCATGCCTGTACGCATGGTGAATTGGCCAAGCGACTCAGTGTCGACCGTTCAACCGTCGCCAACCTGATCCGACTGCTGGAATTACCTGATCAGATAAAAGAGTCCCTTGCCCATGACCTGATCACCGCGGGACACGCGCGGGCGCTGCTTCCACTAACCACCGCCTCGGACCAAATCAAACTGTGTGAACGAATTGTACGGGATTCCATGAGCGTCCGTGCCGTGGAACAATACGTCCAGGATGCACTGTTTACTGATGATTCCGATTCGGGGAATTCAGCAAGACCTACCAAACGAAAGCCGGGAACCAGCCACCCTCATCAAATCACCCGACTCGAACAAGAGCTTAAACAAGCTCTCGGAACTCGTGTCCATATCCGTGAACAGACCGGCGGCAAAGGGAAGATTGTGATTCACTTTAAAAATCACGATGAATTCCAACGTCTGTTGATGCAGTTTACCAATCGCACCAACACTCTCCGCCGTGCCGGTTAGAACGGTCAACCCGACACACGGACCCACCTCCTACAGGTATCCTCCGATGATGATGGGGGTTGCCCAAACAAATCCAACGGGGTACACTCGATTTTCCAACTTCGGGGCGTAGCGCAGCCTGGTTAGCGCGTCTGGTTTGGGACCAGAAGGTCGTGAGTTCGAATCCCACCGCCCCGACATAAAAAAACGTGACTCATCATACACTGCGTACATGAGTCACGTTTTTTGCGTTAAACAGAGTAGTGGACATTTGTACACTACTCTGTTCCTCTATTGGTGTAAAGACGGTTTCCAGAGTATTCGCCGAATTACGGCGGTTTGGACCCGGTTTTCCGACTGCAGGTCACCCACACCCCATTCCAAATGCATGCCCACCCGGATCGTACCCATTTGAACTAGTGTCAAACCACCGGACTGGGGACCAAGGGTCGCTCCCAGTAATCGGATTTTTCCAATCCGTTTTGCTTGGCCCTGATCCGTGTTGAACGTTGCATCCACGATTCCCCGTTGCCCATCAATCACACGTAACTCATAGGCCCTATCGGTGGTCTGTAAAACCAGAACATCACCTGCAGCCATCGATTCCCATTGAATGCTATGGCTGAATACTTCCGCAGAATGATCCGCACTAAATGCAATCGCGGTCCCTAATAGCCATGCAGCAACACAGGCAATCACAGCCGTCTTGTTCTTTCGATTCGTCATACTTCTCACGCCTCCTTCAAACCAGGCGAAACTTAAACCGTTTTCTCTCTCTTACCGTCAACATAGGTTTCTCAATCCAACCGCTCGTGCCAAAAAACTGAAAACTCACAAATTATTCAATTCCCACGGGTGAACCCTCGTAGCACAACAGGTACGATGGAATTATCCCGCACAACCCGAACATCCCGAACTGAAACGGTACCTTCACTTATGAATTGCAATCGTCTACTCCATCGGAGTACCCTTCTGCTCACATCGTGCATCCTTATCGGGATTACGTTTTCACCGCTGCCGGCTCAACAGTCAGCGGCGACCGATCCCTGGATCGAAGTCAACATTCCCGCGGACTGGAAACGGCCACGTGCAGGGGCTGCAGAAAACGGATTTCGCTGGTACCGCTGTCAGGTCAGTATTCCTGATACATGGAAAGGCAAGGATCTTACACTGCTGGTC
The DNA here is from genome assembly GCA_036150515.1 of Planctomycetota bacterium. GTDB lineage: Bacteria > Planctomycetota > Planctomycetia > Pirellulales > Pirellulaceae > UBA721. The sequence continues at coordinate 29,475 of JAYZPA010000037.1, forward strand.
GAACCGATTGATGACGCTCGGGAAATCTACATCAATGGTGTACTTGCCGGTACGATCGGATCCATGCCCCCCAGATTTCGCAGTGGGCTGGGTGAAGACACAACGCATACAATCAAAGCCGGCAGCGTTCTGCCGGGACAGGCTAATGTTCTTGCAATCCGCGTATATCGTAAATACCCCCGGGGAGGATTTAATGTTGCCGCGCCCGTAATCACGGATGGAAAGCATGCGATTACCACTCGTGGAAACTGGCGGTATCGAGCAGGGGATGACCGCAGCTGGGCATTGTGGAAGGATGCCGATCCAAAACACGCTCTGTTCTCAAAAATAGGGGATGCGGCTGAAGTCATCGCTGAGTTTCGAAAACTCGAAAATGACCGGGGCGTGCAAACCATGGCTCAGTCACTAAGCCAGTTCGAAACAACCGCGGGAATCACGGTGGACGCAGTTCTCGGCGATCCGGACATTGCACAACCGCTATCAATGAAATTTGATCAAAGGGGGCGTTTATGGGTGATGGAATACCGACAGTATCCGGATCCGGCTGGTGTCAAGGTCGTCAGCAGGGATAAATACCTGCGAACGGTGTACGACAAACTACCCTTACCTCCTCCACACGGAGCTCCGGGGCTGGATCGTATTTCTATCCACGAGGATACCAATGCCGACGGGGTCTTTGACCGTCATAAGATATTTACAGACGGGCTGAATATTGCAACTTCATTTGCCATCGGAGATGGCGGAGTTTACGTACTCAACCCCCCCTATCTGCTTTTTTACGCAGACAAAAATCAGGATGACCGGGCAGACGGTGATCCGCAGGTCATACTTGAGGGTTTCGGCATTGAAGACACTCATTCAGCTGCAAGCAATTTGCGCTGGGGTCCGGATGGCTGGCTTTACGGTGCGCAGGGCAGTACCGTTTCAGGGAACATCAAACACTATGGCACAACCGAGCAACCAACATCCACGATGGGGCAGGGAATATGGCGTTACCACCCCGGGCTCAGGAAATATGAGATGTTTGCTGAAGGTGGAGGAAATACATACGGATTGGAGTTCGATTCAGCCGGTCGTGCTTATTCGGGCTACAACGGAGGCAATACCCGCGGATTCCATTACGTCCAGGGTGGCTATTACTTAAAAGGGTTCTCCAAACACGGCCAATTATCGAATCCTTATGCATTTGGATATTTTCCGGCTATGGCTCACAGTCAAGTTCCGCGTTTTACCCACGCTTTCGTAATGTATGAAGACAAGATTCTACCGCAGCAATATCACAATCATCTGTTTGGGATTGAGCCGTTACAAGGCAGAGTGGTCTACAGCAGTGTATCGGCAGACACATCCACCTTTAAGACATCGGATCAGGGACATCCGCTGAAAACATCCGACAGCTGGTTTCGTCCGGTTGATATACAGGTTGGCCCGGACGGCGCGATTTACGTCGCCGATCTTTACGAACAACGGATTGACCATGCATCGCACTTTCAGGGACGCGTTGACAACACCAACGGCCGAATCTATCGCCTGCGTCCCTCGGAGAACTGGCAGATTCATCCATTTGATTGCTCACAATATACCAATCAGGAGTTATTTGAGTTATTTGAATCACCGCTGAGGTTCCATCGTCAGATAGCAATCCGCTTGTTACGAAACCGCAAACTGACCCGCTCCGATCTGGACGTCCTGCAGGGTTTGCTCACAAGTGAAGATAAACAGACCGCATTAAATGCCCTGTGGGCGTTTCAGGTGAGCGGCCATCTCACGCTGGACATCGCTCGTGAAGCCTTAAATCATACAGACGCGGACGTCCGAAGCTGGTCCATTCGCCTCGCCGCTGATCATTTAAAGCTGGATCAGGACTTTCAATATCGGTTGATTCGTCAAGCCAGACACGAATCCAGTGCTCACGTTCGCAGCCAGCTGGCAGCAACCGCGCGACGGGTCGAACCATCATTATTTGCAGGGATTACCCGGGAATTGTTACAACACGCCGAAGACGCACAGGATCTTCACATCCCCTTAATGATCTGGTGGGCCATCGAAGCCAATGCGACGGATGCCGCAAATATCCAGAAAATCTTTAGTGAGCCGGAGATCTGGACTCAGACTTTGACACAATCGTTTATCCTTGAGAGGCTAAGTAAACGCTATGCGATGTCCGGTACACAGCAGGAACTACAAATACTAACCTGGCTATTCGAACAGGCTCCCGACGAGGCCTCCACGGCTCAATTGATGGCCGGTTTTGAACAATCCTTCGAAGGCCGTTCCCTGGCAACATTGCCCACCCCTCTGTTGGAGCAAATTCGGGCGGCTGGAGGTGGTTCCCTGTCGCTACGCGTAAGGCTGGGGGATCCCAAATCGACTCAGACCGCCATTGTCAAAATCATGGACGTAAATACAACGGCCACTGAACGACTCGATCTGATTGCCGTATTAGGTCAGGTTCAAGCTGCCTCGGCTAAACAGCCCCTGCTGAGCATTCTCTCATCGGATGCGGCGAAGGCCATCAAACAAGCTGTTTTAAACAGCCTGCAGGGATACGAATCGGCGGATGTTGCCTTAAAAACGATCGAAGCTTATCACACTTTTTCTGCCGATTCAAAACTCACCGCCCAGTCCTTGCTGTCAAGTCGGCCGCAATGGACATTACAACTTCTGGATCAGGTCACTCAGAAAAAAATTCCAAAAGCATCTATTGGTCGCGATACCATCCTGAAGATGCTTTTGCATGATGACTCCGTAGTTAGGGAAAAGGTGCAGAATACCTTTGGAGAACAGGCCAACGCAACTTCCGAACAATTGCAGACGCGAATCACATCACTGGTTCAAGTCATTTCCGAAGCAGCAGGAAACCCCTACGATGGAAAACCGCTATTCCTGCAGCATTGCGGGAAATGCCACAAGCTGTTTACCGACGGCGGTAATATCGGACCTGATTTAACCTCGTTTAAGCGTGATGACCTGCAAAATATGTTATTGAATATCGCCAATCCCAGCATCTCGATTCGCAAAGGATTTGAAAACTACGCGATCCTGACTTTAGATGGACGGGTCTTGACAGGTTTTATTGACGATCAGGACAGTCGCGTGGTTGTGTTACAGGGTCCGGATGGTCAGCGTACCGTCGTCAATCGTCAGCACATTGACGAAATGCACGCGATTGCTCGATCCATCATGCCTGAAGGGATTCTCAAGATGCTGTCCCCCCAGCAGATCCGTGATTTATTTGCCTACCTGCGTTCATCGCAACCCTTACCCTAGGCTGCATTTCTCTCCGCACCAACCTTTACGAGAGACAGGCTTTGATCTGCCGAACCCCTTGTCGTAATCGATTTTCATTTTCGACCAAAGCCATTCGCAAATAACCATCTCCCGCCGATCCAAACCCGGTTCCAGGGCTGACGGCAACGTTTCCTTCATCCAGTAATTTCATTGCAAAATCCATGGTGGACATGGCTTGTTGCCAGACTTCCGGAATCCTGGCCCACAGGAACATACCCGCACGCGGTGGAGCCACATCCCAACCAATTCGATTCAAACCCTCAACCAGACCATCACGGCGATGCTGGTAGATGAGTGCCTGTTTTTCAACCGCCTGGTCAGTTTCCCTTAATGCCATAATCGCCGCCACCTGAATGGCCTGAAACATGCCATAGTCATAGTAACCTTTGATGGTCGCCAAAGCATGAATCATATCCCGATTTCCACTACAGAATCCGATTCGCCATCCCGCCATGTTGTAACCTTTACTCATCGTCGTGAACTCAACTCCAACGTCGCTCGCACCTTCGGAGGCGAGGAAACTCGGCGGAACATAGCCGTCGAAAGCGATATCGGCATAGGCAAAGTCGCTGATGACCATCAGGCCATAGCGGCGTGCCAATCGAACGACATCGTCATAAAACTCCTGTTCGACCGTAACGGTCGACGGATTATGGGGATAATTCAGAATCAGTAATTTGGGCCGCGGGTACATTTGTTCACAGGTATAGGCGACATTTTTCAGAAATTTCTCACTATCGGCCACCTCCAGTGCAATGACATTTCCACTGGCTAAAGCGACTGCATAGGTATGCACGGGAAAATAGGGCGCCGGTACGATCGCGGTATCGCCAGGACCCATCAGTGCCAGGCACATGTGGCTAAATCCCTCTTTGCTTCCAAGGCAAACGGTCACTTCTTCTTCCGGGTCAAGCCGCACTCCGTATTTTTTCAGGTATTTGCTGGCAACTTCACGACGCAGGTTCTGAATTCCATTGGATTTACTGTAACCATGAACTCGGGGATCAGCGGCGGCCTGAGCCAGTTTATCGATTACCAGCGGCTCGGGGGGGTCAGACGGATTTCCCATACCCATATCAATCACATCTTCACCTGCACGCCGTTTTTCATACAACAGATTGTTGATCCGACCAAACATATAGGGTGGCAGTCGTTTCACGCGTTGAGCCACTTCGACCTGAAATCTGCCGTCCCGAAGATCACTCGGTAGTACATCAGGTACGTCATCAGCCACAGGCATCCGATCGATCGAGGAAACCTCGTCTGTAGAAGTACTTGCAGAGGCATGTGCAAGCGCATCCGCTTCAGACGCTGGTTCGGCAGATGGGGCGGTAGATTCGGATTCAGCGGGATTCATCGGATTTGCGTCCGTAGGGAGTTTTCGACATTGCGGGATGCGAACGACCTTGAAACCGCGCATACCATGTATACAAAAATAACCTGCCAATCGCTGATTGAATACAACGCCGGTAGCAAGTCCGCCCTCTGGATTACCAATCGCAAGCCGATTATGAGGATTATTCCTGCTAACCTAATCCTCTCCGCCGCATCATTGCCGGAGATTACAGAAACAAGCCCACCCCAAGCGCCACAAAACAGATAACCGCAGATACGAGGCGTACAATGGTGGGAGCACTAAAATTACGAAAGCGTTGGGTCAGCGTATTCATGATCAAGCCAAAGAAACCGGTAATGGCGCCAACCATGACAAACCACTGAGGTAGCATCTGCATCACCTGGGATTCGGTATCGGGTTCGCCTAAGACGGCATTCACACCGGCAAATGTCACCGTACCGATCAGCGATGCGGCCGTTGCCAGAGTACAGAGAACCCACATGACGGTGACGGCTTCGGCAGCCCGCGTTTCTTCACCGGGCAACAATTTCACCGTGCCGGTTGAGCCGTCAACCGAACGGGTGTGTGCAGAGTTCGGTGTTTCGGTAGGGGCGGTTTTCCGGTTTGCCCTGCGACGTTTTCTGCGCTGTTTCTTACTCATAAATCGAGCAACCCGTTTTGTTCGGCTAACCGGGAACCAACTCCCTAGGCATTCTTAAACGCGGTGATGTTGTCATAGAATTGCTGGAACAAATAACGGCTGTCATGCGGACCGGACGATGACTCCGGATGATACTGTACGCCAAACGCCGGATATTCCCTATGACGGATCCCGGCGATCGTTTGGTCGTTCAGGTTTCGGTGAGTAATCTCCAGTTGGTCGGGCAAAGACGCTTCCTCTACTGCAAATCCATGATTTTGGGCTGTGATTTCGATCACTTCATTGTCCATATTCTGCACAGGTTGGTTTGCGCCACGATGTCCAAATTTCAATTTGAACGTTTTTGCCCCACAGGCCAGTGCCAATAACTGGTGGCCCAGACAAATTCCAAATACCGGTACCTGAGCAATCAACTCGGCAATCGCCGCAATCGCATAGTCCACAGGCTCCGGATCACCCGGACCATTGGATAGGAAAACGCCATCAGGTTTCAGGGCCATAATGTCTTCGGCCGTTGTATTTCCCGGAACGACCGTCACGCGACAACCCATATCCTTGAGGTGTCGTGCAATATTCCATTTCATACCAAAATCCATGGCAACGACATGATGCGGCAGGTCGCCACCAGGCTGCTCAGCGTCAGGCAATCGTGCCCAGCTACTGAGTGTATCTTCCCACGGAGCGATTTCCGATGGTACGACTTCGCGTACCAAATCGCGACCGACTAGACCCTCGGAAGCCCGTGCCTTGGCCACCAAACTGGCATCATCTAAATCTTCCGTCGAAAGGACGCCTTTCATCGCTCCGGAATCACGAATCCGACGAACCAGCGCCCGGGTATCAATGCCGGTCAGGGCAATAATATTGTGCCGTTTGAGATAGTCCTCAAGCGACTCCTGCGAGCGAAAATTACTAGCCACCCGACTGTTTTCCCGAACAACGAAACCTGACAAATGCGGCCTTTCGCTTTCAACATCGTCCTCATTGACCCCATAGTTTCCAATTTCCGGATAAGTCATCGTCACAATCTGACCACAGTAACTCGGATCCGTCAAAATCTCCTGGTATCCTGTCATGGAAGTATTGAAGACAACTTCCCCGTCAACTTCCCCCGTGGTACCAAATGACTCACCTGTGAAAACAGTTCCGTCTTCCAGTGCTAGTTTTGCTGTCTGCGTCATAACCAATTTATTTACCATCCTTCAAAACAATATCCACGGTTACCATGACCTGAAGAAACCTGCCGGGGAATCCTTTCTAAATCGAGTGTCTCTAAAGCTCAGACGCGATATGCTCCGATACTTTTTAATGTGGCTGTGGGTCCACAGAGCAAGCAAGGATGCCTGCCCTGTTTCAGCCCAACGAATGGGTCTCTGTTTCGGCGAACAGGGGCCCATTCATTTTTTGTACTGCAACACCTGATTTCCATAATATGTTTGCACAAAAATTATAATAACTTCGCCGCTTCGCCGAAAGTCTCCGCCGCGCAACGAACCTGAATTTAAAAATCTGCACTGCCCGGGGTTCGTGGGAATGGAATGACGTCCCGGATGTTCTGCATCCCGGTCACGAACTGAACAACCCGTTCCAGTCCCAATCCAAATCCGGAATGGGGTACCGTCCCGTACTTACGCAGGTCGACGTACCACCAGTATTCCGCCGGATCCAGATCCTGTGCCCGCATGCGGCTTTCCAATACATCCAGACGTTCTTCACGCTGACTGCCACCAATGATCTCGCCCACTTTCGGGACTAAAACGTCCATCGCCCGAACGGTCTTCTCATCATCATTGACACGCATATAGAACGGTTTGATCGTACATGGATAGTCATAAAGAATCACCGGGCCGGAAAAGTGCTGTTCCGTGAGATAACGTTCGTGTTCGCTCTGTAAATCACATCCCCACTGCACCGGATAATCAAATGTCCCGTCACCGTTCTCCAGAATTTCAATCGCATCGGTATAGGACAGCCGTTGAAAGTCACTGTCAATAATATTCTGCAGTGTCTCCAGCACCGTATCATCAATGTGCTGATTAAAAAATGCCATATCTTCCGAGCAGTCGGTAAGCACGTCGTTCACAATACATTTCAGAAAGGATTCCGCTAAATCCATGTTATCTGTCAGATCATAGAACGCCATTTCCGGCTCGATCATCCAGAACTCAGCCAAATGCCGTGAGGTATTCGAGTTTTCTGCACGAAAGGTGGGTCCGAATGTGTACACTTTCCCCAATGCCGTCGCATAGATTTCGGCTTCTAATTGCCCGCTGACGGTCAGAAAACTGGGACGATCAAAGAAATCCTGCGAATAATCGATCTGACCCTGATCGTTCATCGGAGCGGCAGCAGGATCCAGTGTGGAGACGCGAAACATCTCTCCGGCTCCCTCGCAATCACTGGCCGTAATCACCGGTGTATGAACATACAGAAAACCCTGATCCTGATAGAAATCGTGAATGGATTTACAGATTCGATTTCTCACCCTTGCAATGGCTCCAAACGTATTGGTCCGCGGACGCAAATGAGCCCACTCACGAAGCTTCTCAAACGAGTGGCGTTTCTTTTGCAGGGGATAGGTTTCCGGATCTGCCCAGCCATGTACCTGAATGCCGGATGCCAGCATCTCCGTATCCTGTTTCCCACCGGACTCTTTAATTTCACCTTCAATGGTGACACTACAGCCAGCCGTCAGTCGCAATATTTCTGACTCATAGTTTTCCAGTTCGGCATCGGCAATGATCTGCAGATTTGCCATGCAGGATCCGTCGTTCACTTCGATGAAGCTAAAACCACCTTTGCTGTCCCGCCGCGTCCGCACCCAACCCTGCACGATGGCATTGCGGCCAATCGACTCAGACTGTCTGGCAACCGTGATCGTAATCTTTTCCAACGCTCATTCCTTCCTAGATTAGCTGGGTAGACTTCATTCCCGATCTTCCGAATTTCCTGCGTTTCCATTCATCTTAAACCGGGACTCGAACAGGAATCCTGCCAGCACCAGTGTGATCAGGATAATGCCAATGTAGGTAACGACCGGACCGGCGATGGGATGACCTGCCTTATCAAAAACGGCTGTCAATGCGGCGGCAATCGCTCCCAAAACACTGAAGCCCATCAGGACATTCCATATCAACCGTCGACCACCGGTGGGACGTTCATCCCCTAATATCTTTCGGCTATTCATCATCAACATGAAGGTTGTGTAGGCAATCGGCAGTAGCATCATTCCAAATGCGGACACCAGAATAGCTAACCACATCTTTGCATCACCATCCCAGATAAGCCACCATGACGCACCGACGACACCGGCGAGCAGGCAACCCACCACATGATTACGACCTCCCTGGCTTGTACCCAGCATTTCACAAAATGCGTAGCCGTTAATCAGCATCAAAATGATAATCGATGAGAACCCCATTCCCAGGACACCAATACCAAACACGAAATTCGCCGTCTTTTGCCCAAGCAGCGGAGAAAGAGATTTCGACAGCTGAAATGCATTACGCTTCACCAGAGAAGCCGCAACTCGTTTTTCTGCCATGCTCAGTGCCGCAATACGGATATCCTTCTCTTCATCCGTAAGGTTTTTGACCGTCGAATCGGAATTCTCAAGACGTTCAATCAACGGCCCTCGCACATCGGAAAACAAAGGGCTCTGCCGCATGACTTCGACATCCGAGCTACCTAAATCTTTGTCCATTTGACCATGGAACATCGTTCCCGCCGCGATGACAACACAACTCGTTACCAAAACGTACGGTATGGCCATACCGGTCGACAAGTCAAAACGTGCCAATCCGCGGAACGATTTTCCCCATCCGCGTGCCAACATGGAATAAGGCAACAAGAACGTCATATTAATGCCGACGGCGGTAGCCGCGGCACCGATCATCACATCCCGTTGAGACTGGACAACCCGTTCACTCCAAAACTGACCAACATCCGGGGCGAGTGAATCAATGACGCCTGAAATCTTTCCTGCCGGCTGAGTCCATTGTGACAGGTCGGGCACAAATCCTCCTAAGATTGCTCCCCAATCCAATTGATTCTTATAACTGAGAATGAATACGACACCAAAAAACGACAGGACCACAACGGCAACCATCAGTTTCAATAGCCCGTCAAAAATTTTGGCTGCCATTCCCTGTTGGTTGCTCAAATAAACCACACCACTGGCCAATGCCAGTAAGACAAGGGAAATAACCACCTTGTATCCATACATCGCGTCGCCGTCGGCTACTGCGTCCTGGTATTCAGGCGAATTTCCAAACCCGATTAAATTTTTCTCCAGTGCTTCAAAGCACAGTGCAAATTGGGGCATGCACCAGATTAAATTCGCCGTGATGGTTGCCAGCAACCATGCCCACCCAAGAGCAGGATTAATGTGTTCGTTAATAAGCGGAAATGGACGCTTCCCCGTCGACAGCGTGACATAGCTAATCGCGCTGAGCATGACCACTCCCATAATGATCGCAACCAACTGCAACCACAACATATCCGTCCCACCAAGCACACCCAGAAACAGGGCACTGGAAAGTGAACCACCACCCAGAGTAATCGCACTCTGAAGCCAACCTGGTCCGGATAGCCTCGTATAGACGCCCAGGGTTGCTCCCCGTCCTCTTGCTTGCGCATTCTGGAGCATCACTCGATGTTGTTCGACTTGGCTTTCGCTATGATCGCTCATTAATTTCTCCAACGATTGATTCCCTAAGTCGTTTCCGACTCAAACTAAACTTACAAACCCTGAGCCGTTAAAAAGCGTTCGGCATCCAACGCCGCCTGGCAACCTGTACCAGCCGCCGTGATCGCCTGACGATAATTGTCATCGGCAACATCCCCCGCGGCAAAGACACCCTCAACACTCGTATTGGTTCGGTGGGACTTGGTCCAGACAACGTAGCCCTTCTCGTTAACCTCCAACGCTCCCTTTAAAAAAGAGGTGTTCGGTGTATGCCCAATGGCAACAAAAAACCCGGTCGCCTCGACCTCACGTATCGAGTCATCCACGGTACTCTGGAGTTTGGCACCGGTAACCCCGGATTCATCATTGCCTAAAACCTCCACGCACTGGGAATCCCAAAGGATTTCGATCTTCGGATGATCGATGGCACGCTGGGCCATGATTTTCGATGCTCGCAGTGTGTCCCGTCGATGAACTAACATGACCTTCGAAGCGAACTTTGCCAGATAATCGGCTTCTTCCACAGCCGAATCCCCTCCACCGATCACAATCACCGGCTGATCCCGAAAACGGGGCAGCGCCCCGTCACAAACCGCACAGGCACTGACGCCTCGATTCTTAAAAGATTCCTCCGATTCCAATCCCAGATAATTCGCGCTTGCTCCGGTTGCGATAATCAAACTGTGAGCTTCGGTCACTTCACCTCCGCGAGCCGTTATTTTAAATGGCCGGACATCAAAATCGATCTCGACAATATCGTCCGTTACAACCCGAGTGCCAAAGTTGATGGCTTGCTGTTTCATTAACTCCATCAACTCCGGTCCGCTAACACCTTCCTTCATATGAGGTGCCATATACTGCCGACGGGACTTATCAATCGAATGGTCCAAATACGATTCCAAATCACCTGCAGGAAATCCGGGATAGTTTTCGACTTCCGTTGTCAGCGCCAATTGCCCTAACGGCAGGGTTCCCGCCTGACGATTCTCTTCCGTAATCGCCCCTTCAAAGACTAACGGCTTGAGACTTGCTCGAGACGCATAAATTGCTGCTGTCCAACCGGCCGGACCACTACCAATAATAACTACATGTTCAACCACGATAATTTGTCACTCTTCTGGGGTGCATGGGGATTCTCTTAAAGCCGTCATTATACGAGTTGGTTGGGGTCGTGGTGAAGTATGGGAAGGGGCACGAAGTCCTAGTTTCTGGTAAAATGCTGCATTGATTTTGCAACGGAAACAAAACGGGCCCGTGCCACTGCCTGTCCATCACGTTTCCACCGCAGTCAACCCTTAACCTCAGTTTGAAATAGACATGACTACGCTGTTTATCGCTTTTGGATCGTTTATCGGTTTCATCATCGCCTACCATACCTATGGCCGCTGGTTGTCCAGAAAGATATTTGGCCTGACAGCAGACGCCACCGTGCCCAGTACCGAGCTGCGTGATGATGTCGATTTCATACCCACAAAAAAAGAGATTATTTTTGGTCATCATTTTACCAGTATCGCCGGTACAGGACCGATTGTGGGACCTGCCATCGCCGTCTTTTGGGGTTGGCTACCGGCATTAATCTGGGTTGTTTTCGGTTCTATCTTCATCGGTGCGGTGCATGATTTTGGTGCCTTGGTCATTTCTCTGCGCAACCGGGGTCAAACGGTGGGGGAAATTGCCGGCAGGCTCATTAGCCGACGCACCCGACTCCTTTTCCTCCTGATCCTCTTTTTTGCACTCACCATCGTCCTCGCTATTTTCGGACTGGTAATCGCTTCAATTTTTGCTAAGTATCCTGAATCGGTACTTTCCGTATGGATCGAAATACCCATCGCCATTGCCGTCGGGTACTGGGTCTATCGAAAGGGAGGGGGACTGCTCCTGCCCTCACTGCTGGCCCTGGGCCTTCTTTACCTGGCTGTTTACGTTGGCGTCTACCACTGGAAAATTACGCTGCCTGTTGCCAACCCGCTGGTTGTCTGGACAATTGCTCTGATGGTCTACTGTTTTATCGCTTCAATCTTACCGGTCTGGACGCTGCTCCAACCGCGTGACTTTATCAACAGTCATCAACTGATGGTCGCCCTGGGTCTGCTGGTGCTGGGTCTTACCGTTGCAGGGATGACCGGAGCGGCGGATCTGACCGCCAGCGCACCAAGTGTGGCCACGATCGCGCCAAACGGTGCACCGCCCATTATGCCCTTTTTGTTTATCACCATCGCCTGCGGAGCCGTAAGCGGATTCCATTGCCTTGTGAGCAGCGGAACCAGCAGTAAGCAACTACGTTGCGAAACCGATGCCCAATACGTTGGATATGGTGCGATGCTGCTCGAAGGTGCACTCGCGGTCATTGTCATCCTGGCCTGTTGTGCCGGGGTTGGAATGGGAGTCGCCGTCGATGAAGTCACCATCATCGATCAAGTCCCCGAAACCCGTGAAGTCATGAAATATAAAGCCGCAGCGTGGGCTACGAAATACGATCCGTCATCGGGCTGGGCGACATTTAGTTTAACCGACAAAGTCGGTGCTTTTGTCGACGGCGGTGCCAATTTTATCCATGCGCTGGGCATTCCGCTAAAAATGGCCATCGGGATTATTGCGGTCTTGGTTGCCAGTTTCGCTGCCACAACACTGGATACAGCAACCCGTCTGCAACGCTATGTTGTCCAGGAACTTGGTCAAACTCTTAAATTAAAACCACTGACCAATAAATACACGGCCACCTTCGTCGCGGTGAGTCTGGGGGCGGCGATGGCCATGATCCCTGCCCCGGGTAAGGACATGGGAACCGGTGGCCTCATTCTGTGGCCTTTGTTTGGTGCCACGAATCAGTTGCTCGCCGGCCTGGCTTTCATGGTTCTCGTGTTTTACTTATGGCGCCGCAAACTCAATATCTGGTTTGCTGCGATCCCCATGGTCATGATGCTTGTCATGCCCGCCTGGGCACTGATCTGGCAGTTGTTCAATGCAAAAACAGGCTGGGCCCACCCCTTCGACGAGATGCTCATGGGAGAAGCCAGCTGGGCATGGCACAACAACCACTTGCTGCTGGGAATTGGTGTAGCCACGTTGATTCTACAAGTCTGGATCGTGGTGGAAGGCGCGCTCCTGTTTCCCCGCTCGCACGGTGTACTGGAGGAGATGCTGGAACCGTTGGAACCCGGCTATTCCTGATCCGCCACTTCAAAGGCTTTCAGCCCATCCACCGCCCCCAGATGAACGGCCACGCAGTGACCTTGATCGGTCGCCAGACTCAACGGTTGTTCAACTAAGTAATCTGTCGCAAGCACATCGCCCACCTGCAGCGATTTCCCGTCCTGATCCTTAAGATCCAACGCGATGGTCGCGCGCACCTGATCGGCTGGAATGATTTCCAGTTCATCATAGTGGTACTGCATCAATCGTTTCTCCCAGGCCAACACAAACGAAGTCGGCAGTGAAATATGAATCCATGCCGTGCGTTGATTGATGGTCATCTCCCACTTACAGTGCACCATCGATTGGTCCAAACTATCATGTAACTCCGATTCGATTTCCGTCAAATCATGAAACCACTGCCAGAGGGAAAGATCGACGGGACAAACCGGCCTCCAGGTATCGCTGAGCACCTGCAGGAACTCATCCACAACGGGTTGCAACAACTCCACTTCAATGGAACACAGGGGCCGTTCCAGCGGTTTCCAAACGTTGTTCGGGGCACCAAACATCAAATCCAACATAGATGACACAGCCGTCGTATCGAGGGAAACCCACCAGCCTTGATGATCCTGACGGTTCCTTAACCGCATCAGATTTAATGGGGGTGCCAGTGAATAGGCAGCCTGGCGGAATGTACGCAGACCACTGTTGTCCAAACTGATGAAGACCGGATGTCCCAGGGTGGCCGATAATACCTCTGTCCATTGTTCGGCCGCAGTCGCAAACAGTTTTTGAAGCCCGGCCAGCGCTTCATGACTCAGGGGAGTTGTCGATATTGGCTGTGTCGAGGGTAAGTCCTGCATAGTGCATCCATCCTTGGATTGGCTCAAAGCGGAGTTATTGCCTTATCTGTCCGCTCCCAGTCGCAATATATTTGTAGGTTGTTAATTCCTGTAATCCACAAGGTCCGCGGGCATGGAACTTATCGGTACTGATCCCAATCTCGGCACCCAGCCCAAATTCCCCACCGTCATTGAACCGTGTACTGGCATTGACCATCACCGCGGAACTGTCGACCGCCTGTGTAAACAATTTCACAGAATCCTTATTTTCCGTAACGATCGCTTCCGTATGTCCTGAACTATACTGATTTATGTGTTTTATTGCATCGCCAACATTCTCAACCACACGGATCGATATCTCAGGACCCAAATATTCACGTGAAAAGTCCTCTTCTGAGGCCTGTACCGCCGTATCGATTAATTCACACGTCGCTGCATCACCGTGAATCAAAATACCGTTTTTCTCCAGTGCAGTGGCAATCATAGGTAATATCTGACTTGCAATGGCTTCATGAATCACCAGGGACTCACAGGCATTACAGACACCCATCCGCTGGCATTTGGAATTCACAATGATCTCGATCGCCATTTCCAAATTGGCATCCTGATCAACATAAACGTGACAATTTCCATCAAAATGTTTCATCACCGGCATGGTCGCTTCCTCCACCACACGGTGAATCAACCCCGCACCGCCACGGGGAATGGCAACATCGATACAGTCCTTTTGCTGCAGCAGAAATCCCACTGCATCCCGGTCAGTCGTATTGACCAACTGCACGGCATGTTCCGGAATTCCAACTTTTTGGGCAACCTGCAACAACACATCAACCAGTGCCTTGCTGGAATGAGCCGCTTCCTTGCCTCCCCGCAAAATAACTGCATTTCCACTTTTTACACAAATAGCAGCCGCATCCGCCGTCACGTTCGGACGCGACTCATAGATGAAAAAGACGACTCCTAACGCAACCCGTACCTTATCAATCTGCAACCCGTTTGGTCGAAGCGAAGTAGAAATCGTCTGGCCCACAGGATCAGGCAGCAACGCGATTTCTTCCAGGGCTACCGCGATCGATTCGATTCGTTCAGAATTGAGCACCAAACGGTCGACTTCGGCCGCGCTCAAACCGTAATCCGGAGCCCTATCCACATCGGCCGCATTAGCCGCCAGAATACTCGCTTCGGCCCCTCGCAGCGCGGCAGCACTATCGATAAGCCATTGGTTACGAGTGGCGGTCGAGCACAACGCTAATTCAGCCGCAGCCTGTTTCGCCTGTTGGGCCGTTTCAATACAGTACTCGTTTAACGGTGAATCAGATACGGACATCGAGCATCACTTTTCCATAAAACCAACGGGATCCTATTTGACAGTTTCTCTTCCAACCGGATTTTCATGGAAAACCTTTAAAGCGTCAACGGCTTTCGGCAAGTGAACCGGTTTGCGCAAACAGCGTAAGTGCACGTTTTATCGGAGCAATCTCGTGTACTCGAATAATCTGTA
Organism: Planctomycetota bacterium; assembly: GCA_036150515.1. Lineage (GTDB taxonomy): Bacteria > Planctomycetota > Planctomycetia > Pirellulales > Pirellulaceae > UBA721. The sequence goes on from JAYZPA010000037.1 coordinate 44,928, forward strand.
TTTGCTGCATCGCCAGTCCAATGGTCACTCCGATGGTACCGGTTGTCCTTTCACATTCGCGGTCGTTTAACACGTGCGCGATAAACCCTTTGCGGGAAGGACCGACCAGCAGCGGCGCACCCAGACCATGAAAACGGTGACAGGACTTTAATAACTCCAGATTGTGTTGATGAGATTTACCAAATCCGATCCCCGGATCCAGACAGATTTTCTCCGCTTGAATACCTGCCTCCAGTAATTTCGATTTTCGGTCTCCCAGATACTCAAAAATCTCAGCAACAACGTCTTCATACTGCGGATTATCCTGCATGGTTTGAGGAGTGCCCTGCATATGCATCGCACAAACACCGACCTGCTGATCGACAGCTAAAGCCAACATTTCAGGGTCACCGGTGAGCCCGGTGACATCGTTTATAATCTCCGCCCCCGCTTCGATCGCAGCCCGGGCCACTTCAGCATGGGAGGTATCGATGGAGATAGGAATCTCTACCTTCGGAGCCAGGCGGCGAATCACGGGTATCGCACGCCGCATTTCTTCTTCGACGGAAACGGGCGTTGCGTATGGACGTGTACTCTCCCCACCCACATCCAGAATTCCCGCTCCCTCGTCTGCCATCTGCAAGGCATGATCCACTGCCACAGCCGGATCCACATACTGGCCACCATCGGAAAAACTGTCCGGCGTTACATTCACAATCCCCATCAAACAGGGAAGGGATCCAAATTCAAGACGTTGTTGCTTTAAATGCCATTGATCTGCGCGGAACGCTGAGGTCTTCTCACTCACTGGCTGAGTCGGTTGATGGGAATCCAATGTCATCCTATTCACTTTCTGACGGCCTGCGACGGACCCGAGGACCATGAATATGCCACCCGCAGCGCATTTTGTGTTGGTCATTCAATCATAGACCATGAAAGGCTGCGGAGCGAGATTACCAGGGAAGTTCCATTTGGGAAACAATTTGCGCCGCAAGTTTCCGGATCACTTCCTGCTGGGCTGTCACCAGTGATTGTCCCCCTTCAGGAACGAAGTTCGCAGCCTGAGTAATATAAACTCCCTCGTCGAACGGGATTTGGCTGCGTTGAATCAGTTGTTGGCCCCGTCGGTCAAGCCATGACACTTCGATCACCATCTGAACTTCAATATCACGGGCTTCATCAAACGTATTTTCTGCAATCACACGTTTCTGCTCGTTCACAATCTGTGCTCGAAAAATGCTATCCGCTGATTCAGCACTGACCACCTTATAGGGAGTTCGCAATTCGATTTCTTTGACAACCGCTTCCGTCAGACGTTCTCCCAATCCCTGGCGAAAGCTCTCGGACTGAATGATCGGTACCTGCACCGTCCGGATATCCGGCCGAAAAAGGTTCTCGTTTCCCAACTGATATCCCGTACAACCGGAGAGGGCCAGCGAGGCACTGAGGACAAGCCAGAGTTTACTCAGGGAATGGAACATTAACCGATGCCTTACACTATTTAGGGTCACCTTAAAAGTCCGTCAGATTCAGTTGCAATAAGGGGTTTCACCGGGTCATCCTCCGGGAACAGATCTACCAACCACTTCACCGGCTGCCCCGGTTTCGCGGGTCGGTTTTTAAGGTCGTTAAGTCGGGCAAAGGCGCGATTGGCAAAGGGGGTATCCTGATATTCGGCAGCGATCTGCCGGTAATAAATCCGGGCCGCGCCAATCTCATCCTTGGTCTCGTAAAACTTCGCCACCCACCATTCCCGTTCTGCTTTTAGATACCGAATTTGTTTTGAAAATCGGTTCCACCGCTCGACATCCTGTTGGGACTGGTCGGCAAATTGCCGACGAATTGCACGAATCAGCTTTTCACCGTCATCGAGATACACACCCGAGTATTCCGGACCGCGGTACAGTTCGAGTTTAGCCTGCAGGAGCATGCTGTGAGCCATGAATTGATGTTCGCTGCTGGGAAAAAGCTTTACCAAATCCGTGAGAACTTCATGAGCCTTTTGCATTTGGTTTCGCTTAAAGTAGGAGTCGGCCATCAACATCGTGGCATCGTCAGCGATATCGCTGGTGGGGTCATCGTCACGAATACTGTTCAGAATCGCGATGGCTTTATCAAACCGACTGTTTACCGGCATGGATTGATTGGTCAGATTAAACTGAAAGAAACCCTGCGGAGATTTTTCATCCGCCTTCACCCAATAACGAGCTATTGCAAACCGCTTATGCTGGACCGTGGCTAAATGCCGTGTATGGGGATACTTTTTCAGCAGCGCCCGATATAATTTGACAACCTGAGCATAATAATCAATGTAAAAATAACACTCCGATGCCATATAAATCGCATCCTCGTGCAGCGCTGAATCTTCCCAGTCATTCCCAGCGTCCATATAGAGGGCACCGGCTTCAATAAAGAGCTCGCTCGCACGTAGTAACGCGTCGCGATTCCCGTTCGCTGTTTGCCGTAGCTGGACCGCTTCGTTATACATCCCTTCGGCAGCCGTAAATGTCTGACGCGCCCGGTCAATCTTAGGACCGGTGCCCAGCGTGTTTGCAATCACGTCGTCGAACCGTTCAACCGCTGTCTCCTTCTGTTCGCGAGATGCAACCCGTGCCGGTTCCACATGACGAACCGCCTGATACTCAGCTTCCGGAGAATTCCAGTGAACTCCAAATTCCGATGACGGCGGCAGCAGCGATTGATTATTAAGTCCGGAAAACGACTGACAACCAGCGCAGGAAACCGCCATGACACTCAACAACATGAGTCGCCTGCGGAACATTGATGGAATGGAACTGAATCTTAACAAAACTAGAGGCATGCAGGACTTCCTTGTCCATCACGGTTATAGGGAACTCTCATCAATGGATAAAACGGAGGTATCCACCATTGGTAACTCGGATCGAGTCTGGGCATTCTCCCGAATCTCCGCCGGCTTCACCAGTATTTCCAAAAAGGGAACCATCCTCGGTCGTTTTCCTATCAGGTGAGATAGATAATTATTCATCAATCCCCTCAATTCGCCATGAACCTTCAAGTCAAACTCGGGGATTTCAGGTTCCAGCACAGCGAATTGCCGCATGGCGACAAGCACTGGCCAACGAACACTGACAACCTGAGTTAATCCGGTACGACAACCTGGACAAAGGATCCCGCCGGTTATCTGGCCAAACGAAACTCTGCGATTTACTGGAACCTCACACCCGCACTGGCAACAATCACACAACGATGGTAACTGGCCAAGTAAACGCAACGCATTTAACTCAAACCGAACAACCACCGCCGCAGGATTCTGCAGGTCGTCTAATCGCTGAATTGTATCTTCGACTAACTCAAAAAGTTCCGGGTGAGGATCTCCCAAGTCGGTCAACAATGCCAGTAACTCAGCGACATAATAACCTGCGTACAAGTGCGACAAACTGCGCGCCGACGCTCTGAAACGCCGTTGCACCTTTGCCTCAGTCAGCAAATCCAACGAATCCGAGGATTTGTGCAGCAAGAGTATTCGAGAAGTCGTTAAGAGGTCAATAGCAGACTCAAAGGGACTCTTCGGGCGTCGAGCACCTTTCGCCATCGCTGCAATTTTCCCAAAATCACGAGTAAACAAAGTAACGACGCAACTGGATTCACTGAATTCAACCACACGGATAACGATCGCATCTGTTTTCTCAGTGCCCATTTCAAAACCGACTTCATTCCCCAGGGAACCAAACCACTTTATAAACCGTCAAGCGTATTGCCGGCCTCTCTTTTGAGTTCAGTTCAAGTCAAAAACGTGATGCAGGGGCGTCTGTAACTGTTTCCAGTCGCAACCGTTCAATACGCCGCTTCGTCGCCTCAACCACCGTAATATGAATGTCACCAAGCGTCAATTCATCGTGTACGGTGGGTATGTAACCCAAATGTTGCACAACCAATCCACCCACCGTATCGACTTCATCCGGTTCGGGCAACTGCATTGCCAATGCCGTATTCACTTCGTCAATATGAGCTCGACCAAGAACCTCTGCCACCGATTCGGAAATCCTGAATATTTCCTGTGGTTCATCATCATCTTCGTCAATGATTTCGCCCACGATTTCTTCCAGCACATCTTCCAGCGTGACCAGACCGATCGCCGCATTGTATTCGTCCACCACGATTGCCATATGAGTACGATTCTTTTGAAACTCCCGCAACAAATCATCAACCGCTTTCGTACCCGGTACAAACGACATTGGCCTGATGAGTTCCCGCAACCGCGGTTTTTCTTTTACGGCACCGTCCGCCAGATAGGTTAACAGGTCTTTGACATAGAGGGTTCCTATAACGTTATCCAGATCCTTCTCAAAGACGGGCAGGCGGGTTCGGCGAACTCGATTAAAATAGTTAATGATTTCTTCCCAGGTGGTTTCAACACTCAATGCGTCTATTTCTGAGCGTGACGTCATGACATCCCGGACATCCACATCGCCGAGTTCCATCACGCTTTCGATCATATCCCACTCGTCCTCTTCAACCAGGCCATCCCGCATTCCCGCGGTGACAATCGACCTAATTTCATCTTCCAGAGCTTCTTCATCATCCGGTGCCGGCCTTTCTTTGCCTGACAGTCGCCAGGCCACCGCCGCCACCAATCGCACACCTAACGTCAACGGACTCATTAACCATGTCAGTGCCACCCAAAACAGCCAGGTGTGATAAATAATAGGCGAGGACCAGACAGAAACCAGCGCTCGTGGAATCCATACTCCCACGGTCAACAATGCCAGGGCAATGGAAACGATGGAAACCCATATTTCACCCGGCGAGACCTGATTCTGCCCGTTCAGCACGGGTATATGTAAAATTTCAAATAACCAGGATCGATCCTGTGCCGTCATTGCCGTGGTACCCGGACCGGCAATCATGGTCAAAGACAAACAGACGACCACGACGGCTGCGGCCAGAGCAAGAAGCGTTTCCGACGCCAGTGAAATCGCCTGATAACGACTGCGAACCATACGGAAAAACTCCATGTTCTTCCGTCGATGACAGTACTGTTTAAGATCTGACCGTGAGTAATCATCAAAGATCTTCGTACCAACAGCACCAATGGCCAACAGAATCGACCCCACAACGGCACTGGTCATCAGTGTGCTTTGAGAAAGCACGATGGCATTACCCTTTCAAACACGACTCGTTCCAATTCCCAGAGTATTATAGTCCCTGCTGTCGAACAGGAAACTCCTTATTACACAATGTACCCAATTAATCTATCGTGGGCTCGATCCGATGTTCAATGGAAAACCGCAGAAGATGCCGACTTTCTGCTGCCTGCATGGATCGTTTCTTTTGCGGATCTTTGTCGTCATATCCGACCAAATGTAACGCTCCATGGATCACATACAGCAGTAACTCATGTTCTCCAGGCCAGCCATAATGTTCCGCCGCCGCGTAGGCCGTCTCCGCGCTAACGATTATTTCCCCTTCCATCTGAGTCGGTTGCTTTTCCAATACAAAACTGATGACATCGGTCGGATAATCGTGCTGTAGAAACTCCTTGTTCAAACCATGAATGGTTTCATCATCCACAATAGCCAGGCTGATCTCGCCGCGTTCCACGCCGGCTTCGTCAAACACGCCCAGAACAGCCTGCCGCATCTGCGACTCATCAATCCTGTGTGCGGTTTGCTCGTTGGTAATTAATACGTTCAACATCATTCGACACGTTTCGTTTTAGACATCCCTTAAACGATCACTTCGGATTCCTCGGGCTGTTGTTCCGGATACTTAATACGGTTGTGCAGCAGTGCCATTTCCGTCTTGATTAAACTTGTCTGGATGACATTCAACTCTCGTAATGTCAGTCCACATTCATCAAACTGTCCGTCGAGCAGACGTTTCATCGCCAAATCACTAACAAGGCTCTCAATCCGTGCCGGGGCAGGATCATCCAGACTTCGGCAGGCACTTTCCACGGCATCGGCCAACATCATCACTGCCGCCTCTCTGGTTTGAGGACGCGGGCCGGGATATCGGTAATCCGATTCGTCTACATCATCCTCACTCTCATGATCAGCATGCAACGCCTGATGATAAAAATACTCCACTAATGTCGTACCATGGTGCTGCAGAATAAAGTCAATAATCGAATCCGGTAAGTGATGCTTTCGCCCCAGATCCGATCCGTCCTTGACATGAGAAATGATCACCAGACGACTCATCGATGGTACCAGCGACTCATGGCGATTCTCTTCGCTGCCATCCTGATTTTCCACAAAATATTCCGGCTTGATCATCTTGCCAATGTCATGAAAATACGAACCCACGCGACACAAAAGACCGTTGGCACCAATCGCTTCCGCAGCCGGTTCACTGAGCGTCGCCACATTGAGTGAGTGCATAAAGGTTCCCGGAGCCCGTCGTTGTAACTCCGTTAACAAAGGATGTGCAGGATCTCCTAACTCCATCAAACTGATATCCGTCTGAATCCCAAATACCCGCTCAATGATCGGCAACAAGCCCGTCATAAAAAACCCTGCCAGCAGGACACAAAACCCATACCACATCGAACCTTGCAGTAAGTTCGTCACGTAATTCACTTCCACGGCGGAACTGCCCAGCACACGATCCCAAAACTCTAATCCTGTCGAACCGAATGTCTGACCCGATAGCGTGCTGACACCCATCGTGGTCAATAACGTAATCAGACCTCCCGCTAATCCAATTAAAATCAAGCGGACTCGTGAACGCAGTCGCCCTAATAACAAACAGGTCGTGGCCATCGCCGAAATCACGATGATAAACTCAGCCAGAGAACTACCCGTGGCAACCGCCACCATTAACGCCATAACACTCGAAAGTAATAATGCAGAATCACGACGAAAACAAATCGTCACCACCATCGTGAACATCACCATCGGAATTAACTCGGCTCGCCAGGTATCGTTAGCGGTTGCCGTTGCTAATAAAACCACCAGCGTGGCAAGCCCCAGTAATCGTAATAAACTCGGCGTATCCTGAACCAAATTTGGTTCGTGGATCATTAAGTAGACCCCACACAATGTGAACAGCGCCAGATACATGCCGAAATTCGCCAGCCCGTAACCGACTCGTTTTTCATACCGGATCGACGAGCCATGATTGCGATAATCATATTCCTGTCGTAATAACTCGATATCTTTCAGGTCGAGTGATTTCCCCGCCATCGCTAAAACCTGCCCAGACGAATACGATTTGTATTGCGTCTGCACCTGTGCCTGTTGCTGAGACCGCTGATTGACAGTTAACGGTCGATTCAAAGACAACGACGGTGGGATTCCGATTCCCGAAATCCAATTTACCAACATGGAATGAACGGCCGGGACATCGGATGGGGAAAACATCCCCTGTTGCAGCGCTAAGGTGACCTGTTGTGGTAATTCGGCAAGGAGTTCCTCTTCCAGTAATTCTGATACCCGGTAAATACCGCTTTCGGTCTGCTGATCCCCCCCGGATTCCGTCAACACCTTCACGCGTTCAAAACTACCTTCATCCGCGCCATGCTCCAGTTTTCTCATAACCCCTTTTTCCAGCCAGGGTTGAAAGATGGTTTTTAATACCTCATCAAAACCGCTACGCCCCTCCGGCGTGGATAATAAAGAATGGAGATGACGATATGCTGCCTGCTCAACCGCCTGACCGTCTGCTGTTCCCGTGCCCACCTCATCAGAATCTGATTCCGAATTGGGAAACAACGATTTCCAAACAGATTCATCAAGTGCGTCAAATGACTCACTCGAGGAAACCTGATCCATCGCTTCTTGTAATGATTTGAGTTGATTTGCAATCGGAAACGGCTTGTTATCATAAATACAGATCGTCTCAGCAACGGCCCGCCGCTGCAATGCCTGAGTCGCGATGGGATCTTCCACGCGAAACGGAACTGCCGCAACAACATTTCGATCCGGTACATAGCCGATTCGATAGGAAAACGGAGGCATCCAACCAACTGTAATTCCCCACATGATCCCGGCAGATAAAACACTCAGCAGGAGATGGCCCCAGGCCTTACTACCGCGCAACGGTATATGAAACGCTTGACGGAACGACGGCTGAGATACATCGATCGTGGCAAATCGGTCGCTTCGAATTTTCTGAGAACCACCGTTGGATTTCATTTTCTTTGTCTTTATGCTGTCTACAAGCTACGGATGTCTTTGTGAATACAACCTATTTCAGATCTTCTCGCTACCATCCTCATAAGCACAAACGATTTCCTGTACCAAACGATGGCGCACAATATCGGCTGCCGTTAATTTCAGAGAAGCAACACCTTCGATCGTTGCCAATCTGCGAGTCGCATCCGTCAGTCCACTGTCGGTGCCGCGAGGCAAATCCACTTGAGTACTGTCTCCGGAAACCACAATCTTTGAATCCGTTCCCATGCGTGTTAAGAACATCTTCATCTGGGAAACGGTTGTGTTTTGAGCTTCGTCAAGAATAATAAAAGCCTGATCCAGCGTACGGCCCCGCATGTAAGCCAACGGAACCACTTCGATCACATCCTGTTCCATGAATTGCCGCATCATCTCAAAGCCAATCATCGATTGAAGGGCATCCAGTAACGGACGCAAATACGGATTGATTTTCGCATTTAAGTCTCCTGGTAGATACCCGAGGTTTTCACCCGCTTCCACCGCCGGCCGTACCAAGACAATCTTGCGCACCTCCTGGTGCTTTAATGCCTGAACCGCCATCGCCACAGCTAAAAACGTTTTTCCCGTCCCCGCCGGACCGATCGCGAACACCAGATCGTTGTGGAGGATCGCCTGAACGTAACAAGCCTGGCCGGATGTCCTCGGCGTTATCCGTCGGGATGAATCCATGATGTCAATCTCAAGATCCATCAACTTGGAAAAATCCCCCGTGGCTTTCGTTAATACCTGACGTGTGTCCTCCAGCGATAAAGAGCCGCGCCGCTGTAATAGGCCCTTCATTTGTTCCAGCACGTCTGCCGCACCGGATACCGTAGATTCCTCACCTTTGATACGCAGCACCCCATCACGTAGCGAAACCGCGACGTCAAACTGCTTACAGAGCAAACGGAGATTTTGGTCGTTGACACCAAATAATGCCAATGGCTCCAACTGTCTTGGAAATGGGAGAGTCGCTTCGTACATAAACCGCGAAGAACAAAAAGATAAGTCAAATCGGAAAAGGAATCTACAATTCCAGTCTGCAAGGTTGGGTTTCCAGCAAACGGCATGCATGCCATGGATAAGGTTTGTCAGCCATACACGTTTTTACTATAGCCGAATCCTGCAACAAATGGCACCAATTCCCGTTTAGCTGTGGCTCAGTTATTCGGGACATTATCTGATTATATCTATTATTTAGGTTGTTTCGCCCCGTGTTGAGCACTGCGCTTAGCAGGAACCTATTAACCCGGTTATCCAAAATAAATAGGCCGGTACTAACGATAGCGTAATCGAGTCCATGATATCTAACACACCGCCAAGACCTGGCAGCCAATGACTGGAGTCCTTTTGTTGCATGTCCCGCTTGATAAGGGATTCCGCCAGATCACCAAACATTCCGGTCAACGTAACCATGAAGCCGTAAATCGCCCAGGCCCAAAGAGGACCTGCCTCCGGTTTCATTGACGAACCTAATAATATCTGGGCCAGATACGGAGCAAACCACTTGCCGATGCATACGGCGGTAAGCGTGCCAGCCAACATAGCTCCACAGGCCCCCTCGATTGTTTTTCCGGGACTCAAACGAGGTGCCATCTTATGACGCCCAATGGATCTGCCCACGAAATAGGCACCACTATCTGCAACCTTGGTTACAATCACAATCGACAATAACGCAACCATCCCCCAGGGTCCGTTTTGAGTAGTTTGAGCATCCAGCGTACGCAGGATTGTCAGAAAGCTCATCGCCACGCCCGTGTACAAAATAATCAGAGAACTGTTCGCCAAACGTTGGATCACTCCCCCGGCCTCTGAGTAATGACGCATTTCCACAACCCACAACCAGCACAATGCCAGAACCGCGCCCATCGGCGCCCAGCCTAAACGACTAACCGGACAGTTATCCGGATATCCACCCCCAAAAGCGTCCATCAGGATAGGAATGAATGTGAGAAGATGAACCAGTGCTACGGAAAACATGACATGACGTTTGCGTGTCAACATTCCTCCACGGGTGAACATGTCCACTAATTCCGAGGTTGCCAAAAGTGCAAGCACCAAAACCAACGGTAATAACCACAATCCGCCCGTTCCCAACAACGGATGATGGATATCCAAATAAAGTATGCCAACGAACAAACTGATGATGACGGCCGACGATGCGAGTCTCTGCTTCATAAATTTCCCTGTTCTTATTTTTCTGCGATTCGACGGCGACAATTCCAACCGCTAACCCAATCCGCCATAACGACGACTGCGTTGTGAAAACACTTCCATCGCCTGATGTAAATCTGATTCGTCAAATTCCGGCCAGCATTTTTCCGTAACCCAAATCTCCGAATAACTGATTTGCCACAACAAATAGTTACTCAAACGCATTTCGCCACTTGTGCGAATCAATAAATCCGGGTCGACCATGCCTGCCGTATATAGGTGTTGCTCCATGACCTCTTCGTCTATGTCATCCACTGTCATTCTGGACTCCATGACGCCTGTTGTGATCTGTTTAACAGCGTCCACAATCTCACCACGTGATCCGTAGTTGATTGCAAGGCATAAACAAGTCCCGTCATTGGCCGACGTCAATTCAATGGTCTTATCGATCTCCGTTAATACACGTTCCGGAATCCCCTCTCGACGACCGATCACCCTGACCCGAATCCCCTGTCGCATCAGTAATGTACGCTCCTCAATCATATACTGCTCTAACAAGTGCATGAGAAAGTCCAGCTCGTGGGACGGTCGTTTCCAATTCTCGCTGGAAAGACAGTATAAAGTGAGCTGGCCAATTCCTAGTCGGGCACATTCCTCCACTGTCCGACGAACACTTGCCACACCATGTCGGTGTCCCTCGATACGCGGCAGACCCTGAGCCGTCGCCCAACGGCCGTTGCCGTCCATGATGATCGCTATATGCTCCGGAACCAAAAGCGAATCGGTTGAACTCGTTGCTGCATCTGTCATGGAGCGTGTGCCGAGTAGGATTTGTGAAGAATGGAAAAATCGTGAATTATGTCGGACTAGCCAATACTGTTCTCTAACTAAAGGGTAACACCCAAGGCCGTTAGCAACTACAAAAAAACAACTCACCCTTCCATGCATGGATCCCCAACATACAGCCAAACGGCGATTATAAACCTGCTAATGCTGTAACATCCGTAGCCAATACAATCGTTTGTGCTCGGTCAGGACCAACCGAAACAACCTCCACCGGAACGCCCACAAGTTCGCTGACACGCGCAATGTAGTCCTTCGCAGCCTGCGGAAACTCGTCCATACTGGTGGCCTGAGTTAAATCCGTGTCCCACCCCGGATAGGTCTCGTAAATAGGCTCGACCCGACGAAGATCATCAGCATCACTGGGGAAATGCGTAATCCGCTCACCATCTAATTCGTAAGCCACGCAAATCTTCACTTCCGGGATCTGCGATACGACATCCATCATCATTAATGATAATGCCGTTGCTCCACTAAGACGCGATGTGTAACGAACCGCGACCGCATCAAACCAACCGCAACGTCGAGGTCGCCCTGTGGTTGTACCATACTCGTTGCCTAATTCACGCAGCCGCAAACCGTCTTCGTTATCCTGTTCAGTCGGGAATGGACCCCCTCCAACACGAGTGCTATAGGCCTTGATTACGCCAATCACTTTGTTAATGTGACGGGCCGGAATTCCTGATCCACCTGAAATACCAACACCCGAACTGTTACTGCTCGTGACAAACGGGAATGTCCCGTGGTCAATATCCAATAAAGCACCCTGAGCACCTTCAAACAATATTCCCTTACCCGCATCAACCGCGTCTAGCATGAAATGAGTCGTGTCACCAACGTATCCCCTTAACGTCTCCGCATATCCCGTGTATTCGTCGACAATCGCTGAAGCATCCAGGTCATCGACCTCCTCCGAACCAATGTCCCGTAATATCGCCTTCTTCGATTCTACAATCGAATGAACGCGATCCGCAAAATCGTCACGATATAAATCCGATAGTCGAATCGCAAAAGATCGACCTACCTTGTCTCGGTAACACGGACCAATACCCCGTAACGTCGTACCAATCGACTCACCCTTGACCAGCGTTTCATTGAATGCACGATCCTCAGCAATGTGCCAGGGAAATACAACGTGCACTCGCTCACTAATCAATAAGTTGTCCGTTGTTAAACCCTGACGATGGAGGTTCTCCAGCTCCTGAATAATCGTGGCCGGATTTAAAACCACCCCCGGAGCAATAATGTTCGTCGTCTCAGGATTTAATATCCCGCTGGGTATCAAATGCAGCTTGTATGTGTTCTCACCCGAAACCACCGTGTGTCCCGCATTCGAACCACCTAAAAACCGACAGACAATATCAAAGTTTGGGGTCAACAAGTCAACTAACTTGCCCTTGGCCTCATCACCCCACTGCAAACCTATCACACATGTGCCCGGCACAGTGCTTCTCCTTTCAAACAAAAATCAACGTGATTGCGAACCCAATGATGGTAACTGTACCGTATCCGCAAAACGACTCCAACCTACTGTCGATTCACAAACATGCCATTTTGAAGTTCTTTCATAACACGGTCAAGTATCCCAACTCCCATGTTTCCGAATGTTTCTTCACCGGCATCAACCCACTTTTCTATGTCAGCAAACGCCTGAGCAATTGACCCCTAATCATTATAGCGGTAAATTAATGAATTCTGCTGCGAAGGCTTTTGCTGACTATTTGACAGCGCCTCCATGCAGAGTTTGTTTTATAACCTTCGGTTTGCTCGGCAAAAGGGTACCCCTGTAACGTGATTCTCCGAACGACGTACACACCTATGTCGCTCTGATGATACTGGTAATAAAGCCATTTTTACCTCACGCGTTATCGCCTATAGTCTGCTGAAGAAAAGGATCGTATTATGGCCGATATTGTAAAAGAACTAATTGAATCAGGCGTGCATTTTGGACACCGCGTTAGTCGCTGGAATCCCAAAATGGCACCCTATATCTATGCTCGAAAAAACCAGGTGCATATCCTGGATATCCGCGAAACCGTTCGTGGACTGCTCCGAGCTAAAAAATATCTGAAACAAGTTTCCGAAGGAGGAAGCCTGATCCTGTTCGTCGGTACGAAACGACAAGCAAGTAGCATCGTCGAGCGGGAAGCCCTCCGTTGTGGCATGTCCTTCATCAGCCAACGTTGGCTCGGCGGAACGCTTACAAACTTTCGAACCATCCGTGACCGACTGGGAAGACTCGAAGAACTCGAAACGTTGCGGAACTCCGATGAAATCAATAGCTATTCCAAAAAAATGCAGTCGTCGCTGAATCGGGAATACCGAAAAATGTATCGTAACCTTAATGGTATTCGAAATATGAACCGCTTACCCGAATGTGTCGTTGTTGTTGACCCTAACAAAGAAAGAAATGCTATCCGCGAAGCAACCAAAATGGGAATTGCAACCATCGCTTTGACGGATACAGATTGTGACCCGGATATCGTGGACCTACCCATCCCAGGTAATGATGATGGACTTCGGAGCATTGAAGCCGTTATTAGCCACCTCGCTGACGCCATTATTGAAGGCAAAACAGGCCAACCCGTGGATCGCGATGCTGTGATTGCAGCACGACAAGCAGCTCAAACTGCAGCTGCGGAAGCTGCAGCGGTTGAAGCTGCTGCCATTGCTGCGGCAGCGCCTGCACCCGCTGAAGAAGCACCCGCTGAAGAAGCACCCGCTGAAGAAGCACCCGCTGAAGAAGCACCTGCTGAAGAAGCACCCGCTGAAGAAGCAGACGAGGAAAAAGAATAACACCTGTTATTACTTTAATCCGACGATTCAGATACGGCGGTTCGCATTTACGCAAATCAAATTAGTAACAGATTTATTTTCAACCTTCAGAATCATCCGATTGGTGATTCTGACAATTAACAAAATTGAAGGAGAATTGACATGGCAGTTACAGCTGCAGCAGTCAAAGAGCTTCGTGACAAGACTGGTCTTCCGATGATGGATTGTAAAAAGGCCTTGACCGCATGTGACGGTGTACAGGAGGCTGCAATCACCTGGTTACGTGAACGGGGAGCAGAAGTTTTTGAGAAACGTGCCGGTCGTACGACCGATTTCGGACGATTTGGGCAATATCTTGGGATGGACAAGACAGCTTGTGCCATGGTTGAGTTAAAGTGCGAAAGTGCCCCGGTTACGACGAACGAAGATTTCATCAAATTTGCTGACGATCTGGCTCAAGTGCTTGCTGAGAATCCGGACATTACGGACACAGAGAGTTTGTTATCCCAGGCAGCCCCGGACCAAGACGGATTGACATTAAGTGACGTCAAGGAAGAGATGTTCAATCGCATTCGTGAGGTATTCAATATTGGCCGGATGATCCGTATTGAAGGATCGTGTGGGGGATACGTTCACAACGCGGGAACGATATCAGGAGTTCTCATCAGTGTTGAAGGTGGCGACGAGGAGTCCGCTCGGGACATCTGCATGCACATTGCGGCGATGCGCCCTGCAGCCTTAAGTCCAGATGAGCTTCCTAATGAGGAGGTCGACAAGGAGCGTCAATTCTTGCGTGATGCGGCGATCGCTGAAGGCAAGCCGGAGAACATTGTCGATAAGATGGTGGAAGGCCGTCTCCGCAATTACTTTGCTGAGCGTACTCTTACCGAGCAGGCATTTGTCAAAGACGACAAGCAAACGGTCGGAGAATTTGCTGTCAGTAAAGGCATGACGCTCAAACAATTCATACGCTGGGAACTTGGCGACGATACCGAAGCGGGCGATTCAGAGGGCGAGGCAGACGCAGAATAGTTCAAAAGCGATAGCAGAATTTGTAAGCCCCGCGTAAAATCGGGGCTTACTTTTTGCATTTTTTATCATTTCATTCGACCAAATTTCAACATTGAATTTCACTTTGGGGGCAAATTAATATGACCGCAGCGGCAGCCGAATCCGAGCCTGTTTATCGTCGAGTCATCCTCAAGCTGTCAGGAGAGAGTCTCACGCGTTCCGGAGAGCATGGAATCAACATGGACGAGGTCGCTGACATCTCCCGCCAGATCAAATTGGCTGTCGAACAGGATTGTCAGGTTGCCATCGTATGTGGTGGTGGAAATATTCTTCGGGGGGCGCAATTCAAAGAGAAAAACGTTGGAATCCATGAAGCGACCGCACACTACATGGGAATGTTGGCCACGGTAATCAATGCATTGGCATTGCAGGACGCCTTGGAATCCATCGGCTGTCATACGCGTGTCATGTCGGCAATTCGCATGGACGGGGTGGCAGAGCCATACATCCGTCGTCGGGCAAGTCGTCATTTAGAGAAGGGGCGGATCGTCATACTGGCTGCTGGAACGGGCAGTCCCTACGTTACCACGGATACGGCCGCAGCTCAGCGGGCCATGGAACTGGAAGCCGACATTCTTCTGAAAGCAACTCGTGTAGACGGCGTCTACAGTGAAGATCCGGAAAAGAACCCACACGCAGATTTTATTCCCGCTATGTAAGT
>JAYZPA010000038.1:0-14143 GCA_036150515.1 Planctomycetota bacterium
CCCATACAGCAACAACCCATCCCGCAACAACCCATACCACAACAACCCATACAGCAACAACCCATCCCGCAACCTCTTCCGCAACAGTTCGTGGGCAACGCGATGCCTCCTGCATTCCCGCAGGGATCCGGCACGAATCAACCGTCTCATGCACCAAACAGGATGTTGGAAAAAGCCCGGGCGGAAAGGGGAAATCGCTCCCGCACATCTGGTACGGGGGCGGGTTCCATTGTGATCAAACTAGTTGCCGTGGGAGCAATCGTATTAATTGTTGGTGGAATCGTGATTGTTGCCGGAATGAAACTCGTTGAGGGTTTTGGTGAGATGCAGGATCAGGTGGCCTCTTCTGCTCAGAACATTGCGGAAAACGTTGCAAATAACATAGCTACGGATAGGATCGTCGTAGAAATTGAGGCTGGCACTGCGACGATCACGGACAATCCAAGTGGAACAAGCCACGTAAACATTGCGTGCAACAATGGCCTGGTCATTGACGCGGACTGGGAAAGAAACGAATACAATGAGTTCGGCTACGATATTTACGAACCGGAAGTTAGTATGGACTACAATCGTTTGGCCGTTATGGTACTAGCGCGTAGCGTCATCGCCGAGTACCTTAACGGTGGTTATGATTAGTACAATTGCCTGATTCGTCAGCTATCTCATCCAATAAGGGACGGTACCGCCAACTCTAACTGGCCAAATCTCACCGTATGCTTTTAGTTGCAGACATCAAATTTCCTAATCAAACGGAAAAAGAGGCTATAATGGCACAAGTAGAATCACTCAGCTCATAAACGGATACTGTCGATGTCTTCGCGGTCACTTCTTATCTCAATTTGCCTTTATGCGGTCAGTTTTCCGCTTCAGGCGGAAAACTGGCCTCAATTTCGTGGTCCCCGGGCGGATTGCATTCATTCCAGTGCAAAGTTACCCACTCATTGGAGCGAAGATGCAAATGTGTCATGGAAAGTGAAAACACCTGGCAAAGGGCATTCATCACCGGTAATTTGGCATGACCAGATCTGGATGGGCACGGCACTGAACAACGGACATGCACTGCACGCTCTTTGCTACAGTCGAGCTGGAAAGTTGCTATACAACATTAAAATCTTTAACGTGCCCGAGCTTGAGCCTATCAACACGCTCAATACATTTGCCTCGCCAACTCCCGTAATTGAAGATGGCACGGTCTACCTGTATTTTGGCACGTACGGCGTCGCTGCGATCGACACCGCAACGGGAAGAATAAAGTGGAGTCGCCAGGACATAAAGCTCAATCATCAGGAAGGCCCCGGGTCGTCCCCGATCCTTTACCAGAACCTGTTGATCTTCCATTGTGATGGATACGATGTACAACACATTACTGCCCTAAACAAGCAGACGGGTGAAAGGGCATGGAGAACAACTCGTTCACTAGATCTATCCGGCGTAGGGAATCATGCTCGAAAAGCATTCGTGACGCCAGTCATTCGCCACGTCAACGGCCGGGATCTACTGGTAAGCCCGGCCGCTCAGGGATGTTATGCCTATGATCCGCAGACAGGCGAAGAAGTCTGGAGAATCGCCTATCCCGGATTCTCTGCCGTTCCGCAACCCGCATTTGAAGGGGACACAGCTTTTGTCGTTACCGATTTCGGCAAGCCGGAAATCTGGGCGATTGACATCAGCGGCAAAGGAGTTTTGGGGCAGCAGCATGTCAAATGGAAATATACGGTGACGTGTCCATCCACGCCTTCACTTCTAATTCACAATGGCTTGTTGTTTTTCATTACAGATAAGACTGGCATTGCATCCTGCATCACCAGTGCCAACGGAAAACTCGTCTGGCGGGAGCGTGTTGGGGGAACTTTCAGCGCTTCACCCATTGCCACTCAAAAACACCTCTATTTTTTTGACCGAACGGGCACGGCAACCGTGGTCGCACTTGGAAACCAATTCCAGGTCATAAGCCGCAACCAACTGGAAACAGGATGCATGGCAACCCCAGCGATTGCCGATCATGCCATATACCTGAGAACAACAAACCATCTTTATTGCATCCAATAACGTTGGTGGCTACAACAGACGGAATCCTTATATCAACTATTTCACTACCAGAAGAAACCAAATGACACGAACCATCATACTGGGATTACTCGTTAGCTTAATTAGTGCTCCTCTGACAATCGTCGGCCAGACATTAGCTGATGCAGAAAAGGTATCTCAACGCACGGGACGTCCTATTTTCGTCATGGCTGGAAGAGACACGTGACCTGGCTGTAAAGCGCTGGAGCAGCGGTTAGTCGCTGATCGCAGTCTGGCGCCTTTGATTGCACAGTTTGTGCCACTAAAAATAACGACCTCTTCACCGGACTGGGGAAAAATCAATAAACGATACCCACTGCCTGGAAATACGATTCCAGTAGTCTATGTAATCCGTGCGGATGGCAAAAAGATCTATGCGGATCGGTCCACATTGTCCGGCAACCAACTCCCCAACGTACTGCAGCTGTCGCTGCGGCAGGCAGGAGGCATGCTGAACGACACGCAGGCCCGAATGGTGATCCAGTCCGTATCGGCAGCCAAAACGGCGTTGACTGCTGACGATCCCTATGCCGCTACGCTGGCGATCAAACCTCTGGCTAAGTTTGGTATGTTAGGGCAATTGCAGAGTTTTGCCAAACCGATCATGGATGCCAACGCGGTCGTCGAGGAACTGGTTAATCGGGGCAAAGCAGATTTGAAACAAATTTCAGTTTCATTAGAAAACGAGGAAACGCAATTCGCAGGTGCGCTACAGTTGTTTGCCGGCGTTCGCACTTATTCGTTTTCGCTCCCACTAAAAAAAGAATTTGCCATCGCACTACGCGACGCATCCTCAAATACGGAACTTGAACAAACCCTGGTGCAGGCAAGAGCGATTGATAAAGCGCGTACCCTCGTATACATACGGGGCGGGAAACCGAAAGCGATTGAAGCACTGAACAAGCTGGCCGTTCAATATGAAGGAACTGAGGGAGCGGGCGTGGTTGCGGAACAACTGCAGAAGATCGCCACCTCGGCACCGATGCCGAATTAATCGTATTTTCCCCCACGAGCGAACCCGGATTTCCACTATGATGCCTTATCGATTGAACGTCCTGATTGGCCTGTCTTTATTTCTGTTCATCTCCAGCGGACCGTCGCTGGCCGACGAAAACAATACGCGGCTCAGGAAGCGGATCACCGAACTGGAAGCGGAAAACCTCGCCCTCCGCAAAATCCTGGCTGAGATACAGAATGCCGTCAAATCGGCACCCCAATCCAAGACACCCGACCCCGACGATCCAAACAGCGTGAGAATCGTCGTTTTACCGGGCGACTGGGGCGGCTCCCAACTGGCTGACATTCAGAAGGTTTGTGAGTCAGCGGCAACCACTCTCACAACCCATTTGTCGGACGTTGGTTTTGCCCCGATCATAATCCAAAGAAACAAGTCCGGCCCGATCACACTTTACCGGCGAGGGCAGGGCAATGAGTACATCGTCAAGTTAGACACCAGTGATCGGGCATGGTCTCAACTCGCTTTCCAGTTTTCTCACGAACTATGCCATATCCTCTGTAACTACCGTGACGTCGAGAATCCACAGCTGTGGTTTGAAGAAACACTCTGTGAATGTGCATCGCTGTATGCCTTAAGGCAGATGGCCACCCGGTGGAAAACCAACGCGCCTTACTCCAACTGGAAAAGCTATTCCGCCTCACTGGCCAGTTATGCTGATGATCGCATCAATACCCAGGCAGCACGCAAAGAATCCATCCGCAAGTTTTATCAAGCTAATAAGCAGCAACTGGAAGAGTCCGGGACAAATCGTGAGTTAAACACTTATCTGGCAGTCCAACTCCTGCCCCTGTTTGAGGCAACGCCATCGGCATGGGAATCGCTACGATACATTAACCTGGGACCCGAGCAGGAAAACATTTCCTTCAGAGTCTACCTCCAGGGTTGGCACGACAGGGCACCTGAAAAACACCGCGCGTTCATCCGACAGATTGCGGCTAAGTTCGATCTTAGCCTTTCAGGCGATAACGCTCCCTGAACTGACCCAAAGTGTTCGACAGATGACCGGCGAGTTACGCTACAATAGCCCAATAAGACTTCCATCGGATATGGTGAGACAGGTTATGTCGGAAACATTCATACAATTAATCGATAAACTACAACAGGGCGATCCGGCAGCCGCAAACCGCTTACTCGAAGTCTACGGCCCAGCGATTCGTCGCATTGCCCGGGTGCGACTGAATGAAACCATGCTTCGCCGTGTTGAAGAGAGCATGGATGTTTACCAGAGTGTCATGGCAAATTTCCTGATGCGGGCATCCTCAGGTCAATTCGATCTGGAAACCCCCGGGCAGTTGATCGCGTTAATCTCCACGATGATTCGCAATCGTGTCGTGGACAAGGTGCGTTTCTACCGTACTCAAAAAAGAGATGTCCAGCGTAACGTACATCTGGCCGATGCACTGCCTCCCGTCGGGCGCGGCGAAACGGCCAGCGTCATGATCGGTCGCGACGAACTCATCCGCCGTTTTCATGGCTTGCTTAATGAAGAAGATCGGCTTCTCCTGCACCAACGCGCACAGGGCCGAACCTGGCAGGAACTGGCGGACCAACTCGGTGCCACGCCGGATCAGCTTCGGAAACGTCTGGCCCGCGCAACCATCCTTATTTCAAATGAAATCGATCCTGCGGGTTAAGGATTCCATCATGCAGACAGATCTTACCGAAACCATCGCTTTACTTTGTGTGGACCAGACAAGTCGCTGGGAAGCCGGCGAATATGTGCTGGTGGAAGATTATTACGATCAATGCCCGGAATTAATTGAGGATCAGGAAATGCTGCTCGACCTGATCTATAACGAAATCTATTTGCGCGACGAATATGACCAGTCCTGTGACAGGAATTCTTTCAGGACGCGTTTTCCCAATCTTTATGATCAAATTGAGTTTATGCTTGAGATTCACGAGGTCATTGATGCCGGCAGTCTCGACGTGGCTCGCGAAGTCCAGCAATGGGAGTCGGAAAATTCCACCGGCAGCCTTCCATCACAACCCGATCCGGTACAGGACGTCATGCAGTGGTTGTCCAAAACCGAACCCCTGTCCCAACTACCACTGGATATCCTCCTCACCATTGCGAGCGAAAGCGCTATTCGCGTGTTTGAAGCAGGCGATTATCTCGGTCGGCAGGGAGACGTTGCCGAATCGTTATGGGTTATTCAATCAGGAGTCGTTGAAATCATCCTGCATACCGAAAATGCGCAGCCACAGCTCATTAGCAGATGCGGGCCTTACAGCATCATTGGAGAAATCGGGGTTTTTACACGTGAAGCACGCAGTGCGGATATGATTGCTTCGGAAGAAGTTGTGGCCATTGAGCTCCCCCTGGAACTGTATCGACAGGTGACCCTGGATTTCCCGGCAACCAGTGCCCTGATTGCAGATCAGGTCGCCGAGCGATTGGGTAGCCAGGAGATCGATGTGCTTACCGGTAAAGTACTGGGCGGTTACCGCATCGAACGACGATTAGGGCGCGGTAGCATGGGGGTAGTCTATGCCGCCCACGACGTGGAAACCGATGAGCGGGTTGCCCTGAAAATGATGAAACATGATATCGTGTTCGACCAGGAAGCGACCCTGCGATTTAAACAGGAAGCGGAAATCCTCACCACGCTGCAGCACCCCCGACTCCTTAAAATGCACAAAACGTTTTCCGCTCTATCGACCGTATTTCTGGTCGGAGAATATTGCGAGGGCGTGACGCTGCGCAAAATCCTCCAACAACAGGGAGCGATGGAAACCCGACAGGCATGTAATGTCATGGGGCAGTTGATTGAAGTTTTACACTATGCGCATCAACAGGGAATCGTTCATCGCGATGTAAAACCCGCAAACATTATGGTTAATGCACAGGGTGAAATTAAACTTATGGATTTTGGACTGGCACGACGAAAGTTGAATTCGGAACTGACTCAGGCTGGACAATTACTGGGTAGCCCTCGCTATATGTCACTGGAACAACTGACCGGGGGCACCATCACCGGCAAGAGCGATTTTTTTGCGGTCGGTTGTATCTTTGTGGAGCTTTTAAGCGGTAAACCACTATTTCAGGGACTCGATTTGACATCGATGCTGGTCAAACGGCTGCTATGGTCGTTACCGGAATCCGATGAAATTCGTGCCAATCTTGACCCGGAGATTTATGAAGTACTGCAGGGATGTCTGCAACCGCGGGCGATTGATCGCTTACAGGGCGATTTCACAACCGAAGATCTTGTTAAACGAGCGCAACAGTGGTCAGCACTTTCGTGACGACCATCTTCTAATAGAAGGATCTCGGTCAGCTGCACGGGCCTCTCATTGCGGAGGCCTAACCCTCCTGGCTGGTGTGTACCAACACCAGACAGGAAGGCGGCTTCATACGCTTAGAACCTAAACCACGATGAACGCGGACTAGAGAATGTTCTGTAATTATTGAAGTGGCTGTTATACGAGCGAAATCTCTGTCGACTCTGCGAATAACTCCGCTGACTGCCGCGATAATTACCGAAATAGGAATTGCTGCTTCCCGGCCAGCAGGAATGGAACGACGACTGCCTCATCTGTTGATGCGACGAAAAACGACTTCTTGACTGGGAATAACCCTGTTGCCAAAAACCGGAACTGCGTCCCGAATTTCCAAAGTTAAACATAAATCCAAAATCCGTTGCATTCGCTTGATTCGCAGTACATGTGAATAGCGAAATGGCAACGACAAAGAGAAAAATTCTCATCGTTAAGTTCTCCAATAGAGAAAGGGTAGGTGACAAACAAATAACACGCGTTATTCATTACCCTTAATAGGCAGATGGTATGCCAATACCCAGAAAACGGTGTCACTCCCTGCGTTTACCCAGTATTCCAGGGGCACGACTTGTTAATTGCCGTCAATTTGATAGCTTTGTGACGCATTTTTGATATTCCGGCTTCATGCCGGACTGTTTTTCTTCGCTGCACGAACTTTTTTCAGATAAGTTGTCCGCTTCACCCCCAAACAACGTTTTTATAGGTGTAAGGGGCAAACGCGGTTTTAAAACGTTCTTCGTAAATAGACAACGTTTGCTTTGGGTTTGCGACAAACAACTCTGTCTAAAAAAGAAGGAGAGCGTAGCTATGAAGACTTTTCTATTAAGCGCGGTTGCTTTAACGGTAGGATTGGTTATCAGTTCTGATCTTAGCGCAAATAATTTCGGATTTCCCGGTGGTTTCTACGGTGGAAACTCGTTTGCACCCAACAACGGCAATTACCGCAACCGCATGCCGTCGAGAACGCAGGGAAGAAGCAGTTCGATGACGGAAGCGAACAGCAATCGTTTCCAGGACTTCCTGCAGCAGATCGAGCGGTCCAGTGGGGTACAGCATCGGGAATCCCGAAAGCGACTGGTCTATCACCGTGAAGTTGAGCGTTTGGAGATGGAATCCTTCGATGTCGACCACAGGTCATTCAACGTGGAAAATATCCTGAACCAATTTCGCGGTGGCGCATCCGATTCGTACAGAAATTCGAACCGTATGCGATATAATGGACGCTGATAACTAATATGAATGTTTTAGCGGATTAATATACCAGGAGAATTTCGATGAAAAATTTTGTACTTGGATCTGTCTGTGCTCTGGCCGTCGCATTATGTGGAGCAGCCGCCGTCCAGCGGCCTGTGGAATACGAACACATATACGTCAATCCGGAGAATTACACGATGCATCTGTTCACCCCGTGGACGGAAACCCCGATTCCCAAAAAAGAGGGGTTATTTGTCGACACGGTCGCCAAATTACAAAAAAACGGCTGGCGAGTTGTAGCCATGGATGAGACCGGGTTTATTATGATGCGAGAAAAGTAAAGACACAGACGTCTTTGCCAGGCAGGCTTTCTTCGGAAAGCCTGCCTTTTTTTCATGCCATCTCTATCATTGGATCCTCCCACACCGTATTACGCGTTGAAGCCGTAACCCCGCAACCCTCTACTGCATCATGCGTTTCCCAAATGCCAAACCACAGGGTACGATGATAAGTGCAAAACTTCAATAATGAAACAAACCCTGTCTAAGTGAAATGGCCATGCTTAAGTACGTCCTGTTATCCGGTGTGCTACTGCTATCCACCACCACGGGTGCAGCGCAATCATGGCGGCATCTGTATGAACCCGTAGATTCTGCCGGTCTTCCGTGTCGCGTCATGAAACCAATCAACTTCGATGCCAGTCAAAAATACCCGGTGATTGTCTCGCTGCACGGGGCCGGGGGTAAGGGCAGCGATAACCAGAAACAACTTAAGGTCTGGAATGGACAGCTCGCGGAAAAACAGCTGCGCACAAAATTCCCCTGCTACGTATTAGCACCCCAGGCAGCCGGACTTTGGGATGCTGAAAACCTAAGTCAGATCAAACAAATCATCGGTCGCCTTTCGGCGGTTGATATGAAACGAATCTATATTCTTGGACATTCGATGGGTGGCCATGGAACCTATATATTTATCCAGCTTGATCCCGACTACTTCGCCGCTGCGGCGCCATCAGCCGGAAGTGGTCGTAAACAGACAGCGGAATTCATATCGCCCTCCAAAATCAAGCGCATCCCCATCTGGGCTTTTCACGGGGACAGAGATGGCGTATGTCCAATCGCAAAAGATCAACACGTATTTGCCGAAATGAAGCGATTGGGTGGCAATATGAAATTCACCACATGGGCGGGTGCTAACCATGCCGTTTCCGACCGATTTATTCCCGGCAATGATACGGGAAGCACGCAACTGAGCGGAAAACGGTGCGACAAAGAACCGGATTTTATGACCTGGCTCTTTAAGCAACGACTTCCGTAATTGATCCGTTTCGGGACACATCCGGAAGCGAGCACGGATGTTTAGCTGATAATATCCCCGACAACATGCCCATGCACATCGGTCAGCCGAAAATCCCGACCACTATAACGAAACGTTAGTTTTTCGTGATCTAAACCCAGCAAATGCAAAATCGTAGCATGCAGGTCATGCACGTGCACTTTGTTTTCAACAGCAGCAAAACCGAACTCATCGCTTTTCCCATACGTCATGCCCCCCCGGATGCCCCCTCCGGCCAACCACATGCTGAATCCATGGTGGTTATGATCGCGTCCATTTCCATTTTCGGCGACGGGCGTACGGCCAAACTCACCGCCCCAGACAATGAGCGTATCCTTTAGCAAATCACGCTGTTTGAGATCCTTAATTAGTGCGGCAATCGGTTGATCCACATTGTCCGCCTTATCCCTGTGGCTTTTGATATTTCCATGATCATCCCAGGGCTGTCCATTTCCATAAAACACCTGAACCATTCGCACTCCGCTTTCCACCAGGCGGCGGGCAACCAGACATGCATTCGCAAACTGACCGGAACCATAGGAATCAAGGGTGCTTTTGGACTCTGTCTTCAAGTCAAACACGTCTTGTGCCGCCGACTGCATTCGAAACGCCATTTCCATCGACTCGATGCGGGTTTCCAGTGGATTCGATTGTCCACCCCGCGCCTGAAGGTGAAGTTCATTCATGCGTTTAATTAGATCGAGTTGTTCCCGCTGCGAATTTTTCGTCAGGTAATTGTTGTTGATGTGACGAATAACTTTGCGCGGATCGATAGTGGAGTTATTAATATGGGTGCCCTGAAAGATCCCCGGGAGAAAACTATTGCTCCACAATTGCGGGCCCACGACCGGTTTTCCCGGACAAAGAACAACAAATCCAGGCAGGTTTTGATTGACGGTGCCAAGCCCATAAAGCAACCACGATCCCAGGGCAGGGCGTGTGGGTTGAGTCACTCCGCTATTCATCATCAGCAGCGACGGTTCATGATTCGGTATATCGGTATACATGGACCGAATGACACAGATGTCATCAATGACGCCACCGATATGAGGAAACAGTTCGCTAACTTCGATACCGGATTCCCCGTATTTTTTGAATTTAAACGGAGACATCAGAAGCCCACCGGTCTTGCGTTCCGTACTCAGATTGGCCGCCTCAGGTCGCTGGCCATTATATTTTTCCAGTGCCGGCTTTGGATCAAACGTATCGACTTGCGAGGGCCCCCCATTCATAAAGAGATGAATGACGTGCTTGGCTTTGGGAGCAAAATGCGGGGATTTGGGAGTCAGTGGGTTATCTGACAATGTCGATGGACCATCATTCGCAAGTGTTCCCTCCTGAGCAAGTAAACCGGCCAACCCCAAAACGCCCATGCCGGTCCCGATGCGCTGCAGGGATTCACGCCGTGTCATGCCCCAGGGCTGCCGGTCTGTCATATCGATGGTTGCCTTTTTAACTGTCATGTTTTCCTGCGATCGCCTCCGGATCCCTGTAAATCATCTTTCCCGACCAATGTTTCCAATCTCAATCCAGATACATAAATTCGTTCGCTGCCAAAATCACTTGTGCATAACGTTCCCAACGGGTCATCTGGTTTTTCTCCGACTCTTCAACTGCCAGATATGACAATGCAAGTTCCAATTCGGCTTTGCCGGGCAACCGGCCGTATGCCAATCGGAAGAGATGGATAATCCGGCTCTCATCCGAATCAGGGCGTTCCTGATGAACCCGGGCGGCCAATGCCTTCGCCTGAGCAACCATGAACGGGCTATTAAGCACGAACAGTTGTTGCTGCGGCACAGTGGTTTGACTACGTTTTGCATTCGTAATATTGGCATCGGGAAAATCAAACAACCGAAGCAGATTGTCGAGTTCATGGCGGCTGATCTTAGCATACACCGTCCGCCGAACGTTGTTTGCATCCGCCAGGTTCGTCGACGGACCTTCGAGCGTTGGGTCAAGACGACCGGAGATATCCAGCAGAGCATCACGCCATGCTTCCACATCCAAACGTTGACGATTCATTCTCCAGAAATACCGGTTATCTGCATCGATCTCGGAATTCGCGGCATGCGGGTCCGCACTTTGCTGGTACGTAGCTGACAGCATGATTTCACGATGTAAATGCTTGATTGACCAACCGGACTGAACGAACGTATAGGCCAGATAATCAAGAAGTTCGGGATGCGTTGGAGGATCTCCAAGTTTACCGAAGTTACTCGGCGTGTTCACAATTCCCCGACCAAAGTGATGTTGCCAAATACGATTCACCATGACACGCGCAGTCAATGGATTGTCTGCGGATGCAATATCCTCCGCCAGTTCTTTTCGTCCGGAACCCTTGGAATACGAAACGGGGATTTCTTCGGAAAGCACCTGCAGGAATCTCCTCGGGGCAATCTCCCGCTTGTTGGCAGGATCGCCCCGAACAAATACCCGCATGTCTTTAGGAGTTCCTTCGGTGTAAGCATGGGCAATTGCATACATCGGTAACGCATTGGATTTCGCGTCGGCATGCAAGCTCCGAAGTTTTTGCAGTTCAGCTTTCAGGTCGGTGGACAGAAAATTCTCGAAATCCTTATCGGCGATTGCAAACGGACCATCGTTTCCGATAATTTTGGACAGTAGATCATTACCGACCTTCCCTGGAAAAATCTGGGGCGTATCCTTATACACCGCGAATTGCACGCTCGCCTGATCTCCACAGCCCCCCGCCTGATCCGATCCGCTGTTGTCCAGTCCACCCATGGCTTTGAATCTGGAATAGCCTTCCGGGACGTCAAAGACCACCGTCGAGACCGCATGGACGCCGATCCCGTTGGGATATTCCTTACCCCCAACCCGGATCTTTTTACCTTGATAATTCTTATTAATCACAGGTCCGCCAAAACTATCGGACCGTTTGATTTTAAGCTCGGTCAACAACAACTCATCTCCGTCATCATTAACAAAACGAGGCGAAATCCAATCGGCATGATCGCAACTGCGGCCATTACCCGCTTCTCCAACGTACAGATAAATTTCCTTTGCCCCGCGAATGTCGACGTCCATTCCCACCACGGGGCGCACTTTTGTGGCTGGAGGCGTAACAAACAAGGGAGCGCCTGGCTGGGGTGAATCGCCGTCGCTCAGCTGTACCAAATTTGTCACGCTGATTCCTTTGGGGTTCACATTCGACAGCGAAATAATGTGTGCCTGGAATTTATCACAGACTTCCACAACCGACCCGGCAATCGCGGTGTCCAGCTTGCTCCCAGGACGGGCATCCGTGGAAAGCGCATACCAGGGATCCAACTCCGGAATTTTCCCTTTGTTTTTTTCGTCCAGAAAGTTGATCCATCGCTTGAGGAGAAATTCATTGACGTCCGCGAACATGGCAACTTCCGTCGTGCTCGCTGCCGGACCCCCGGCGCCGGATCGCCGGAACCGCCATACCGCCTGCATGTACCTGGAAATATCACCAACCTTTTCCTGAGCGGCGGTTGTCTTATGATCCGCCATGAATTTTTTGACAGCCTGATCCGTCTCCTTGATGAGCGTCTGCCCGTCATTGTATTTTTTAATGTCCTCGGGGTCGCATAGCGGCGTATTATTGAGTCGTGAACTGGAGAAAATACCGGCAATCGAATAATAATCCTGCGTTGGAATGGCATCAAACTTGTGATCATGACAACGCGCACAGGAAACCGTTAATCCCATGAATCCGCGGGTCAGGGTGTCAACGCGATCATCCAATTCATCTGCCAAGGCCTGCTCGCGATCGGTATTCTTGTAGTACTGTGCACCCAAACCAAGATACCCAAGCGCTTTGATGTGTTCATAAGGTTCGGCACCGGTTGGTCCAAACAGGTCCCCTGCAATCTGCAGCCTGACAAACTGATCATACGGCATGTCCCGATTAAACGCCGAAATAACCCAGTCACGATAGCGATAGCCATTCGTATTCGGTTTGGTGGCAAACGTGTGTGCCTGGTCTTCCGAGTACCGTGCAACATCAAGCCAATAACGCCCCCATCTTTCACCATAGTGAGCGGATTGCAGTAACCGCTCAATCACTTTGGAAAATGCCTCAGGGGACTCATCCTCGATGAAATCGTCAATATCTGCCGGTTTTGGGGGCAA
Organism: Planctomycetota bacterium; assembly: GCA_036150515.1. Lineage (GTDB taxonomy): Bacteria > Planctomycetota > Planctomycetia > Pirellulales > Pirellulaceae > UBA721. The sequence goes on from JAYZPA010000038.1 coordinate 13,019, forward strand.
ACCAATAAGATCAAATGTTGCCCTTCGAAGCAACGCGATTTTTGTTGCCATTCGGCTTGCCTTGAGCCCCCTGGATTCCATTGCGGCCAACGTGTAATAATCGATTCCGTTATTCGGCCACTTCTTCGCTTTGACCGCAGGACGCGGTGACAGACGAACCGGTTGATAAGCCCAGTGCTGACGTTCCTTTTCAAAGTCGATTTCTGAACGAACGACCTCACCGCCGTCGCGAGGATCGGGCGCTCCCATCTCGATCCAGTTTTCAAACGACGTAATTACCTGGTCAGGCAACTTACCTTTCGGAGGCATCTTGAATGAATCGTGTCTCAGTGCATCGATAATCAAACTTTCCTCGAGATTGCCGGGGACAACCGCTGCGCCGCTATCCCCCCCCTTACGCATACCCGCTCGCGTATCCAGCAGCAAACCTCCCTTGATTTGTTTCGCATCGGACGCGTGACATTGGTAACACTCTTTCGACAGAACGGGGCGGATGTGTTTCTCAAAGAATTCAATACCGGCAGCCGTCCCCCCACCCTGATCATCTTCCTGTGACCAAACAGAAAGATCGGGCGTTACGAAAAACGCGAAAAACAATAGCTTGATCCAGTGTTTTTGCATATTGGGGGAAGGAGGGTTCTAGGGCGGGATATCGTCAGTCCTGAAAAGACCATGTTCCTGATGCTAAACGGGCTTTTCCGTGACTCCAGTTTACCACTGAATGCCACTTCGGAGCAATAAAGGTCTACCCTCGCAGATCACTGACTTCGCACTATTGATTGACTATTTTTCATGAACACGTACCATTGGAAAATACGACCATAAAAAAATGTACGGCAGGGCACCCTACGTAAAATTTTAATGCAACCACTCCACTACGAACAACTTGAACCTGGAAATATACTCGCAGCGGATATTGCACTCATCCAGAATCCGTTAGACGCACCGTGGGTTAACAATGACACTCAGATTACCCGGTCGATGCGTCGAAAAGCCTTCATCCTGATTTCCCTCTTCCAATTACTGTGGATCGCCGGTTGTCACAACAGCGAATCATCGTCGCCGATCGAGAGCACGGCAACGATCACGCCTGAAAAGACGGCAGCGGAGGGCAGGCAGGATGCG
>JAYZPA010000039.1:0-8773 GCA_036150515.1 Planctomycetota bacterium
TGGAAACCTGGCGACCACCGAAGACAACCAAAGCACCACCCAAATCTTTGAGGTCGTCGTCGCCGCAGTGAACGACGTCCCGACGCTGGACTCGGTTGATGATCTCGCGCTGCTCGAAGATGACGGTGTCCAGACGGTGGATCTCACCGGAATCACCGCCGGTGGAGGCGAAACTCAAATCCTGCAGATTACCGCCAGCAGTAACAATCCCACGCTCGTTGCTGATCCCATTGTGGACTACACCTCGGCCAATGCCACCGGTTCACTGAGCCTTGTACCCCTGAGCGACCAGAGCGGCACGACCACCATTACGGTCACCGTCACCGACGCCGGATTCGATGGAAACCTGGCGACCACCGAAGACAACCAAAGCACCACCCAAATCTTTGAGGTCGTCGTCGCCGCAGTGAACGACGTCCCGACGCTGGACTCGCTGCCCGACATCCAGATCCCTGAAAATGCGTCACAAACTGATATACAACTGGAAGGTATTTCTGCCGGTGGGGGAGAATCGCAAGTTCTGGCAATTTCATCCACAAGCAGTAATCCCTCCCTAATTCCTAACCCGGTCGTAAACTATACCTCACCCAATTCCGCCGGTTCTATACAGTTCCAACCGGTCAGCAATACGGCAGGACAATCCATAATCACCATTTCGGTAACCGATGCCGGATTCGATGGGAATTTGGCGACCACCGAAGACAACCAGACCACGAACATTGTTTTCACCGTTACGGTCCAGGAGTCCAATGGTTCGCCGACAATTGACCCTATTGGTAACACGACGTTGCCGGAAGACAGCCCGGTTCAAACCCTCAGTTTGACTGGAATCACCGCCGGGGCAGGGGAGTCCCAGCCACTGCAAGTGACCGCCGTCAGCGGCAACGACTCCCTTATCCCAACACCCTTGATTCTATACACGTCCGCACAAACCACAGGTACACTCCAGTTCACACCAACAGCAAATCAACACGGTGCCACATCCATTACCGTCATCGTCACGGACGGAGGATTGGATGGCAATCTGGCAACGCCGCAAGACAACGCAAGCGTTACCACCAGTTTTGACGTCGAAGTGACCCCGCTCAATGATTCACCAACGATCAACAGCCTGGATGACATCTCCCTTAACGAAGATGACCCAACGCATCAGGTTAGCCTGACCGGCATTTCTGCCGGGGGAGATGAAACTCAGACACTTCAGATTTCCGCCACGAGCAGTAACCCAGCGTTGATAGCGGATCCCATAGTGACGTACACGTCAGCCAACACGACGGGTTTACTCGCCTTCACCCCCGTGGCTGAAGAAAGTGGCTCGACCACCATCACGGTAACCGTAACGGATGCGGGATTTGACGGGAATTTGGCAACGGCAGAAGATAATCTCAGTACAACACAAACATTTAATGTGACGGTCGCCGAACTGAATGACGCACCTACCCTGAACCCGCTAAACGACCTCAATCTTTCCGAGGACAGTGACCTTCAGACCGTTGCTTTAGGCGGGATCACCGCGGGCGGAAATGAGGATCAGCCGTTGCTGGTAACGGCCACCAGCAACAACCATGCGTTGATCTCTGATCCAGCGGTGAGTTACACTTCTGCCAACACAAGCGGATCGCTGTCTTTTACGCCCACTGCAACTAAAAGTGGCACAACCACCATTACCGTCACCGTTACTGACGGTGGAATGGATGGAAATCTGTCTACCGAGTCCGACAACGCGAGCAGCGAGCAGAGCTTTGAGGTAGTCGTTACCGCCACCAACGATTCACCAACAATTAATCCCATCAGCGATCTGACCGTCGACGAAAATTCCGGCTCAACAACATTGGATTTAACCGGCATCACGGCCGGCGACGGGGAAACACAACCCATCAGGGTCACCGCGTCCAGCAATCACCCGCTACTGATTCCCAACCCGTCGATTGATTACACATCCCCCGACTCAACCGGCACCCTGACCTTTGCTCCGGGCACGAATAAGAGCGGGTTCGCTACCGTCACCGTCGTTGTGACCGACGGCGGCCTTGATGAGGATCTTGAAACCCCGGCGGATAACGGCACGACGGAAGAGTCTTTTGAAATTGTCGTGACACCGGCCTTCCCGTGGCACAATTACGATAATCCCCTGGATGTAAATGGTGATCATGCCACATCGCCGATTGACGTGTTATTAATCATTCAGGAACTCAATCGCAATGGCAGTTATGAACTACCCACACCACGCAGTGAACTCATTCCACCCTTCTACGATGTGAATCGCGATGGCTGGATTACTCCCAGCGACGCCCTGCAAATTATAAACTTTCTGAATTTCAACAATCATCAAGTCTCATTTGGGATTGAATTTAGTGACACTGCCGGATCGTTAATCAGCACGATAGAATCCGGTTCCCTATTTAACGTATCTTACTATGCGCAGGATTTAAGCGCCAATCCGCACGGCGTTTATGCGGCTTACATCGACATGTATTACGATGCAAGTCTTATGCAAATTGTTTCCGGACCATCATTCTCGCCCCCTTATGTAAACGGTTCTTCGGGCGATACGGCCATCTCCGGAATCGTCGACGAATGGGGGGCGTTTGCCGGTTTCGATGAAACCGGTGGAAGTCGGCTGCTGGTTTCAACCCTGCAATTCAGAGCAATCGATGCAGGTACCGCTCTCTTTGGGAGTGGCCGCGCAGATATTACTCCGCTTCACGATGTTCTCCTGTTCGGTAGCAATGACGCAGTCATGCCTGAACTGATCGAATTCGATAGCAAAACCCTGTTCATTACAGTTCCCACCGGGGAGGGGGAAGAAGCCGGCGAAGGGGAAGCTTATTTTCCGGGTAATTCGTCAACGGGCACGAATATGGTTTTCCCGTCGGTTGACCATTCTCAAGCAACGATAACAAGCCTTCCAGATTACCATTTCTATTCTCTCGGGCTCGGCGAATTATATTCCATGACTCACCCCGTTGAGAGCAACCGCCCGGAATATTCGGATAAGATCACGCTCTCCGATCTGGAAGAGATCCTGGACTTATGGATCGGTCCCACGGACAGGTAATCTGTCCCGTGAAGCTGTCATTGTGCGTCAATTCCGATAGAATACATTCTGTAATCTATTATTAATCACGACTGGACAGCGGAGCTCTTTCTATGTGTTTTCAAAAGGTCGCTATCTTGCTGGCAACACTCGTCGCCGCATCGATCACTCAGGCGCAGGGACCCGTGCGATCTCACGTTCTCGTCATTGGCGTTGACGGACTACGACCGGATGCAATGCAAAAAGCCGACACTCCAAATATCGATTCGCTCATTAAAAATGGTGCGGTCTCCTATCAATGCCAGGTGTTGGGGGAGAGGTACCGCAAAAATGATACCATCAGCGGGCCTGGATGGTCCAGTTTCCTTACGGGTGTGTGGGCGGACAAACATGGCGTCCACGACAATTCTTTCAAGGGAAAGAAATTTGACACCTATCCCCATTTTTTCACACGTATCAAATCCCAAATCCCCACAATTAAAACGGCTTCGTTTCTGGATTGGGCGCCGATTGATGAGCATCTTGTCGTGAACGCTGATTTCCGCGACGGTTATCAAAAAAGTACGGCATCCTCTCTGGCTGAAAAAGACGCACTCATTGCAACAGATGCGTCAAAATTGATTGCCGACCAGGACTATCAGGCAGTCTTTGTCTATTTTGGAAATTGCGACGGAGCCGGGCATAGCAAGGGGTTTCATCCCAGCGTTCCAAGCTATTTGGATGCGATTCATCAAACCGACAATTACATTGGGCAACTTCTCTCGGCAATTAAAACTCGCCCCAACCATACCAAGGAAAACTGGCTCATCCTGCTTGCGGCAGATCATGGTGGGAAAGGAACCGGGCATTCCCGTGGCCAGAATGTACCGGAAATCCTCACGATCCCCTTCATCGTCAGTGGGGCAGCAGCCGTCCGTGGAACACTGGAAGACAAAATATATGTGGTCGACATCGCCACCACGGCACTGACTCACCTGGGGGTGGTCGTCAAACCGGAATGGAAACTGGATGGCAAGGCGGTGGGACTCAGGTCTAAATAGTCACAAATGAGCAGAAAACGGTGAAGGCAGGTACCTATCGTAAAATCGCGTAAACAAATCATGGCCCTGAAATCCTATATACTGTTGCTTACATTCACAATCTGGGTGAGCCATGCGCGGACGGACGCCGCTGACTTTGAAAAGGACATTGCACCCCTATTCGTCCAACATTGCATTGAGTGCCATAACGGGACAGAAACGGCAAGTGGACTGAACCTGACCACACGCGAAGGTGCGGTTGCCGGGGGTGAAATTGGATCATCGATTACGGATCCACCTGACGAGAATCTTATGCTTCTTCGGATTCGTTCCGGCGAAATGCCTCCCGCGGTGAAAGGGAAATCGCAAGAGCTACCGCGGCAAGACATTCAGCTTCTTGAAGAGTGGATCGCCGCGGGGGCCCCGTGGCCTGAAAATCGAGTGCTTGACATCTACGAAGTGACGACGGCTACAAGGGGTGGACGAAACTGGTGGTCTTTCCAGTCAATCCAGCGCCCTGTGCCTCCGGATGTAGCCAATCCCGAACGTGTGGAAAATTCGATTGACGCGTTCATTCTGGCCAGACTTGAATCCGAACACATGCAGCCGGCTCCATTAGCTTCTAAATCGATGTTATTGCGACGCGCGACGTACGATCTGACCGGACTACCTCCGACGCCAGAGGAAATGGCTGGATTCCTGGCCGACCGATCCCCGGACGCTTATGAGAAGGTTCTCGATCGGCTCTTAAACTCACCCCATTTTGGGGAACGCTGGGCTCGCTATTGGCTTGATCTCGTGCGTTTTGCCGATACCTGCGGGTATGAACGCGACCAACTCAAGCCCAATATCTGGAAATATCGGGATTGGGTCATCAATGCCCTGAACAGCGATATGGGCTATGACCAGTTTGTCACGGATCAAATCGCAGGAGACGAAGTTACCTACCGCGATGAACAGTCGGTGATTGCAACAGGAATGATCCGTGCCGGCACATGGAATGACGAACCTAATGACCCGCAGGATTATCTCTACACCCGACTCGAGGACATGGTTCACGCCACCACTTCAGCGTTTCTTGGGCTGACCGTTAAATGTGCCCGGTGTCATAACCACAAATTCGACCCCATTCCACAAACGGATTACTATCGAGTAGCGGGCCTCTTTTGGCCTGGTTATATAGGGCAGGCAAATCTGGGCGGGCCTTCTGCGGAACAAATCGGGCATGAAGCTTTTGGATGGACAGACCGTTCCAATAACGCTGAACCAATTCATCTGCTGTTAAAGGGTGAGCGATCCCGACCGTCGGTGGCGGTGCCCCCCGGCGTGCTCTCGGCAATTCCCTCGCTTGACAAGCCCTTCAGCGCGCCCCCGGCCACAAGCAAAACAACGCACCGACGTCTCCAGTTTGCTCAATGGATCATGGATCCTAAAAACCCTTTGACCGCGCGAGTATTGGTAAATCGTTTATGGCAACATCACTTTGGAGAGGCATTGGTTCGAACCCCCAATAACTTTGGTTTTAAAGGTGTAATGCCAACACATCCACAACTTTTAGACTGGCTTGCGGCAGAACTGATAGCCGGCGACTGGAAAATGAAACGCATTCATAAGCTTTTGATGATGTCGACAACCTATCGCCAGGCTTCCGTGCACCCGGAATATGCCCGGTATGCTGAGAAGGATTTTACGAATCAGCTCTGGTGGCGTGCCAATCGCCGACGACTCGATGCTGAAGCGCTGCGGGATTCCATGCTGGCCATCAGCGGTCAACTTCAGTTGCAGCGAGGGGGTCCCGGTTTTTATCCCAAAATGAGTTCAGAAGCACTTGAAGGGCTCTCCCGCAAGGAAACCGCATGGCCGACTTCGACTCTGCAACAACGATCACGACGAAGTATCTACATGATCACCAAACGTTCCCGTCTTCTACCTCTGATGACCACGTTTGATTTCGCAACCCCCACGCTCCCCTGCGGTCAACGGGATGTGACCATCGTGGCGACGCAGGCACTCGCGCTGCTGAACAATCATTTTGTCCACACACAAAGCGAGGCGTTAGCCCTGCGAATTACCAGACTAGAGTCAAACGAACTCCCAAGACAAATCCATTTGCTATGGAATCTGGTTCTGGCTCGAGCACCGGACGCCGTCGAACTGGCTCAAGCCGTCGAGCATGTGCAGCAGCAACGCTCCCATTTCAAGGAAGCTCCAACTCCACATGAAACGCTGTCGGTTGATCAACTCGCACTGGCCTCCCTGTGCCATGTTTTACTGAATACCAATGAATTTATATTTATTGACTGAAACAGAGAAAGTTCCAACATGAAACCTATTTTTCCCTGTGGCAATAGTCGACGTGAATTCGTGTGGGAGATGGGCGCCGGATTTGCAGGCCTTGCGTTAAGCACTCTGTTGGATGAAGACGGATTTTTTGAAAACTACACCAAGGCTACCGACCCTGCCAACCCACTCAGTCCCCGTCGGGCACACCGGCCCACAAAGGTCAGGAGCGTGATTTTCCTGATGATGAATGGGGCTCCCAGTCAGGTCGACACGTTCGATTACAAACCTGCCTTGGAGAAATACGCCGGAAAACCGCTGCCTGCTGACAAAAAGTATATCAATTCGGGCGGCCGTAAGGTGGGCTTTCTTACACCCAATTTCAGACCGTTCCGACCCGGCGGTGAAAGCGGCCTCATGGTTTCAGATTATTTTCCAAATGTCCGTAAACACGCCGATAAACTGGCCGTAATCAAGTCATGCCACGCTGACAGTCATGCGCATGGTTCGGCTCTGGTGGCGATGAATACAGGTAGCACGTTTATAGGACGACCTTCACTGGGAAGCTGGTCTGTCTATGGGTTGGGAACGGACAACGCTAATTTACCCGGCTATGTTGTAATGCTCGATAAAAGGGGGGGGCCTATTTCCGGTCAGCCGAATTATTCCAGCGGATTTATGCCGTCGACATACCAGGGGACTCTGTTCCGTCCGACCGGCAATCCCATTCTGGACCTGCACGGCCCACCTCACCTCAACGATCGCTCACAACGAAGACAACTTGATTTTTTAGCGCGGCTCAATGCCAAACATCTCGCGTCGCGTGACGGCGGGCATGAACTGGCTGCCCGAATCCAATCCTATGAGCTTGCCTACCGAATGCAGTCCGAAGCGCCCGAAGCGGTGGACCTATCCGGTGAATCACAGAAAACGCTTGACCAGTATGGTATCGATCAGGCACCTACGGATGAATTCGGGAGAAACTGTCTGGTGGCCAGGCGACTCGTACAGCGGGGTGTTCGGTTTATCCAACTCTATTCGGGCGGGGGTCACCTCGCCGACACTTGGGATGCCCACGTCAGTATCGAAAAGAACCACGGACAACATGCAATGGAAATTGACCAACCCATCGACGCACTCCTGACGGATCTCGAACAACGAGGCTTGCTGGAATCCACGCTCGTCGTCTGGGGAGGTGAATTTGGCAGGATGCCGTTTAGTGAAGGCCCCAATGCGCCCGGGAGAAACCACAATCCCTATGGTTTTTCGATGTGGATGGCCGGGGCGGGCGTTCGTGGTGGAACCAGTTACGGTGAAACCGATGAATTAGGATTTGAAGCGGTCGTGGATCGTGCTCATGTTCATGATATCCATGCAACTATTCTTCACCTGATGGGATTGGACCACGAACGTCTTACTTACTTCCATCAGGGTCGTGAAGAAAGCCTCACCGACGTGCATGGACGCGTCATTACGGAAATATGTGGGTAATTCGGGTATTCATACCACGGTTCCATTAACAATATGTCTGGACATTTCCCACGCGCAACGGTTATCATAGATGCAGATTAGTTTGCTAAAGCGAATTCACTTCGCATATTTCAATTCGGAGAACACTCAATGAAACGTGTACATATCTGTGCCACGGTACTACTCGCAATCGCTATCTGTGCCGGTTGCATCCAGGAAGAACCTGCTGGCGGAGGAGGCACCCCCGTCGAAACCACAAATGACACAGCCCAGGCCGCGCCGCTTGATGTGAATCAGGTCGCTTTCGGCATTGAAGGCATGACCTGAGCTACTGCGTGCGTCAATGCGGTCAATACCGCCTTGGCTGGGGTACCGGGTGTATCCGAAGCAGTGGTCGATTTCGATAGCAAAACCGTCGTAATTACTAAAAGCGATGAATATAGTGACAAAGCTATCGTCGATGCAGTCGCGGGAGCCGGCGACTTTATTGCGACAAAACAATAATCAGTTATCAATGGCTAAAATAAAAAAGGGCGACCCTTTTCCGGGCTCGCCCTTTTTTATTTCTCCCCGTTCTTACAATCGGCAGCAAATGTAAACGCAGACATGAAGCCAGCATGGGAATCGACTATTAAAGATCATTGTCTCGTACTTCCGCCAGCTTCTGCTTGAGTTCATCCTTAAATCGCTGTACCAAATCAGCATATTTTGCTCGCCCGGCTAAATTCTGATACTGCAACGGATCCTTATTCATATTAAACAGTTCGATCCCCTTAGAGGCATCCTCTGCGTATTGGATATACGCCCAGTCTTTATTTCTCAATAGAAAGCCTCGACCATTGACACAGAACACGGTTTCACGAACCGTGGCCGTGGGTTCATCCAGCATCGCGGAAACATCCTTTCCCTGCAGACGCTCGGGCACGTCGAGCCGGCAAAGACTCGCGATCGTCGGATAGAGGTCAAG
>JAYZPA010000040.1:0-8740 GCA_036150515.1 Planctomycetota bacterium
ACCAGACTTTCATTAGGCGATCCGGGAAAAATACGCCGGCCACGCGCTTCACGCGTTAATGCGCCATAGTCAAATTCAGCATCAAATCCCAACAGCGATAACTGAAAACCGTTCTGTCCGCGCGCTTTCCCGTGACAAGCACCGGTGCTGCAGCCCCTGGCAGCCAGAATCGGCTGTACATGCAGGTTAAAGGACACCGGGGCGGTCTGGGACGTCAAAGCGGTCGTCACAGGAATCGTCGTTACTTCCCCACCAAATCGAATACGTATCGCTGTCGTGCCATCGCCAAGGGGCGTTACCACACCATCCTCAGATACTTCAACAATGGATGATTTTTCGACTTTGTAGGCGGACTCGGAAGTGACTTCACGAACCGTTTTTCCGTCGCGATGTAAGACCACAAATCGCTGGGAAGCGGTTGCATATCGCAAATCGACGGTCATCGGATAAACTTCCAACTCGGCTCGTACCACCTGCGATGCCATCAACAGCAGAATAAACCAACCCCATCGTTTCCAATCAACGTCCATCTTTATTTACTTTCCCGTCTAAACTTCCAACCCTGTTGTTCACGACCACCCGCTGATAACCGCTGTTACTATTATCACAATCAGTACTATCTTTCTCAATGTATCCCACACTAAAATATTAGTTCAAACACAATCAAACACCCCCTACAGACAACCAAATCCCCCAACCTTACTGGTTTTGCAATAGAATGGTTTTACCTGCAAAAAAATTCGCTATCCTGCCGGAACAACAACAACTCGCTGCCATCCAACGCGAACTCCAGTTCTACCCGGCCGACAATACAAATCCAACCGCATTGACCGTCGATCAAATCCGCTTTTATAATCGCCAGGGTTATCTCTCCCAGCTGCAAGCCCTCTCTGAACGGGAGCTACGGGATACCCGGTCCTTTTTTAATCCCTTGCTGGAAAAAGTACTCCGTTCGGGCGAATCCAGCTATTCCATCAGTACGGCCCATCTAAAATATCGTCCCGTCTACGATCTCCTCCGACACCCTGTAATCGTCAGCTATGTGCAGGATCTGCTGGGGGAAAATGTCATCGGCTGGGGTAGTCACTTTTTTTGTAAAATGCCTCATGACCCCGTCGCAGTAAATTGGCACCAGGATGCAAGTTACTGGCCCCTGACTCCCTCAAAAACAGTAACCGTATGGCTCGCTATCGATCATGTCGACACAGAAAATGCCTGTATGAAATTCATTCCTCAATCTCATTTACATGGCCATTTGCCCTGGCGTGAAAGTCAACAACAGGACAATAACGTTTTGGATCAAACCGTGGATTCAGCGCTAGACTACGGCGTGCCGGTCAATAATGTACTTCAGGCAGGGCAAATGTCCATGCACAGTGATCTTCTGCTGCACGGTAGTGAACCCAATCCGTCCGATCGCCGACGCTGTGGACTGACACTGCGATACTGTGCCGCCGATGTTCATGCCTATATGGATTGGAATCTGAAAGGCATCGTTGTTGCCGGTCAGGCGGACCCCCAACTGTGGCCCGGAGCACCGGCACCTTCGGAAACGTCATAAAAAAACCCCTCGCTTCCTTTGTGTCGGAAACAAGGGGTCGGTGAGAGCTTCACTTCGGATTTTATTCAGCGTCATCCGACGAATCATCATCCTTAGGTACCGTTGGCTCTGCCTGAGCAGCACTTTGCTCTTCCGGAACAGGATCCGGAGTGGGGGCAGGCGTCGGTTCATTCGATGTGGACTGGGCAGCCAGAGTAGCTACGGCGGTCGCCAGATTTTCATCGATATGTGCAACTAAAGTTTTCGTCGCTTCATCAATCTGAGACTTCACCGTAGCCTGATTCGCTGCAACCAATTTTTCTTTTAATTCACTGACCAGTGCTGTTAACGACTTCTCTGAGGCTGTTGATAATTCAGCAATCAGCTTGGCATTTGCTTCAGCCTGAGCTTTGTTGGTAGCAGCCAGTTCCTCATTAGCCTTCCTAAACGCAACCATCAATCGCCGACCACGTTGCTTGTTAGACTCCGTTAACTTCTTTTCAAATGCTGTATTGGATGCAACGAGTTCTTCTTTGAAGCTGTTCGCAGCCGCTGAAAATTCAGTTTGAAAAGCTTTATTCGCATTGGCTAACTGCTTCGCATGATCTGCAGACTGTTTCTGAAGCTTGGCACTTTCCTGAGCTACCTGAGCTTCGGTGGCTTCACGGATTTCATTCGCTGCAACCGCAACATCTTCGTCAAGCTTGTCGCCCAATTCGGCGTACAACTCCGTCTTAAGCTCCTGCTTCAACATTTCCCGTTGATAAGCCTTGGCCTTACGGAATAAAAGCGGTTTCTTAAATAGAGGCTCTTTGAGAGCTTCACCCGATGCCACATCAACCGAAGTTACCATCACGACAACTGCCAGCAAGATTCCCAGTAGTTTTTTATTCATCTTACCTATCTCCATCAAATTGTGTTTTTTATAGGATCGGCACTTCTTACCTAGTCTCTGCATTTTATTACGGTCGAATCCGCAAATATAACCAGCTTTGTAAAGAGTACCATGGAATGCGAAATAAAGTAAATAGTTTCTTTTTGAAACTCAGCAATTCTACTCGTATACCACTGGAAAACCAGTCAATCCGTATTCCCTATGATTGGGGTAATCGTTAATATTCCAACCTTAAATACATCCTCGCTGTTTTCCTCACAGAAGAATCGCAACGTGAAACACTTATTATTTTTTGTATTATTTACCTGTAGCATTAGCGCTTTTTCTCAGGATATTGTGCAACAGGAGGCTCCTAAGCCACGACTAGCTCGCAGTTTATTCCCTCAATCCGGATCAACGGATCAATCCCCCGTCAATTTGAAACCGGAGATCATTCTTCAAGAAGCCTCTGGAATAGTACAAGCGTCCGAAGGTGAAGCAGACACGACATTGGACATCAGTCCATTGGAGTCGGCAACCGAGGTCGATCCCAGTCCAGAGTCGACCGGGGCAGGCGTCACGGAGTATGCCGGGCCGCCTCGGCTACGTGATATCAATCTGGATTTGTTTGAACGACGACTCAAGCTATTCAACGGATTCCGCGATTGGAACGATGATCAAATCGGTCGATGGGTGCGGCTGGATTATCTGATTGCCTGGCGTCGTGGAACCCGAATACCCGCATTGGTAACCACCAGCACAGCGGGAACGGCTCTCGAAGATGCAGGGGTTCTTGGCCTTCCTAACACCTCATCGTTACTTGCTTCTAACGAACTTCACACGGCTGCCCAACCCGGAGTCCGCATTGATTTCGGGCGTTGGATTGCGGGGACGGAAACTGCCATTGGTGCTCGTTTTTACGGGCTGTCCGATGCAGGGTCACGTTTGACATTCAACAATGATATTGTTACACGTCCCTTTTTCAACGTGGATGCATCTGAGCAACAATCTTTACCTGTAAATTATCCCGGAAGTGAATCCGGAACACTCACCCTCGACTCGGCAACGGAAATGCTGGGAACAGACGTATACGTACTACGGCCGTGGCGAGAATCGGGTACAGCACGAGTGAATTTTCTCGCCGGATACCAATTCAGTCGGTTTAATGAGAGCATTTCCATCCATAGTTTGTCATCTAATCTTGATGGCCGTAACGGTATCCCCATCGGAACTCAACTGGAAGTTCGTGATACTTTCCGCACACGCAACGAGTTTCATGGAGGGTTAATCGGCCTGGCCAGTGAAATCGATGGCGGAACGTACACCCTGTCATTACTTGCCAAAGTCGGAATCGGCGGCGTAAATCATCGAATTACGGCAAGTGGGGCGACCACAATCACAGATCCATCCGGTGGCACCAGCACATCCGATGGTCTTCTGGTAACGCAATCCAATCAGGGAACCGTTGAACGTAATCGATTTACCATGATCCCGGAGTTTAGTGCTCGATACACGCATCACATTAATGCCACATTGGATTTCTCTGTCGGCTATTCACTTATTTATTGGGCTCATGCCGTACAGCCAGGAAACCAAATCGACCTGAACGTCGACATGACGAATACCACAGGACAACCCGCCATGCCCTTTACAATTGACCACTACTGGGCGCAATCTCTCAATATGGGCATCACCGTTCGCTATTGAGCAACGTTCTAGCGGTCACGGCTGCAACAGCACGTGGCACCTATCCGCTAACGACTGTGCGATGTGCTGCGTTTCTTCCACGTCCCTGCGAGCGCTGCCAAACCGCAGACAGCTTCATGCAATTAGAACCAGTGGGCCAAGGCCAAATCATGTGCAGAGAGCGGATCCGGCTGAGTAATTTGTTCAATCACCTGTTCAAGCGACTCCGACATAGATTCCGCTTCCGGATCCCCGTCAACTGCCGCAGCGTCCGTGATCATATCCCGCAGGATATTATAATTTGCCGTAACACCCAAATCATTTTGTGTCAGATTGATCTTATCCACCGGACGATTCTGAGCATCCACAATAATCACGTCCCGCAACTGAGCGTCCCAGGCTTCCCACACATCAGAACCACCGCTTTGATCCGCGTCAAAATCCTGTAGCCAGGGTAGATCGTTTCCACTGGTAATCGAGTCATTTCCGGATTCCCGATCAACCAGATTGATACCAATAATCTCAATACCTAAACCTGCATCATTCGTATCAAAATCCGTTTGCATCGAATTTAGATGGCCAAATTGATCCGCACAATAATTGCACGTCGCCAAACCAAAATAAAATGCCGATACATTACCTTCATAATCTCGCGGCGATACATTGGTATCAAACAGCGCCGAAGTTGTATTGACATCCGTCAGACTAAAATCGGGTACTTTTTCCGACTCGGGCACACTGGTATCATCTCCACCACTGGTATCATCTCCACCACTGGTATCATCGCCTTGAGGTTCAATACCAAGTTCGTTTGGCAACTCGGTCACAACCAGCACCGGTGTATCCGTCTCTGCGGTGAGCTGACGAATGGGATCACCTGCTTCCCAACTAATAACGCTATAATCCGTTGTCGCGTCGTCATGGACAACATCGACTACCATCGTATGGCTACCGCCATCCCACGATACGGAGGTATCCTGATAGTCAACCCATGCTGGATGAGCAGCAACCCATTGTTCGGAAACGGTATTACCAAAAGAGCCGATAAGGGTTGGGGTCACGGATCGGTTAAAAAAGTCCAACAGCGTCAATGTGCTGGCTTCCCGACCTTTCTCTGTGAAATTGCCGTCAACCATTTCCTGACCTTCGGCAAGTTCGATCGAATAGGAATTCGAACTAAACGTGATATCCGGTGAAGCGCCTTGAAATCCATCATCAACCAGAAAACGAGGCTGAGTTTGGGTAATCGTGTAAGAACCCGGCTTAAGGTCGGCAAATTCGTATAGCCCCTGATCGGTCGTTAGCAATTGCAAATCGACGCTATCACCGTCAGAATCCGTACCGGTAAGATGAATTTGAATGCCACCCAATACTAATTCCTCTGCTCCTTGAAGTCCGTCACCATCGGTATCAATGAAGACAACTCCCGAGAGACTGCCCGGCACATAGTCAATGACGGACACCGTTACGACGGCATCATCGGTGAGTCCATCTTCATCGGTGATCGTATAGGAAAAGGTATCGCTTCCGGAAAATCCAGCCGGAGGTGCATACGTAAGCAGGCTCCCGCTGTTAATGATACTAACGGTACCTCCTTCGGCCGTCGACGTTACCGAAGTGATGGTCAACACTTCGATCGGATCAGGCAGATGGGTATCATTAACCAAAACATCCAGTTCATCCCCGGGAGAATCGATGATGGCACTCAAAGTATCATCGATCGCCTGAGGAGCGTCCGCCGTATCCGATACGGTCGCCGTTACGGTTGCCTGAGATGACAGGCCTCCTTCATCATTCACGGTATAGGTGAATGTTTCTGTGCCCTGAAAATTGGGGGCTGGTGAATACAAAACATTTAATCCATCCGTTGAAATAGTCGCCACTCCACCGGAATCCGGTGTCCCGACCCCAACCACCGTCAAATCACCTCCACCCACGGAGTTACTGGAATCGTTGTCGAGTACCGACATGGAGAAATCGATAACATCTTCGTCCAGGGTATATGCATCATCAACTGCCGTCGGCACATCTGAAGCGGACTGTACGTTGACCGTCACCGTGGCCGTGGCCTGTCCACCGTTGTTATCCTCAATCGTATACGTAAATGTCTCGCTGCCGTCGAAATTCGCCGCCGGAGTATAAAGCACGAAATCTCCATTGTCCGACACAGCAACCACACCCTGTTGCGTTCCCTGCGTGGCCGAAACAATGCTAATGGTCTCATTGTCATCCGGGGCAGTCGAGTCATTGGCCAGTAAATCTAACGCAACATTACTGGAATCTTCGGTAACATCCGTGATGGTGTCATCGTTAGCCGTTGGTGGATCCTGAATCGGAAAAACCTGAACGGTAACCGTCGCCGAGGCATCTCCGGTGGCATCGCCAGCCGTATAGGTAAACACCTCTTCACCAAAGAAGTCGGCTACGGGTGTATACACAATTGACTTTCCATCGGTCGCAATGGTTGCCGTACCACCCTGACTGGTTGCTCCGACCGCCGAAATGGTGAGTCCCGATGGATCCTCGGCATCATTCACCAACACCGGTAAATTGATATTCGTGGAATCTTCATCGAAATTATACAGGTCATCGCCTGGGCTAAATGCAAGATTAATCTGCAGCGAGAGTGAATCATAAATAATGAGTTCCGTGTTGATCGATTCATTTACTCCGAATAGAAGTGTATCCGTATGGGGACTATCATCAGCCGGATCGGCAGTCAGAGTGACGATTCCCTGATTACTCGCTGTCATGGGCAAGCTGAAAACGAGATACTGACCTCCGCCTGTTTCACTAAACCCTGCGGTGGCCCCTGCTTCGTCAATCAAATTCGAATTGGTAATATCCCCTGTACGAACATTCGGGAATTCCGAGCCATAGGTGATCGGTCCAACCGAAGTCACCAATTCATCCTGCCAAACTATATCCGAGTAGGCCGAAAAAACTCCCCGTGGCGTCGATCTTACGTCTGCCGTCAACAAACGTAAAATAAATGAATCACCCACGGTTAGCTCCGTCACCGCAGTACCCTGCAGATCCGTTGCCTCAAGCGAATATTGGACAAGTGCTTCTCCGGTTACCGTTATGTTCGCAACAAGATCACGTGTGTTTCCTGCAACATCCGTCGCTCGCACCGTAAAAGCATTGGCTCCCAGTTGATTCGCGATCGGTCGCCAAGTAAACACGCCTGTAGTCGCGTCCACGTCCATACCTGCAAGGCTATCGACCAGAGAATAAGCAAAACCCGTCGCACCCTCTTCGGCGTTGTTTACATCAAAAGAAAAATTAGTCGCTAACGCAACGGATGCCGGAAAGGCCGACTCAAAGGCGCCAACCTCGGAATCAACCGTCAGGCTCAGTGCGGTCGATGGCAGACTCTCAATTCCTTCGACTATCTGCGTCGCTGTGATCGCCACCGGACCATCGCTAATGGTCAGATTTCCGGCCGTTGTAATCGTAACCGAAGTTCCTGATGCCACGGCAGAACCAATTTCCAACGTGTCGGCAAACAATCGAACCAATGCCCCGTCTTCCACCCCAGCCACATCAAACGACAATGCCTTCGTCACCGATGAATTGTTTTGGCTGGTTAAATCATCCGCATCATCTGTACCCGTATCTGAACTGGCTACTAAATCGATGGCACTCGGAGCAAGGATAATCCGATTCCCAAAATCCTGGTCCGTAATCGTCTGTCCCACGTCCAGATTGATGGCATAATGAGCGGGATTGTCAGGAGATGTCAGCTTGTAAGGAGACGCCGGAAACTGCTTTAACTCATGTGCACCGTTAGGCAAATGGAATAAATACGTCCCATCGGCAGCCGTCTGAACCGAGAACTCATCAGCATCGGGCACGTCATCCCCATCCGTATCACTGAAAATCGTTATACCCTGCAGCGTCTGCTCGCCACTTTCGTATGTGCCACTACTATCCTCATCAACATAAACACGGCCACTGACAACACCATCCCCAAAAGCCGTGGATACGGTCACCAATTGATTTCCAGCAGCGATGGGCAAGTCGGTAAAGGCTCCCAAGTGATTCTGTCTTGGGACGGCAGCAATCGAATCTGCAACCGACATATCCAGCACCTGAGCAAAAACAGTAAATCCACCATTTTGAGTGTCTAGATGGGCATTATCAACCAAATTCACAAACCACTGACTCGTTGCGCTGTCCGGCTGTTGGCCTAATTTTGCCATGGCAACGGTACCCCGAGTGTTGAGGACACTAAATTCATTAGCCACAGTCGGGTCGGTGGGTACATCGGTGAAATCATCAACCGAATTAAACGTCGGACTGGGAGTGATATATCCACCACTCTGAATGATAAAGCTTGGAATGGAACGATGGAAAATCGAATTGTTGTAGTCACCGTCGGAAACATAGTTCAGAAAATTAGCGACTGTATTCGGTGCGTTCGTCGGTAACATCCCCAGTAATATTGTGCCCTGTGCGGTTTCCATCCCCACGACCGCTGCAGACCCATAGTCTAAAACAATTCGGTCGTTGTTGTGTATTTCGTAACCTTCGAATGAATGAACCGGTGTTCCATTGACATACATGCGAACCGTATTCGTTGCATCCGTTGCATTCCCCATTAACTCCGCTTCACTGAAGGTTGCCGCTGCATTGTT
>JAYZPA010000041.1:0-23063 GCA_036150515.1 Planctomycetota bacterium
ACCGCCAACCAGTCAAGCAACTGCGGGTGCGTTGGTGGGTTACCTTGACTGCCAAAATCCTCAGGAGTACGCACCAAACCCTGGCCAAACAACATCTGCCAGAAACGGTTCACCGCAACCCGTGCCGTTAAAGGATGGCTCGGCTGTGTTAACCATTGCGTCAATCCCAGTCGATTTCGCGGAGCGTCGTCAGGCGGGGCAGGAAAAATCGCCGGTGTTCCAGGTCGCACGTCATCCATAGGCGCGTCATAGGCACCTCGTTTCAATACAAAAGTCGGACGACGTTGACGACGCTCGCGCATCACCATCACTTCCTGAACGGGGTCAACCAGGGAGCTTCCTGCCTGCCGTAGTTCTTTCACCGTCTGCAACTGCTTCAGATAGACTTCATCAAACGTTGCCAGGTAGTATTCCTGAAGTAATTCACGCTCGCCTCGCTTCAGTTTATCAGCAGGCGTCCGCAACAGATCGCGCAGAGAGTTGCCATCGAAAAGGTGACCGATCTCGATAGCTGCGAGACGACGGCTGAACACTCGAAATTCGTCGACCCTGCCTCCGCTAAATCCACGATCACGAAAACGCTGGCCAATCGTACTGTTGTCTCCCCCGCCCCCCGTAATCGTCTTGGCCACTGGGTCCTGGCCGACATAGGTCTCTGTAGGTTGACCATCGATAAACAACCGCAAACCCGCTGCGCGACTGCTACCGTCATACGTAAATCCAACGTGTACCCACCGTTTAACAGGAAGCGAAACACGCGAACGAATTCGAATCGCATTTCCCGGCCAAAAATGAATTAGCGAAGCCGATAGCTGGCCGTTCTCAAGCAAGAGCTGATAACCGCGACTTCCTGCATCGGTCCAGGCACGAGACCGATGGAAGATAACTGCCCGCTCTTTTTCCTCTGGGGCTTGCACCCAAAACGCTACTGAAAAAGGTTCAGTACGCTTGAAATTGCCAGCACCAACCCCAACGCCATCATCACCAGACAACTCTATCGACCGCCCCACCTTCCCAGGAACTGAAACGTTAGCACCGCCTGGCTTCGCCTCAAAATCCAGGTGGGCCACTTGCCCCGGCAACACATCCGGCGCGTCGGGCCGCTCGGTGAGCCAACTGTCAAAATCCGGCATACGATCTGTGGCTAGACGCTGCAGATGTTCAACCGCCTGCTGAATCTGCTGACGATTCGCAGCGATCTTATCCTTGGTTTTCTGATCCGCCAGCAGCATCGTGGGCGTAGGCACGGAATTCGTGAAGTACGAATACAAGCCTGACTCATCGATGTTGTTGAAGTATGCAAATAGCTGATAGTACTCGCGCTGTGTGATCGGGTCGTACTTGTGGTCATGGCAGCGGCAACATTCGAGTGTCAGGCCTAGAAACACCGTAGCAAACGTGTGATTTCGATCCGCGACATATTCAGTACGAAACTCCTCCGGCACACTTCCTCCCTCAACCTTTTGTGGATGAAGGCGATTAAACGTAGTTGCCTGAATCTGCAAATCGGTCGCACGTGGCAGCAGGTCACCGGCTAATTGCCAGGTGATAAACTGATCGTACGGCAAATTGTCATTGAAAGCTTTGATCACCCAATCACGCCATGGCCATACGTACCGGTCGCGATCAACCTGGTATCCATACGTATCCGAGTAACGAGCCGCATCCAGCCAATCAACGGCCATCCGCTCACCAAACGCCTGTCGATTGAGGAGGCGGTCGACGGCTTGTTCGTAAGCCGCCAGCGAGCGATCATTCAAAAATGCTGTGACTTCCTTATTGGTTGGCGGTAAACCAGTAAGATCAAAACTCAACCGTCGAATGAGTTGCTCACGAAGCGCTTCCGGCGAAGGCGTCATTCCCGCAGATTCCATGCGAGCCAGCACAAAATAATCAATCTCGTTGCGCGGCCATGTCTGTTTGGAAACGGCGGGAAACGGAGCAGACACCGGAGACTGAAATGCCCAATGGCCTTGGTAGACTGCGCCTTGGGAAACCCAGCGGCGCAACGTCAGGATTTCCTCAGCACTCAGGCTTAACTTCGAACCCGGTGGAGGCATCTGTTCCGCTGGGTCCCTACTTGAGATTCGCCGCACCAATTCACTCGGGGTGCCAGCTTCAAAAGTCAATACCGACTGTGCCGCCTTCCGCTGATCGAGCCGCAAATCAGCCTTTCTGGACGCCGCATCAGGGCCGTGACACTTGAAACACTTATCTGACAAGATAGGCCGCACATCGCGTGCGAAGTCGATCCTGGAGTTGTCCTGTTGCCCCCAGACGCGGCACCAGTGCGACAGGAACAGGACACAAGTCAGAACAGCGATCCGAGAACCGACATTTGGTTTCATAGCAATGCACATCGTCATGGGCATTTCGGTCCCAGAGAAGCGGATGGGCCGGGATTCGAACCCGGGGTACCCGCAAGGGTACAGTAGTTTTCAAGACTACCGCCTTCGACCACTCGGCCACCCATCCGGAAGCTGTCAAAATATTCTGTTGATTGATTTTGTTGTTATCGGCAGATTTCGGCCAAAAGTCAACGGGTATCCAATCGTCCGAACGTTCCATGGGATCACGGTACTTCGGCAATGCGATGAGTGGGTACCGGTCGGCCTGGTTGAAAACTCTGGATATCACCAAAAGTGGACCTTAGCTGCTGTTGATGACAAACGGCGTCGACCGTTGTACGTACTAAGTATTTCAACGAGTCAGGATCAATGGCCACGCGCGCATTGATAATTAAATCGCAAGATTCCAGTTCAGCCTGACTCGCCAGCGACAGCTCGACCGGTGCCTCACGGTCAACCAAATTTGCGACCGCATAGAATCCCGGGCCGGAACCGATAATTTTTAAGTGAGCTGTTTCAACCTGTTTGTCTTCGAAGGCCTGCTTGAGACGTTCCATCATCTTCAGCAGCAGGTCATCCAGTACGAATGGTTCTGGTGCAGTGATTTTAAGATTAGCATTGAGCCAGCCCAGGTCGGCTTCGCCCTGAGCATAGCGATCATAGTCGAGTTCCAGAATTCGCGTTCCGAAGGGATCCCCATTGCCTTCGGCGGATTGATTGACGGTGTCAAGCAGTTGCTGCATACCGATTCCGGATTTAGCCGAAATTTTCAGTACGGGAGTTTGAGGAAGGCGGGTAGCTAATAGTTTCACCAGCTCATCAATCCGTTCATCGGACAGTTCGTCAATGCGATTGATGATTAGAAAGTCCGCTTCTTCCAATTGTTTGTTAAAAATATAAGCCGCTTCCGGTGAAAACCCGGCATTCGGTTCCCCACTTAAAATACGACGCCCATGACTCGGCTTTAAAATAACCCCGTAGGGAGCCACGGTAAACTGGTTGGGATGAAATTGTCGTAGTGGTTGGATTACGGTCGCAACCAGGTCGGTGCAGCTACCTACCGGTTCAGCAAGGATCACATCCGGTTGTTGATCTTCCTGCAGTTGTTCAACGGTCGCTGTTAATTCATTAAAATTGCAGCAGAAACAGGCGCCGGCGACCTCACCCACCCGAAATCCCTGATTTCGGAGGGTATGCGTATCTACCAGATCGGTTGCCTGGTCGTTGGTGACAATTCCGACCTGTTTTCCGGATTCGATGTAGAGCTGTGCCAGTTTGCCTATGGTGGTTGTCTTGCCCGCCCCAAGAAAACCGCCAATCATTACAAATCTCATATTTGTTGTACCTTAAGGTTGAATGGTGCAAGCGGTTAAATTACGACTGGCCGGGATTGGATTCGTTAATGGACTTGTCGAGCATTTCCAGGAATTGCCGCATCAGCGGTGCGTTGTCGTGCCAGGTGCGAGCTGTGATCAGGTTTCCGGAGACAACGGTTTCCTGATCGATATAGACCCCCCCTCCCTGCTGGGCGTCCATGGCGCATTTGGCAACGGTGGTTACCTGCTTTCCCTGAATAATTCCGGCGGAAGTGAGGATTTCAATTCCGTGGCAAACACTGGCAATCGGCTTTTGGGCAGCATCGATTTGCTGGACCAGATGATTCAAGTCCGGATCATACCGAATGTACTCGGGTGCCCGCCCACCCGAAATAAACAAGCCAGCATAGTCCTCGGCACGAACATCCTTAAAGGCGATATCGGATCGAATGAAATAACCAGGTCGTTCTTGAGTGATATCCCAGGGGATGGATGAATCTGGTGGAATTTCATGAAGGACCGTATGGTAGAGTCTCGCTTCCGGGCCAGCCACAACAACTTCGTAGCCTGCCTCCTGCAATCGGAAAAAAGGATAAAACGTGTCAAGGGCTTCCGTTGCATCGCCAAGGGGCATCAGTATTTTGGGCATGGGCGTAGATCCTGTCCGACGTGATGGTTTGTAGAGGCTCTAAAAAAAGGGTGGCGGAAGACGTGTGACGTTCCACCACCCTATTAGGTTCTTAGCAATTGGGATTCCCGGTCGACTAAATGCCGTAACCGTTGTGATATTCTTTGCGGACAATATGGGCGACTTCCGGAGCATTGGTAGGTACCAGCTTCTTTGCGTCCCATTCAATTTTCTTGCCATCGGCAAAGACGGCAAGATTTCCAAGCAGGATCGTTTCCGTAAGGCGTCCGGAATATTTCTGGAAGCTGGAAACGGGAGCGGGACCGCCCTTAATTGCGTTGGCCAGTTCCGTAAAATGTCCCGGTGACTCGGGATATTCGACTTCCTGTTTAATATTGCTCTGCAACGTATACTCATCATTTGAAAAGATACCCGTTGTCCGGGCATCATGGCCGTAATCACCTGGCGACAGCATGGAACCCTGATCACCGACGATTAACGAACCGGTGTTGAGCAACCGAGCGTACTTCTGATTATCGCCTGCCAATTCCTTTCCATTACCGTCGATCATTTGCGTTCGCTTCGGGAACAGTGCACGTGACGGCTTAAATCCACCGTCATACCAATACAGAGTAACCGCCGGGCGGCCATTGTATTCAGGGAATTCAAATGTAATCTTGCATTGGGACGGGTAGGTTTCCCCGTTGTGGCCACTTGTCTCCGCAACCACACTGGTGGGATCAAAGAGATCGAGTCCCATGAACGGCATGTTTAAGGTATGACATGCCATATCGCCCAGAGCACCGGTACCGAAGTCCCACCATCCGCGCCATTTAAAGGGAGTGTATGCAGGATTATACGGACGGAATTTTGCCGGTCCAAGGAATTCGTTCCAGTGAATATGAGCCGGTACTTCCGGAGTGTCGGTCGGTCGGCCGCCCCCTTGAGGCCAAACAGGTCGGTTGGTCCATACGTGAACTTCTTTAACTTTTCCAACAATCCCGCTGCGTAACAATGCGGCACTACGACGCAGGTTACTGGAAGCAGTACCCTGATTACCCATTTGTGTGTGGACGCCGGCTTCTTTGGCGAGGTCGGAAAGGCGTCGTGCTTCCTCAATGGTATGGGTGAGTGGTTTTTGGGTAAACGTATGTTTTCCCGCTTTCAGCGAAAGGACGGCAGCCGGACCATGATTATGGTCGGGTGTACTTACCGTAATGGCATCGACATTATCGCCGAGTTTGTCAATCATCTTGCGATAGTCAAAGAACTTTTGGGCTTTTGGCCATTTGCCTGATGCTTTTCCAAGGTTACCCTCATCAATATCACAGATTCCAACGATATCCCCATGACGTGCAGCATCATTGGAGTCACTGGTCCCTTTGCCACCGACGCCGACACAGGCCCAGCGGATGACTTCATTAGCAGACGTGCTTGCTTTTAAAGGGGTTCCTCCAGCCGCCCAAAATCCGGCACTGGCGGCAGCACTTATTTTGAGAAATTCACGTCGTTGTTGTTGTTTGCTCATCCGAAAAACTCCCTGGAATAATCGATAATGTGATGAGGTTCAGGTACATTGAACCTGCAGTGTTCCAACCTACCTGAGAACGGACCGAGTTTCAATTCACTGGTACAAAAAAACAGTGAAGGATTTGCAAGACGGCGGGTGGCTCGAGTGTGGTCGTCCGGGTTGGAATGTTGGAGTAATCAACGAGGATTTGAATGCAAAAGCTGCTGGTTATTGGATCGATCAATATGGATTTTGTGATCCGGACAGAGTCATTACCACGTCCGGGTGAGACGACCATCGGGGGGAAATTCTGCCAGATCAGTGGTGGCAAAGGCGCGAATCAGGCGGTTGCGGCGGCTCGAGGTGGTTGTGTCGCGGTACGGTTGCTGGCAGCATTGGGCGACGATGATATGGGTCGGGCTCTGTTGAAACAATACGGTTCCGAAGATCAGCTATCACTCGACTTAGTCCACAAGATTGACGACGGTGTGACGGGAGTTGCTACAATTCTGGTTGATTCGAGCGGCGAAAATATGATTTGTGTCGCGCCAGGTGCGAATGCACATCTCCAGCCTGCTCAAGTTAGGGCAGTGACGGATGAGGTGTTTGAAGATTCCGGTGTTTTGCTGGCATCGAACGAGATCCCTCTGGAGACGGTGGCAGCGTGCATCCGGCGAGCGACTCTGGCCGGATTACGAATCATTTTGAATCCTGCTCCGGTGCTTCCCGAACTTGCCGATCACCCGCTCCTGAAATCCGTAGATCTATTGACACCGAATGAGCATGAGGCCCGATTGCTGAGCGGTATTGAGGTAACCGATGTTGCCAGTGCGATTGCCAGTGCACGCGTTTTGCAGCAAATGGGAGTGGAGTGTGTCATCATAACGCTCGGTAGTCAGGGTGTGGTTGTCATTCCGCGCGAGGGTCAGTCGGATCCCTGGTGCGTTCAGGCACCACAGGTTGTCGCATTGGATACAACGGCAGCAGGAGATTGTTTTAACGGCTTACTCGCCGCTGAGCTGGCTCAGGGGCAGGATTTAAAACAGGCGGTTGAATTTGCTGTGCACGGTGCCAGCTTAAGTGTCAGCTGCCGGGGTGCACAATCCTCCCTGCCGACTCGCCCGGAGATTTTACAGTTTATCCGCGGTGAAACGGAACAGACGTTGCCAGGATAGGACGCGATCGCGGTTGCTTTCTAAAGCGTCTATCGGAGTATAGAGAGGTAGTATTGCGGGGCACTCAGGGACAATCTAGAATCAAAAACTACGGTGCAATCACCTCCATTAAGACCACCAGGCTCAAACAGTGACGGATGATCATGGCTGAACCACACCGAAATATCGCTGTATTAGGGTCGACCGGCAGCATTGGTTGCAGCACACTGGAGGTGATTGCAGACGGCTCGGACAGGTTGCGTGTGGTGGGTCTGACCGGGCATACTCAAGTTGAACGATTACAGCAACAAGCCGAGGCATTTCAATGCCCTCACGTCGTCGTTACGGATGAAAGCCGAGCCGATTTATTTGACACGAGCGTTTTACCTATTGATGGTGAACTCAGTGTCGGTCAGTCAGGTGTGGAGCGTCTGGTGTCGCGCGCGGATGTCGATGTGGTGGTGGCTGCCATGGTGGGTAGTGCCGGTTTGCGCGGAACCTGGGCGGCATTGGAGTCAGGAAAATCGATTGCCTTGGCAAACAAAGAAACGCTGGTAATGGCAGGGCCGCTTGTGATGGATCTGGCCGCAGAACGTCAGGCGACTATTTTACCTGTAGACAGTGAGCACAGTGCCATTTTTCAGGCGCTTCAATGTGGCCAGCCCGAGGAAGTGAAGCGTGTTATTTTAACGGCCAGTGGCGGGCCGTTTCGGGAATACTCGTCTGAACAACTGGCCACCGTAAATGTTCAGGATGCGCTGGCTCACCCGACCTGGCAGATGGGGCCAAAGATCTCAGTTGATTCGGCAACCATGATGAACAAGGCTTTAGAGATCATTGAGGCGCGATGGTTGTTTGATTTACCTGAGGATCAGATTGATGTGGTGATTCACCCGCAATCGGTAGTCCATTCCATGGTGGAATTTACAGATGGAAGTGTTGTATCGCAAATGAGCCCACCGGATATGAAGTTGCCGATTCAATACGCATTATCGTATCCCGAACGATGGGCCGGCTGTGCCGAAAAATTAGACTGGGCGATGCCCGTAAGTTACGATTTTTTTCCGGGCGATGAGGAACGTTTTCCGGCACTGTTGTTGGGTCGGGAGGTCGCGCGCCGTGGCGGTACGTGCGGTGCGGTTTTGAACGCAGCGAATGAATCAGCGGTTGCCCGGTTTCTGGAGGGAAGGTTACAATTCACAGACATCGTTCCCGCATGTCGAGCCGTGCTGGAACACCATGACTTTGATCCAACTCCTGATTTGGATCAGTTAATTGAGTTAGATAAGTGGGCTCGCGGGGAGTTAGCATGTTGGAAAGTTTGATAGCGGCGTCCACGGGGGACATCATTTCCGGAGCGGTGAATATTGGGAAAGTGCTGGCCGGACTGGGCTTTGTCATTTTTGTCCATGAGCTTGGCCATTTTCTGGTTGCCAAAGCATGTGGGGTGAAATGTGAAAAATTCTATGTTGGTTTTGATGTGCCGATCAAAATCGGACCGCTAAAGCTTCCGGCGTCGATCGTAAAATTCCAGTGGGGTGAAACGGAATACGGCATCGGGATCATTCCTCTGGGTGGGTATGTGAAGATGTTGGGCCAGGATGATAATCCAGCCAACGCGGAGTCTGAAGCGGCCAAAATACGTCAACAGGACAGTGAGGGCAGTGAATCCGGAACTCTTGATCCTCAGAGTTACCCGGCAAAATCAGTACCTCAGCGAATGGCGATCATTTCTGCTGGCGTCATTATGAATCTGATCTTTGGCATCATCATGGCAGCGGTGGCCTATAAAATGGGTACACCCATTCAGCCCGCTTCCGTTGGTCAGGTCAGTTACGGATCCAATGCCTGGCTTGCGGGATGGAAACCGGGTTACGATTTGGTTGGTTTCAGTGACACCGATGATACGAGCCATTTTTATCGCTTTACATGGGATTTGCGATACGCTGTGATCGGTGGCGGAATGGACGGTACGGACGGGATTCCCTTTCAAGTGGTTGATCGAGAAGGTAACCAGCACCGGATGCCGGTCGTTCCTGTTCAGTCCAGTCCGGATTCAAAACAGGTGACTGTGGGAATCACATCCGCTACGAACACCACCGTAGTGCTTACGGCAGGCGGCGACTCAACGACCCCAACGGCTTCCGAGCTTCAGATCGATGATCAGATTCTCGCTGTGGATGGCGTGGCAGTGCATCGTGACCAGCATGGCCCGAAACCCGAGTTATTGGGGTGGCATGCTCAGGAATTGATTGCGATGGATCCCTCGAAAACGCTGGAATTAACGGTTCAGCGTAATGGCAAGTCGGTATCCGTTGAGCTACCACCCTTGCCTTTGAAACAGGCAGACATCGTGTTTGGAATGGGACCGATTGTCGGGGTGATACCCGGTTCGTTGGGCGAGCAGGTCGGTTTCAAAACAGGGGATGTTATTGAGATGGTCAATGATGAGATTGCCGGCGATCCGATTACATTGCCTCAGCGTGTTGGCAGGCTGGCAGGTGAAAAAGTAGTTTTTCAAGTTCGGCGTTCGGACCATGGATTGCCGCCTTATACTGTCCTGATCTCGGTGGACCCCTTACCGTCGGCCGTGCACCTTGAACCCGCCGCTCCACATTCTCAGGGTTGTTTGCCTGCATTAGGGATCGCTTACGGGTGTGATCACATTGTACAATCATCAACTCAGGCGATGATTCAACCGGGAGATCGGCTGGACAGTGTCCAATACGTCCTGCGCTCTACCAGCGACGAGGATGTCGATTCCCGCCGTTTGCAGAAGCAGATGGTGGGTGAATATTTGACGTGGTTTTTTCTACACCAGACAGGTCAGTCACCGCGGTCGGATGTTGTGTTGCAGCTGAATTTCAGTCGGGATAAGACAAGTCAGGCAATTGCTGCTATTCCCCGTTGGACGGAGTCCACCGAATATTATAGTTCACAACGGGGGATTTATTTTGCAGCACTGGAGCGGATACATCAAGCGGATGGTTGGGGAGCAGCATTCCAGTTGGGAATGCATCGGACATGGCAGGATATGACTCGAGTGGGGCAGACGATTGGATGGATTGCCGGGGGCAAAGCGTCCGTTCGTGATCTGGGAGGGCCCGTGATGATTATCAAGGTTGCTAAAGACGAAGCATCCGTGGATGTGACGCGGCTACTGCTGTTCCTGACCATGTTAAGTGCCAACCTGGCTATCATTAATTTCCTGCCGATTCCCATTCTGGATGGGGGACATTTTGTGTTTCTAACCATTGAATTAATACGTCGCAAACCTGTCAGTGAACGGATACAGGGATCGTTGTCGATGCTGTTCCTGTTTGTGCTGTTGGGATTTATGGTTTTTATCGTATCGAACGATGTCGTTAGGTTGTGGTTTGAATAAGCCGTTGTCAGGGATGATTGCCGGGGACATGGATTGATTCGTCTGAGTGTTTGCGAGAAACCGATATTGAGTTATTCGTCCCTAGAATTTAGGATACCTCAAAACAAGGTGCGGTGAGAATTGCCATATTGCAAATCCGGCAGGTCTTGTTACCTAAGTGGAAAAACGGAAAGGATTCCGAATGTCATGACAATGACTCTGGGGGAAGTCGCATCTCTAGTGGGGGGAACTCTCGATGGCGACCCGTCTATCTTAATTTCCGATGCTGGAACGCTGCGCGAATCGAAAGAGGGATTTATTACGTTGGCCGAATCGGTTGAGTTTTTGGCCCACTTGCAGGCAAGTCAAGCCTCAGCAGCGATTGTCAGTCTCGATTTCCCAACGGTCGCCTTGCCGGTGATCCGTGTTGAATCGCCGCTGCAACAATTTGGAGAACTGGTACGCTGTTTTCGGCGCATGATGAAACCACCCAAAGCAGGTGTTGATTCGCGAGCGATCGTAGATCCGTCCGCCTGCATTCACGAGACGGCTTCGATTAGTGCCGGGTGCGTTATCGGTGAGGATGTTGTGATTGCCGCAGGTGTGGTTGTTTTACCAAATGCTGTCATCATGGACGGAACGACGATAGGTGAGCGATCGGTTATATTTCCCAACGTAGTACTTTATGAGAACACGCAGGTTGGGCGGGGATGCATTGTCCATGCCGGTGCGGTATTGGGGTCGTACGGTTTTGGGTACGAATCATCATCCGTGCGACATGAGTTGAGTGTGCAGTATGGCTATGTCGTACTGGAAGACGAGGTTGAAGTTGGCGCGAATACAACGATTGATCGAGGAACCTTTGGAGTGACACGCGTTGGGCAAGGTACGAAAATCGACAATCTGGTTCAAATAGGGCATAACTGTTTGGTTGGTGAACACAATTTATTATGTGCCCATACGGGGATTGCGGGCAGTGTGGTCACCGGGCAGTTTGTTGTCATGGGCGGACAAGTGGGTGTCAAAGATCATGTTGAAATTGCTTCTCATGTGCAACTTGCCGGGCGCAGCGGCGCGATGCGGTCCCTGGATTCACCTGGGGTTTATTCAGGAACGCCGGGCGTTCCACTGGCCAAGGCAATGAAAGAACTGGTCGCTGTATCACGTTTACCTGAGTTACTGAAACAAGTAAAGAAACTCCAGCGTCAGGTCGACCAGCTGTCGGATGCGGCGACGGATGACGATGATCCTACCTCTCAGCAAGATGCTGCTTAAGGAAGATTGCCCGTGCAGTGTGCCGTTCCCCCATTGACGACAGATATTCTTCCGGACGTGGATTGTGTGGGACTGTTGGCAGGCTGGGGAGAATACCCGGTAATTGTTGCCCGTAAGCTTCAAGCTCAGGGGTATCGTGTGATTTGTGTGGGAATCCGTGATCATGCCGACCCGGAGTTGGCACGGATTTGTGATGCCTATATGACCATCAATCCCGCACGGGGTGGCAGGGGGATGCGTTTTCTGCGTTCTCATGGAGTGCGACACATTACGATGGCGGGCAAAGTCAACAAGTTGATATTATTCCGCAGGTTTGCCTGGTTACGGTTGATACCTGATATTTCAACGATGAGGATGTTTTACGATCACTTCATCGCTCGTAAGAGTGATTCGCGTGATGATGCTTTTCTTTTGGCGTTTGTAAGTATGATGCAGCGGTATGGTCTAACGGTCGTGCCGGCAACCTATTTTGCACCGGAGTTACTTGTGAAAAAAGGCAATTTAACAGGCAGCACGATCAGTGCGGCACAACAGCGGGATATTGAATTTGGTTGGGAACTAGCCAAGCAGATGGGGGGGTTGGATGTCGGCCAGACGGTGGCTGTTAAAGATCGGGCTGTTTTGGCCGTTGAAGCGATCGAGGGAACCGATCGCTGCATCGCTCGGGCAGGCGAATTATGTAAAAAAGGTGGTTTTACCGTAGTAAAAGTTGCTAAGCCACAGCAGGATTCCCGTTTTGATGTGCCGACGATTGGTGTGGGTACCTTAGAATCGATTGTGTTGGCCGGAGGCAGGTGTTTGGCGGTGGAAGCCGAACACACGATTATCATCAACGAGCCAGATGTCATTGCGTTTGCCCGCAAACATCATCTCATCATCGTTGCTGTTGAAGATAAAATGGTTGCACGGCAACAGGACGCTGCGTAACAATGACTTTATGATTCCTGTCGAGTGGTTTTGTATTTCCGGAAAGGTGCTTCTTGTGAAAATTCATGGTTGGACGACGATGTTGTGTTTTGCCGTACTTTTGGGTTTTGGGCAGCAGTCCACTGCTGACGACTGGCACCAGTGGCGCGGTCCGACCCGGGATGGAGTTTGGCATGAAACCGGTTTGATCCAGAAATTCGAATCGGACCAGATTCCACTAAAGTGGAAAGTGAAAATTGGATCCGGATATAGCGCACCGACGGTTGCCGATGGTCGGGTTTACGTTTCTGATCGTATCGCGGAACCTCAGCAGGAACGCGTCTTGTGCTTCAACGAAAAAGACGGTGAGTTGATTTGGTCTCATACTTATCCGTGTGAATATAAAATTGGATACACAGCCGGACCAAGGGCAGCGATAACGATTGTTGACGGTCGCGCTTTTGCTTTAGGGGCGATGGGACATTTTCATTGCTTCGATGCCGTTAATGGTGATCTGTTGTGGCATCATGATCTTAATTCGAAATACAATATTGTCATGCCGATCTGGGGTATTGCAGGAGCACCTTTGGTCGTGGGCAATACGGTCATTGTTCAACTGGGAGGTAAGGATGCCTGCGTGGTCGGTTTTCATACAGAAACGGGGAAGCCACGTTGGACCGCGCTGGCCGAACGGGCCTGTTATGCTTCGCCCTTGCTGGTTAAACAAGCAGGTAAGGACGTGGTTGTAGTCTGGACCGGTGATTCCATTTCCGGATTGAATCCTCTGACGGGCAAGTTGTTCTGGCGACATCCGTTTCCACCATCACGGATGCCGATTGGTGTTGCGACTCCGGTTTTTTCCCGCAATCAACTATTTGTCACGTCATTTTATGATGGTTGTTTGCTGTTGGATTTGAAGCAACAAGAGATGCGTGTGGAACAGGTTTGGCGGCAAACCGGGCCTGATGAGAAAAACACGAAGGGCATTCATTCCATTATTAGTACGCCAATTATCCTTGGAGAACATATCTATGGCGTGGATAGTTATGGTGAATTACGCTGTCTGGATCGTAAAACGGGGCTTCGGGTTTGGGAGAATAAAACCGCGACGCCCACGGCCAGATGGAGTACGGTTCATTTCGTTCAAAATGGGAAAAATGTCTGGATGTTCAATGAGCGGGGTGAATTAATTATCAGCCAACTAAGTGAAAAGGGGATGGTGGAAATTAGCCGAGCCAAGCTGATTGCCCCGACTTTGGAGCAATTACGAAGGCGTGAAGGGGTCTGTTGGGCACATCCGGCCTATGCAAACAAGCATGTTTTTGCCCGTAGCGATGAATACTTGGTTTGTGCAAGCTTAGCTGCCGATAAATAAGTTATCGAAAATACGTGATCGGGGGGTCTGGTCAAGATGCGGAACCCCAGTATAAAATTTGTAGTTTGGGCAGGACTTAACGTGCCCGGCAGGTAAGTAGGTTGTTAGATTCCCCGAAAGGCAGGGACGAAAAACTGTGGTCAAGGTTATCGTAAGAGATCGAGAAACGATTCAGGAAGCTGTGCGTCGGTTTGGTAAACTGGTAATGCGTAGTGGTCTAAAGAAAGAAATGCGTCGTCGTAAGTACTATGAGAAACCGAGTGACATCAAAAGGCGAGCACGCTTGCGTGCAGAACGACGCACGATGAAGTCGCGATTGGACTGATCGCTTCACGAGTGACGGAAAATCACTGCCGTCGACATTTCAAACAACCCACGAGTTAGGTTTTAACCTGACTCATTTTTTTTAGGCAGTCGGGTCTGGGAAGCAGAGCAATGAGCCAGACCCAGCATCAGCACGGACGAACCCAGGACGGTCATTACCAATAAAAACGACTGGACTGAAAAAGTGACCGGAAGTGCATGGCCCTGTAAATCCTGAAAGGGCCAGAGAATTGTAAGAGAACCAAACATAATTCCAGTCAGGATGCTTAGAGTTTGGTTTCGTTGTTGGGTGAGTAACCAACGCAGTAGACGACTGAAACAAATCAGGCCACAGACGGCGCCGAGTGCAAAGATACTCAGTTGCAATAAGGCATCTCCTGCCTCAGCCTGGTGAAACAACTTGCCGGGCAGATCAACGATAAAGGGATAGACGCCAAAAATTAGCAAAATCATCGAACCACTAATCCCAGGCAGGATCATGGCACAGATCGCAATTGCGGCATATATGAACAGTTGCAGATGAGTTGGCACGACATTTTCAGTTTCCCCAAGTCGTAATTCTTTGGCATACAGAACAATGGCGATTCCAATCAAACCGAAAAAGACGGCCTGAATGGCACTGCGGCCGGTTTGAGTTTTGATCATTTTAAGAATCACTCGGGTGGAAGCCAGGACCAGTCCGGAAAAAACTGCGTAGGTAAATTGGCGGGATGTTGTTTGTTCCAAAAGCAGATCGGTCAACATGGCCATACAGAATATGCCACTGAGGATGCCCAACAGTAATGACGACAGAAAGGGTAAATGTACATGTTGGGCAGCTGATCGCCATTTGAGTTGGATACAATAGCGAATGAGCTGAATGTCGAAACGTCGGATGCTCAGGATAAGCTGCTCATAAACCCCCATCAATATAGCGACCGTGCCGCCGGATACTCCGGGTACAACATCCGCATTGCCCATGAGGAATCCTTTCATGGCATTCGCAATGAATCGGTTTGAATTGTCAATTCTGATGAACTCGTCGTTCTTCACGGTGTTCTTTCGGAAAAAATTAGAATCAGCTTGGCAGGGGATCCAACGTGATCAATAACCGTCCGAGAAAGGCTGTCGGTATTTATCGGCAGAAACCGGTGGCTCGCAAGATTTATTTTGACGTAACCTATTTGATCTGTACAATTTAGGGATAGGTTTAAGGCAATGATCGACTTGGTTCAGTGCCGATTTGTTACGTTCGGTGTGTGGGTTCTGAACCACCCGTATTGATTGTCAACCGATTACTCGCGGAAATTGATTTGATGGACGGCGAGATACGGACATTCTTTTGCTGTTATCTGCCATGCATCATGAAGATTCCTGCGACGAAACGCGAATTTGTCATCTGAATGAATGGAGACGTCATTTTTTTTCAGTAGCAATGCCTACTCAGATTTTGGGCGATTATGTTGATACGACGTAATGGGGAACATTGGGAAGCTTTGGCGCCAGCTAAGTTAAATCTCTTTTTGGAGATTCATGGCAGTCGTGATGACGGATTTCATGAACTCGATATGCTGATGGTTCCGATTGCTTTGTACGATTCACTGGTGTTTTCGTTAACCGCCGATGCTGAAATACAACTAACCGCCCGTTGGGCGATGGCCAGCCGATGTATGGCGACGTTGCCTGCCGCTGAAGATAACCTGATTGTTCGGGCGCTTCAGTTATTGCGACGGAAAATACGTGAAAGAGATTCTGGTTTTTCTCAGGGGCTGCGGGTCGACCTGGTAAAGCGGATCCCTTCGGCAGCCGGCCTGGGAGGAGCTTCCAGTGATGCCGCTACCGCATTGGTGGTAGCGAATGAACTATGGCAAGCTGGATTTGACAGACATGCTCTGGCGGAAATGGCATTGCAGATTGGAAGTGATGTTCCGTTCTTTTTAACGGCTACGCCAGCCCGTTGTCGGGGCCGGGGGGAGAAAATCGATCTGATCGAGTCGGGTTCGTCCCTGCACGTAGTTCTGGTGAAGCCCCGAGTTGGCTTGTCGACGGCAGATGTGTTTTCCGAGTACCAGAGGCAAGGGGTCTCGGACGTCGTTGAAATCGATTCGGCGCTGGCTGCCTTCGGCAAAGGTCAGGCGGGGTCGGTCGGAAGGAACCTTCATAACCGCTTAGTTGAATCTGCAATGAAGGTGGCTCCGACATTGAAAAAGTTACAAAAGGACTTGGCCGATTTGCACCTTTTGGGAACTCAGATGACAGGCAGCGGCAGTACGTTTTTTGCGATCTGCCACAATGCGTGTCATGCTCAGGCAACCGCAAAGACTCTGTCCGCCCGGGGCTATGACAGTGTGTTTAATACCCGAACCTTATCGCGATGTGCTTTTTCACCTGCCTGGTTCGAAAAAATTCAAACGTAAAACAAATCACGACAGACCTAAGGTAAATATCCAGATTGTGTAACCTAATGGGACAAGCCGAGGAGTACCAAGATCGTGGAAATAACTGAAGTTCGAGTGAAACTGATGGATGATTCTGATGATCGGCTGCAGGCATTTTGCAGCATTACTTTGGATGACTGTTTTGTCGTACGTGACTTAAAAATCATTGAAGGTTCCAGCGGTCCATTTGTTGCAATGCCTAGTCGTAAAATGACAGCGCATTGTTCAAGATGCCACAGTAAAAATCACGCGAGGGCTGCATACTGCAATCAATGCGGACAAAAACAGAAGTTGAGCGAAATTCCCGCGGAACAAGACGGAAGAACGAAGCTTTATGCTGATATTGCACATCCGATTAATACGGAATGTCGTGAGATGATCCAGGATCGAGTGATTCAGGAATATCTTGCCGAGCTTGAAAAATGTGGCAGAGACAGCCCTATAGAACGGTTTGATGAAGCCAATGAACGATCTCAGACGTCCGGTCCTCATCATCAGGATCAACCTCAAATTGAGGAGGAATCGTCACAACCGTCGACGGCCTACCAAACAGATGATACTACCGGGTTTGGTAAGGGGATCTTCTAAGAATCCGGAGTTGGTTCACTCATCAACGTTTTATCGGATGTCCGCACTGCCAGCGACCGTTGGTAACAATTCGGGGACGAAAAGTGATGCGATGAGACTACCGATAATCATCAGTAGTCCCAGAATTGCCATAATTCCATACCCACCGACATATTTCCAGCGCATGAAGCACCAGACGATGTTGTATACGGGAACCAGCGTCGCCAGCAGTGCGTGTACCATCTGGTCTTTAAAAGACCAAATCGCAATGGAGACGTGCGCAATGGCGTAGAAGATGACTCCTAACCAAAATTGAATGGCGGTGTACGTACCCAGTCCTGAATAAAATGCATAGTCGGCGTTATCTGAAATAGGGCGCAAGTTCGCCGGAGCATCAAAATTTCCTCCGTTCTTCAGCATTTTTATCTGGCTCGCTTTCATTGGAATCACAGCCATGGTTGGAATCCAGCCAGATTCCTGGTTATTCTGACCTGACACAGGGACGATGTACGAATAACCATTTTGCTCGTCAGAAACGGTACAGTAGGTACCCGGGGCAATTGCAATCGAGAAATCCATCCCCATCTCGTCGGTATTGGCGGATGATTTTCCGGGTTCGCTGGAAAGGTCGGTTTCTGAAACGACCAGATGGTAATTGTCAAGATTGGCATCTTCCCCAAGCGATGAAAATGCCTGCCCCTGATAGAGTGCGATTCTGATTGTCTCGCCGCTGAGCGAAAAATAGGTGAGTGAAAACAACGCCAGTCCCATCCCGAACGAAATGACATTGAGGAAGATGAATAGCCACACCCAGTACGGGGTGGGGCTGTTTGACTTGTCACCTTCAAATAACTCCACTTCCATGTCTTGAGCGGCTTTATCCAACTGCTTATTGCCGTAGGATCTTTGAGTATAAACCGCTCCCCCAAATTCTCTTGTGTCCTTTTGCGAATCGATTCCCATCAACTCGCCGGAAGTAACGTTAAATCCGCACTCCATACAAATGATACCGCCTGCCGGGACGCTGCCCATGCAGTTTGGACAGCGGATCCCACCCGGGGTTACCGCGGTAATGCCTGCGTCGCCTAACATCTCCTGTAAATCACTATCGATCGGCGATGGTTGAGGATGAGGTATCTGTAACGGCTGGTTACATGTAGGACATGGCACCTGTTGACCCGCATATTGATCGGGTGCATTTACCTTGTATCCGCATTGGCAAGTTACAGGTATGGGCATATGGGGAAGACCTGTTTGAGTGATAGTTTGAATAGCACGGTGTCACGGCGTTCGATCAGATCGGGTTCAGGGCGAGTCCCGGGCAATGTCTTGTCATGACAAGGCTCAAACGCCCTTGATCGTGTCGTTCATTGTGAACAGTTGTAACTGATATTTCAATTGAGCCAAACCCATGTTTAAACAGGTTTTCCGCCGTGTTTGTCAAAATTGGCAGGCAGGATCGGGATCGTTCCCCTTTATGTGTCAAATTGGCAGATTGGTATGAGTAACGAATTCAAGAAAACTTGGGTTTACCCCGTAGATGGAGAGGGTTTTTTGGCTTATCTTTAATCGTTTAAGGGTTTGTATTCTGGGATCACAGGTAAGATTCTTTTTCCCTTTGGCACGTAACTTGCAGATACAAACGGATGAAAACCACCTTTACGAAGACATTTTTTTGGATGTCAGGTTGTAAGAGTGGTTTTACTGAACGAATCATGATAATTACATTGAGATCTGGAATTCCGGAATTCGCGTGATTGTCGGTTAAAAAGACGATATTCAAGGAACGATGTGCAGATGGCTAAAACAAAACTTCAACCATTGGGAGATCGTGTTGTTGTACAACGCGACGAGTCCGAAGCAGTAACCGCCGGTGGAATTGTCCTTCCCGACAGTGCTAAAGATGCACCGGCACGGGGAACCGTGGTAAGTGTAGGTGATGGAATTATTCTTCCAGATGGTAGTCGGGCACCTTTACAGTTAACCGTAGGAGCGCGGATCATCTTTAGTAGTTATGGGGGCGAGGCAATCAATATTGACGATCAAGAGTTTCTATTGATGCGTGAAAGTGACGTTCTTGCTGTCATTGAATAATATTAATCAAATCAAAACAAAATCTTCATAGCTTGGGATGGAAGTGGCTCAGCTGACATTCAAACCAAGTCCGAAAGTGATATTCAGGGGAAAGAAAATATAATGGCTAAAATCATTGCCTTTGATCAGGAAGCACGAGAATCGATTCGCCGCGGTGTGTCCAAACTGGCACGAGCGGTTAAAGTGACACTTGGACCTAAGGGTCGAAATGTTATTTTACAAAAGAGCTTCGGTTCTCCAACGGTTACAAAAGACGGAGTTACGGTTGCGAAGGAAATTGATCTCGAAGACGTCTTTGAAAATATGGGCGCGCGAATGGTGCGGGAAGTTGCCAGTAAGACGAGCGATGTTGCCGGGGATGGAACGACGACAGCAACGGTTATGGCTGAAGCGATTTTCACGGAAGGTCTCAAGGCCGTGGTTGCCGGGGTTAATCCCATTCAGATGAAGCAGGGTATCGAGCAGGCGGTTGAGGATATCACCGAAAAACTGCAAAAAATGTCGATCAAGATCAAGAACCGTGACGAAATGGCGAATGTGGCTGCCATCGCTTCCAATAATGACCGTGAAATCGGTGAATTGCTAGCCGATGCGATGGCCAAGGTTGGTAAAGACGGTGTCATCACAGTCGATGAAGGCAAGAGCCTGACGACCGATGTTGAGTGGGTCGAAGGGATGCAGTTTGACCGAGGCTATCTGTCGCCGTACTTTGTTACGGATTCCAATACGATGGAAGCGGTTTTGGAAGACGCCTATGTGTTGGTTTTTGAAAAGAAAATAACGAATATTAAGGATCTGGTTCCTCTCCTGGAACAGGTCGCCCAGCAAGGTAAGCCGTTGTTGATTGTTGCTGAGGATGTTGAAGGCGAAGCTTTGGCCACTTTGGTCATTAACCGCCTGCGTGGTTCGTTTCAATGTGTTGCCGTGAAAGCTCCAGGTTACGGTGACCGCCGTAAAGCGATGATGGAGGATATTGCAATCCTGACCGGTGGTACGGCGATATTCGAAACTCTGGGGATTAAGCTGGAGTCATTGAAACTCACGGATCTGGGACGGGCAAAGCGGATTATTGTCGATAAAGACAATACGACGTTGATCGAAGGAAGTGGAAAAAGTAGTGATATTAAAGCTCGGATCGATCAGCTACGGCGAGAAATTGACAATTCGACCAGTGACTACGATCGCGAGAAGCTGGAAGAACGTCTGGCAAAACTCTCCGGTGGCGTGGCCAAAGTGAATGTGGGGGCGGCTACGGAAAGCGAAATGAAGGAGCGTAAGGCGCGAGTGGAAGACGCATTGCATGCAACGCGTGCGGCCGTTTCCGAAGGGATCCTGCCTGGTGGTGGTGTGGCTGTCCTGCGAGCGTCTGCCAAAGTCAAACCAGCGGATTCACTCTCCGATGACGAAAAAATTGGCTATGAAATTGTCTTGCGAGCAGTTCGGGCTCCTTTAAACACAATTACGTCCAATGCTGGCAAAGATGGTGGCATTATTTGTGAACATATCCTAAGTGAGTCGGGTAACTATGGGTACAACGCGTTGACCGATACTTATGAAGATCTTGTCAAGGCTGGTGTTATTGATCCTACAAAAGTAACCTGCACAGCATTAGCAAATGCAGCAAGTGTTTCCACGCTACTGCTGACCAGCGATGCCTTGGTTGCTGAGAGACCCAAGGATTACAAAGAAGGTGGTCACGGCGGGGATTATGACCTGTATTGATAACCGATCATCAACAAACCAACCGCCAGTCGATGTGAAATCTGCTGGTGGTTTTTTTTGCGCGGAATTCAGGCGACTTATTTCCCGATACAGAATGTGCTGAAAATACGATCCAGCACATCGTCGTTATAGACAGCTCCGACAATCATACCGAGGTGTTGAAGAGCCGAATGTAGTTCAGCGGCCAACAGTTCGTCACCCTGACTTTGTTGACAAATCTGCAGTACCCGTTCGATGCTCTCGAGAGCTCTGCTTAGACTTTCCTGACAGCGAGCGGCGGTTTGCTGAAGAACTACGGCTTCGCCGGCCTGCTGATTAAGTCGTTGCGCGACCAGTTCTTCCAAACGATCAACCCCGACTGTCTGATCCGTTGTAACCGCTGTACATATATCGGACCATTCACAAATTTTGAATTTCGGTTTGTCCGATTTGGTGCTTACCACGATTCGGGCGTGGTCAGGCTGATATTGCAATTGTTCGTTTTCCCATTTGGACAGGGGAGTGGTCCCGTCGATACAGAAGATTTCCAGTTGAGCATGCCGTTGCTGCTGGTCGGTCATCGCCTGAGCATGCTGTTGAATCTCGTTCCCATGCAGCTCATCCGCTGCTTCAGTCCCGGCAGTATCGATCAGCAGGCAGTGAAGGTTTCCCAGTCGCAGCGGTTGGGAAACATAATCACGAGTTGTTCCGGCGACGTCGGACACAAGGGCGACAGGCTGCCGAGCGAGTGCATTGAACAGACTGCTTTTTCCTGCGTTGGCCTGCCCTCGTAAAACAACACGATACTTTGTCGCCTGATCAAGTTGTCGGTGTAATTGGGCTCTTATTTTTAACAGTTCCGTATGCACTGCAATAACCTGCTGATGCATTTCTCGGCGACCAATAAATTCAATGTCTTCTTCTGCAAAGTCGAGACCGGCTTCTAAATGTGCCAGCATGTGAAGAAGTTGATCCCGCAGAGTCTGGAATTGTGAATTCAGTCCGCCGGCGAGTTGTGAAAGTGCCAATGCGAGTTCTTTTTGATCCCGGGCGTCGATGACTCCCAAAACGGCTTCCGCCTGGATCAGATCGATGCGGCCGGCAAGAAATGCTCGCAGTGTGAATTCCCCGGGTTGTGCAATTCTCAGAGATTCCGTGTTCTGGTCGGAGTGACAGAGTGACGAGAGTACCGCCTGCATGTAGGCGAGTGCACCGGGGAGATGCAATTCTGCAGAGCATTGTTGAGTATAGCTGCGGCGATCCGGCCAATAGTAAAGGCTCGCCTGAACAGCAGGAAATCCATCCATCGGCAAAATCTCAATAGACAGCACGGTCGCCTGTTGAATCGTATCAAGTGTGGATTCAATATCAGCAATGATCCGGGCAAGACCTGTGGCCACGTGTGGGCCACTAAGCCGGATGATTCCCCGCTGCGCATGTCCGGGTGCTGAGGCGATGGCGGCAATCGTGTCCTCTGTGGGAAACATATCAGGCTTTCACAAAAACCGTGGTGCGGCAGCATGACAAGTCAGTCCAACGGTTCGTCAGTCTGACTATCGACGACGACGTCGGTTTCCTTTTAGACTGTCGAGTTGTTTACGGCGTTGGTTGTCACTGCCGGATGCTTTTTGGCGCTGTTGTTCGTCAGCCAATTGAGCCATTCGTTGCATGAACCCTGGTTTTTTCTTCTTGGCTTTTTGTTTTTCAGCCAGTGCTTCCAGATAAGCTTCCGGATCGTTAACTTTGGGCAGTAATTTGCGTTCCAAAAGCCCCCATGTACTCGAAGCAATAAAATAAATGCAGAGCCCGCTGGCGACCCGGAAAAACATCACTCCCATAAAGAGCATCATGAATTTCATCATTCGCTGTGCCATTTTTTGTGTGTCATCGGTTGCCGGTGGTGCGTAGATCTTTTGCTGTAGAATAAACAATGTGATCGTAACAATTGGTAGCAGATTGAGGTAAGGTCCTAAAAACCCACCTCGATTGATAAAGATGGCACTGGTTTCACCCCAATAAATCAGCATGTCCGGGCCCGCTAGATTGGCACACCATTGGAATCCTGGAATCAAGGACTCTCCGCG
>JAYZPA010000042.1:0-7145 GCA_036150515.1 Planctomycetota bacterium
CGACCCGTCACGATCCGTGATTTAATGCGACACACCTCCGGACTGACCTACGGCTTTTTAGGGAACACGTGGGTTGATCAGCAATATCGTTTGGCAGGCGTCGTCACTTTCACCGATACAATGCAGCAATCGATTAATAAACTCAGTAAGATTCCTCTTCTCTATCAACCCGGCCAGCAGTTTAATTACAGTGTCTCCACTGATGTTCTCGGTTATATTGTGAATCGCGTCTCGGGCGTAAGCCTATCGAATTTTATGCAGCAACGCATTTTTCGCCCGCTGGACATGGTGGACACAGCCTTTCACGTATCTGCCAAATCAACTCACCGATTTTCCAGTATGTACAGTCCCCAGTTGATCGGCGGGCTTGCACTCAGCGAAAGTGCCACCGCAAGTCCGTTTCTGCGGCCTCCTGGTCAGTTTTCCGGTGGCGGTGGCTTGTTGTCAACGGCGCGGGATTACAGCCGATTCTGCCAAATGCTGATTAATCTTGGTGAACTAAACGGCACACGAATTCTGACCGCGGATAGCGTTCGGGAAATGACGAAAAATCAGTTGCCTGAGAAGGCCTTTCCCTTAAGGCTCATCCTGCCCCAACCGGGCGTCGGGTTTGGTCTGGGCGTTTCCGTAGTGGTGGAGAACAAAAACCCTGCCAAACATAGCCGTGTCGGCGAGTATGGATGGACAGGAATTGCCAGCACTCACTTCTGGATTTCTCCCCAAGACGAATTAGCCGTAGTTTTATTGAGCCAGCTAATGCCCTATACACCCCAGCTTGAAGCGATCATCAAACCATTGGTCTACGATGCCATCAAATAGTCCAACGACGACACACGGACCTGTTGGCGAGTAAGTGTCAAAACGAAGAAGTCTCAAAATGCAGAGCAATTCCCGCTAGCAATACCGGCGACCACTGGTAGATTAAACAGTGGCAGGAAGACTAAACCTTCTCAGCACCGTGGGGTTACCTCAAATTATTCACTTGATTGAGGGTTTCAACAGGGCGTGATACCACGGGAGCATCGCCGCATCCCTGGCTCGGTGATTTTATATACATGAATCGCTTGTCGCAATTAATACGGCGTTCGTTTCCAAAGCTCGATTGGCGTAAACAAATCTATGATCGGTTTTCTAAAACCCCCGGCACACCGTGAAACGCCCCTTGCCGATGCAGAGCAACGTAGATCCTATACATGGCTGCGATGGCAGGTCTTTTTAGGAATCTTTGTCGGCTACGCCGGATACTACCTGGTCCGCAAGAATTTCACGCTTGCCATGCCGTATCTGATTGACGAGGGATATACAAAAACGGAACTAGGATTTGCCCTTTCTGGTGTTGCCATTGCCTATGGATTATCCAAGTTCCTCATGGGCAGTATTTCCGACCGCAGCAATTCCCGTTTCTTTATGGCTATTGGCCTGATCGTTAGTGCGATGCTGATGATTACCATGGGAAAAGTTCCCTGGGCAACAAGTTCTGTGGCTATCATGTTTACCCTGTTGCTGATAAACGGCTGGTTTCAGGGTATGGGATGGCCCCCCAGTGGCCGCGTTATGGTGCATTGGTTTTCTCCCAGAGA
Organism: Planctomycetota bacterium; assembly: GCA_036150515.1. Lineage (GTDB taxonomy): Bacteria > Planctomycetota > Planctomycetia > Pirellulales > Pirellulaceae > UBA721. Next base: position 1,581 of record JAYZPA010000042.1, read on the forward strand.
ACGTGGTGTCTGGATGTCCTTCTGGAATGTCGCGCACAATGTAGGTGCCGGGTTAGTAGGGCCGCTCTCGATTCTGGCACTTATCCTGTTCGGTGAGTGGCAGGCCATCCTCTATTTACACGGATTTGTCGCATGGGGAATCGTTTTCATCATCATCCTGACCGTCAGAGACAATCCACAATCGCAGGGTTTGCCTCCGATTGAACAATACAAACAGGACTTTCCCGCCTCCTTTGAATATAGAGAATCCCAGGAACGGGAATTTTCCACCAAACAGATCTTTTTTGACTACGTTCTCAGCAACAAGCTCCTGTGGATCATCGCCGTTGCAAACGCCTTTGTCTACCTTGTTCGATATGGCGTCCTGGATTGGGCTCCTACGTATCTTAAGGAAGAGAAGGGGTTTACCTTTTCAGAGTCCAGTTGGGCATATGCATTTTACGAATGGGCCGGGATTCCAGGCACGGTTGCATGTGGTTATTTATCCGATCTGGTTTTCAAAGGACGCCGAGCTCCACCGATCATTATCTATATGGTCCTCACAACGATCTGTTTAACCGTCTATTGGTTGAATCCGCCTGGAAATCCAACCATCGACATTTTGATGCTAATTTGTATCGGGTTTTTGATCTATGGTCCCGTCATGCTCATCGGTGTATTTGCCCTGGATCTGGTGCCCAAAAAGGCTGCCGGCACTGCGGCCGGATTTACTGGTTTGTTTGGGTATTTAGGTGGATCCGTTACGGCCAACATCGCCATTGGATTTGTTGTCGACAAGGCTGGATGGGATGCCGGATTTGTTTTAATCATCACCGCCTGCATTCTGTCAATTGTCATGACCCTGCTCACCATTAAGGCAGAACAAAAGAATCGTCATCCGAAAGCAGAGTCCGTTTCCTAATACCCTCAAACCTTATATATTACGGTTCTGATAGTACATCCTTTTTCATCAATGCCACAATTCGTTCACCTCTGCCGCTGGGCAGGCATCAAACGATAAGTTAGATTTCTAGTTCAACTTTTCCTTTTCCCGAGGCTAATCAACATGAACGCCCGTCCACGATTACCTTTGATTCTTGTGGTACTGCTTAGTTTGCTGGCTTGGGACGCCGGGGCAGCCGATACGGCCGTTTCCAAAGCCCAACGCCCGAATATCTTATGGATCGTCGGGGAGAACTTTGATCTGGATTTTGGCTGTTACGGTGCGAAAAACGTACAAACCCCCAATATTGACCGGCTCGCGGCCAACGGAATCCGCTACACCAATGTGTTTTCAACTTCCCCGGTCTGTGCTCCCAGTCGCTCCTGTTTTATGACCGGCATGTATGCCACCACCACAGACATGCACCACATGCGGTCTCATCGTGACGATGACTACCGATTACCCGCCGGAGTACGTCCAATTACCCAACGCCTTCACGACATTGGTTACACGACAGCCAACATCAAAACGATCGGCGATCAGGTTGTCGGCACAGGTAAACTCGATCTAAATTTTGTCAATGAGGGAGAGCTTTACACAACGACCCACTGGGCCGAACTTCGACAACAACAGCCTTTTTTTGCTCAAATCAATATGCCGGAAGCAGAATATGACATTTACGATCGTAAATCCGCTGAGAAAGACCGCGTTGTGTGGGTTGGGGAAGAATGGCATCCCCAGATTGCCACTGCCAAAAATGTCTCTCCTCCGCCTTACTACCCGGATCACCCAATTGTCCGCGCTGAATGGGCACGTTATTTGAATTCGGCATCCGGAATGGACGTTCGCATCGGATGGATACTGGACCGACTAAAAAAGGATGGCCTCGCCGATAACACCGTGGTTATCTTCTTTGCCGACAACGGTCGTTTGGAAGCACGCGGGATCCACTGGTGTTTTGACAGCGGACTGCATGTTCCGATGGTAATCCACTGGCCAAAGAATATTCCGGCACCAGACCATTATCGTGCGGGGAGCGTCAGCGATCAGGTGATTAGTCTGTTGGATTTAACCGCGACTACCCTGGCCATTGCCGGAATCCAACGACCAAGCATTATGCAAAGTCGCGTCTTTTTGGGCAACCAGCCCGATCCCCCGCGTCAATATGCATTTAGTGCACGTGACCGGATCGATGAGACGGTCGTACGGCAGCGCAGCGTACGCGGACCACGCTATCATTACATTCGCAATTTCACCCCAGGGGCAGGATTTCCTACATTGAATCGTTATAAAGAAAAATGTTTTCTCGTGAAACCACTGATGCGGAAGTTACAAACCGCCGGGCAACTAACCGGCGCAGCGAGTGACTTGATGCAGCCGTTTCCTGCGGAACAGCTGTTTGACACCCTCCATGATCCCTTTGAAATTCATAATCTTGCCGACTCCCGACGCGGCAAAACTCAACACATCCTGGAGACCATGCGTACCGCACTGAACACCTGGATGGTGGAAACCGGCGATCGGGGACATATCCCGGAGCCCGACGAAGTCGTGCGTCCCTTTACCAAGGAGATGCATGATTGGTTTGGTACGCCGGACTGGTACACTCCGGGCAGCGAGTAACCGGCAAACCAGCCCCATAGCGTATGTGGTTGTGAAATGGTTAACCCCGGTCAAATCGGGTACGATCGATAATCATCAACCTAAAATTGGCCTCCAACATTCATCCAAATGGATCCTTGCATTGAATATCACCTTTCCCGGAAACGTTGTCTGTTTTTTCTCGTGGATTCTTCTATCGGCCGTTGGCCTGAATTCCGACAGTTCTCTTCCTGCAGCCGAACCACCGGACATTATTTTGCTAATGGGTGACGATCATGGATGGGATGAAACGGGCTATAACGGGCACCCCTTTTTAAAAACCCCTGTCCTGGATGAAATGGCTGCAAGCGGCCTGCGGTTCGACCGGTTCTATTCGGCCCACCCCTCCTGTTCGCCGACAAGAGGCAGCATCATCACTGGCCGTCATCCCAATCGATATGGTACGTTTTCACCCAATTGCTCGATCCGACCTGAAGAAATCAGTATCGCTCACATAATGAGCAAAGCTGGATATGCTTGTGGCCATTTTGGCAAATGGCATTTGGGTCCGGTCAAAAAGGATTCACCAACCAACCCAGGTGCGATGGGATTTGACGAGTGGTTATCCCACGACAACTTTTTTGAATTAAATCCGGTCCTTTCCAGGAACGGATCTAAGCCGACCCAGTTTCAGGGTGAGAGCTCCGAGATATTGATTCGCCACGCAATCAAGTTCATTCAAAATGCCAAGCGGAAAGGGAAACCCACCTTTACCGTCATTTGGTTCGGTTCACCTCATGAACCCTACAGTGGTCTGGCCGACGATCTCGCTCTGTATGCAGAACTGCCGGAACTACTCAAGAAAGAAACGGTTCGGCTTACTTCAAATCAAACTGGCAAACCGGTCACGCGTCCCTTAAACGAAGTCCTGCAGGAACGATATGCGGAAATCACGGCTATGGATCGAGCTATTGGCCAGTTGCGGAACTGGCTGGTTGCGCACGAACTGAAGCATAACACGCTGCTTTGGTATTGTGGCGACAATGGCAGTCCCGCAGGAGCCAGTGTCACATCCCCCTTGCGAGGTCGCAAAGGGACCATGTATGAAGGCGGCATACGCGTACCGGGACTGATCGAATGGCCCGCAACAATTTCAAAGCCCCGCGCCTCCAATGTGAATGCGGTAACGACCGACATGCTAGCCACGTTGCTCGAACTCGTCAGCCAAGATCTTCCTGATCGTCCAATGGACGGAATCAGCCTCTTAGGCTGTTTCGACGGAAAGATGACTAGCCGTGCTGAACCTATCTGTTTCTGGAGTTTTCCCTCAGGCCAGTCCAGTCAGCAGACACCCTACATCGATCTGAAACTACAGCAGGGAACCACGCCCCTGGTAAAAATGATGGCCGGTCGCTATACCCGCAATTTCAGAAACTTCAAACACCCTCAGATACGCGATACGGATTTTGGTGGATCACGAGTCATCCTGGACAACCGTTATAAACTCATCGTTCAGACCACAGGCACTCAGACATCCAGGGAACTGTACGACGTTATGGATGATCCCGCTGAGAAGAAAGACCTGCTGGAGATGATGCCTGCCGTCGCCGACACTCTGGAAAAACAACTCCAACAATGGCAACAGTCGGTTCTAACGAGTCTGACCGGAGGCGACTATCGGTAAAATATCCAATCGCTTTGGGAGCGGAAACCTGTCTTTCCGAACGGAACTAACGTCGTCGTTCCGACGCCCGGGTCGAATTTACGTATCCCTCTACACGGGAAGCAATTCTTCCTGATCGTCCAGTACGAGTCGATCGCACTTATAACCCAACGATTCTTCAAGCGTTGAAAACTGATTCACGCCGGTGCAAACTTCAATATCCGATGACGTTATTTGCTGAGGATGTTCATAACCTGCCGCATGGGCAAGCGCCAACAGTTCTTTTCGATAAGTCTTGATGTACTGCGCAAAGCGTTTCGCCTTATTCTCGACATTCAACCCTCGCTGTAACCACTTGCTTTGCGTCGCCACACCGACCGGGCAATGCCCTGAATGGCATTTTTGCGCCTGAATGCAACCAATCGCCATCATGGCCTCGCGTGCAACACCCACCATATCCATACCCATCGCCAAAGCGACGATCGTACGATCCGGAAATCCTAATTTAGAGCTCCCAATCCATGTAATATCCTTGGATAGCCCGGCACTTTGAAAAATGGGATATACCCGGCTAAATCCGACCTTCAATGGCAGGGCTACGTGGTCACTGAAGGTCAATGGCGCTGCACCGGTACCTCCTTCCGCTCCATCAATGGCAATAAAATCGGGACCCTGTTTTCGCTGGCTCATTTTTTCTGCCAACTCATGCCAAAACTCCAGATGCCCAATGGCACTTTTGATGCCCACCGGCAATCCGGTACGTTCCGCAATCATCTCGATAAAGTCAATCAACCCGTCAACATCGCTGAATTCCGTATGCCCATTAGGAGAAATGCAATCCTGACCAACAGGAATTCCACGAATTTTTGCGATTTGCGGTGTCACTTTACTGCCTGGCAGGATCCCTCCTTTGCCGGGCTTAGCCCCCTGCGAAAGCTTAATTTCCAAACAGCGCACCTGCGGATGTTTTTCAATTTGTTCGCCAAGGACATCCAGTGAAAATTTACCGTCCTTTCTCGCGCCAAAATATCCCGTCCCTATTTGCCACATCAAATCCGCCCCCAGCGCATGAAATGGGCTGATTCCGCCTTCGCCGGTGTTATGCATGCAACCCGCTTCCAGTGCACCAAGGTTCAGTGCCGAAATAGCCTTTTCCCCCAAAGACCCAAACGACATGGCCGAAATATTTATGATGGATGAAGGTCGATAGCAGCGTTCACGACCGTGGAATGCCCCCAAGATTTTCAAACTGGGGATTGCCGTCTTATCATCTCCAAAGGCACGCGTCTTGTGATCGGGAAATGGAAACGCCGAGTGTTTAATAATCGGATATCCAATTTCATAGATTTGTTCTGTCGTCCCAAAACCGAACGTATTGTTAGCGCCTTTCGCCGATGCA
>JAYZPA010000043.1:0-5106 GCA_036150515.1 Planctomycetota bacterium
ATACGAAAAAGGCTGGCAAAATCATTTTGCTCAATGGTGTGCTGTGGGCAGTGATCGCCCCTATCATTATTTGGGTAGCGGCAAGTTCTTCGTGCGGTTCGGTGACGCTTTGGCCAACTCGATGGCCGGGTTGATCGAGCAGCAGTAGTCGCAGATGACCTCAGTCGATTTTATATATTGAACAGGGTAAAGCCGCACTCTCCAACTCGGAATCGATTCCATGAAAATGATCCTGACGCTCCTCGTGATACTCTCATTTGAGCGGGCACTGTTAGCAGAAGAAAAAGGACTCTATTTTCCGCCCGCGGAAGGCGTGTGGGAGCAAATCGATTCCGCTCAGGCTGGTTGGGACACGGCGAAGCTAAAGCAAGCTCTGGATTACGCAGGGCGGCAGAAGTCCTCTGCCGTTGTTATCCTAGCGGGGGGAAAGCTGATTGCAGAGAAATATTGGAAACCGGCCGCACCGGAAAAGAAAGCTAACGGGAGTCCTAATCCGTACTACTATTTGCGTGTGGGATACAACTCGCAGGGGTATGTTGTCGAAGATGTTGCCTCGGTGCAAAAGAGTGTGACTGCGATGCTGGTCGGAATCGCTCAGGCGAAGGGGTTACTGAAACTAAGTGATCCGGTTCAGCAGCATTTGGGGTCTGGCTGGTCAGACGCACCAGCGGGTGCCGAAGCTAAAATTACGATTCGCCATTTGATTTCCATGACCAGTGGATTAACAACGCAGCTTAAATATGAGGTACCTGCAGGTAGTCGTTGGAAATACAATACGACAGCTTATGCTTATGCACGCACTTGTGTTGTCAAGGCTGCCAAAATGTCCGAGAACAAATTAACAGACCAGTGGCTCACCGGTCCGCTGGGAATGAAGGATTCCCGCTGGGTTCCGCGCCCGCTGGCCGGAAAGACTGGGTCGATTACCAATCAATATGGTTTCGCAACCACAGCACGTGATCTTGCCAGATTTGGTTTGTTGATGCTGGCCAACGGCGAATGGCATGGTGAGGCCGTGCTGGAGGACAAGGACTGTATTAAGGCCGCGACGAAACCCTCTCAGAATTTGAATAAATCCTATGGCTACCTGTGGTGGCTTAGTCCAGGAAAGGGGATGTATTCCGCCAAAGGGAGACTTGGGCGGCGGTTGTATGTCGTACCGGGTCAAAATCTGGTGATCGTGCGTTTGGGGGATCAACCAAACATGGAATTTGACAGTGAATTTCTGCGTCTGCTAAGGGCAGCGATAACAAAATAGCGTGTACAGTATGACAACCCACCGACAAACGAACATGCTGCGTATGCGTACCTTAACCTTAAAAACGTTCCACTTCGTTCTACTGCTGTCAATCTGCGTCCCGGTAATCGTGCAGGCCGCCAAACCTCCCTCGTCCAGGCTGTACCGTTTAAATATTCTTCCGATTTTGCAGTCCAGATGTTTTTCCTGTCATGGTTCTGAAACGCAGGAGGGAGATATTCGACTGGACAATCTTGGCTGGGGCTCTGCTGCAGGACTATCGGATGTGGTGACGTGGCAAAAAACAAAGCAAATGCTCGACAAAGGGTCCATGCCACCGAAAGATGCGGACGAATTGACTGCTCAGCAGCGCACGATTCTGAGTCGCTGGATTGACGATGAAGTACAGCGTATAAAGACACAACTTAAAAATACGATCGGGCGGGTTGAATTGCGGCGGCTTAATCGTCTGGAATACCAAAATACGATGCGCGACTTATTTAAATTTGATATGGATTACGCTCGAGATTTGCCACCAGATAGTCTTTCACCGGACGGCTTTCGTAACAATGGTGGATCGTTACAAATCAGCGTCGCCCAGTTGGGATATTATTTAAACGCAGCGCGGCGCGGACTGGACCGGGTGATTGTCACCGGCGAAGCGCCGGAAGTGTTCGAGCATAAGTTTGAGACCAGCAACGTTGGAGGCAAGTGGTTTAATTACGAAGTTTCCAACTATCTTGGGCGCTGGCAGGGTTTTTACGGCAAGATGGTCGACAAGTATCCGGAAGAAGGTGACTACCGGATACGCGTGAAGGCGCGAGCCGAGATTCCAGAAAACAAAGGGGCTCCGATAATGGAAGTCTCTGTCGGTTATCGGCCGGATACCGAACAAATCTGGAAAGTTACTCAGACGATTGAGCTGACAACCGAAGCGTCGACCGTCTATGAATTCACAGGCCGCGTCGAAAACCATCCGCTCCCGGTCAGAGGGCAGGGGAAGTTCCCCGGTTTGGTTGTGCGTGTATTGAATCAATATGATGATGGCGAGGGGAAACCCAAGGAAGTGGAATTACAGCGTGATGGAAAAAAGAAAAAGGGCTTCCCGCCCGAGCAAGGCTATCCTGTCATCCATATCGAATCAGTGGAATTCAAAGGGCCTGTATTTGACCAATGGCCCCCGCTACATCATCGCAATATTCTTTTTGAATCGGAACTGCGGGAAACCGATCAGCAGGCCTATGTCCGGCAGGTTCTCATTCGCTTCTTGAGGCGGGCTTATCGGCGGCCTGCAACGGACATTGAAATCCAGAAGTTTCTCAGGTTCTATACAAGAATTCGCCCGGATTTTCCCAGTCTGGAAGAGGCGATCAAAGAAACATTGGCAATGGCACTGATTAGTCCACCATTTCTTTTTCTGTTAGAACCGGTTCAGAATAAGAAACGAGAGCTCACGGATTGGGAAATGGCGTCGCGGTTGTCCTATTTTTTGTGGAGTACGATGCCGGACGAGGAATTATTTGAACTGGCTGCGGCGGGTCAGTTGTCCAGACCTGCCGTGCTTAGTGCGCAGGTCGATCGTATGCTGCGGGATCCGCGTGGTTGGCGTTTTGTCACTCAGTTTACCGACCAGTGGCTCAAATTGGAAAACACGGCTCAGATCGCCATTGACACATCAACGTACCGAGGATTTAAAACGAATCTGAAAGAAGAGATGTTGCAAGAAACCCGTCATTTTTTCCGGCATTTGATGCTCACGGATCGTAGTGCGCTGAACTTGCTGGACTCCAGCTTCACGATGCTCAATGAACCTTTGGCTCGTCATTACGGGGTGGCAGGGGTTTATGGACAGGGTTTTCGGGAGGTCGTTCTGAAAGAGGAAGGTCGTGGTGGTTTATTAGGTCACTCCAGCGTATTAATGCTTGGTTCCACAGGAAGGGATTCTCATCCGATTCGACGCGCCGTTTGGATTCGTGACCGGTTGCTGAATGATCCCCCGTCTCCGCCGCCGGCAGACGTTCCAGATCTGGATGAATCTAATCCTGAGTTTGCCAAATTGTCCGTTCGTGAACAGTTGGAAGTTCATCGAAACAAAGAGTCCTGTGCTTCCTGCCACCGAGGAATTGATCCCTGGGGAATTGCTTTAGAGCATTATGATGCGATTGGTAAATTCCGAACTGAAGTGAAGTCCAAACCAGTCGTTGCGACCGATACACTGCCAAACGGTCAGGAGCTTAGGGGTGCCGAGAGCTTGAAACAATATTTGATAAACCATCGTAGCGAGGATTTTTCCCGTGCATTGGTCACGCGACTTTCAATTTATGCGCTTGGACGTGATATACAGTTAAGTGATGAAGACCTGATGGACGATTTAACCAATGACTTTATCCGTCGGGATTATCGTATAATAGGGCTTATTAAGGGGATCGTCTCCAGTGACGCGTTCCGGACGAAATAAAGGTTGGTCACAATTCACCTGTACGTTAAAATGAATATTCAGGATGATGTACCACTAATAGCGTACTAATAAACCAGTTGAGGTATTGAAAATTATGGGATCATGGCATTTAGATCGTCGCACGTTCCTGCTTGGAAGCGGTATCTCGATGGCGCTTCCTTATATGGAAGCGATGGGCAACCAGACAGCCGCATCCGACCTTCCTGCGCGGATGTGTGCGATGTACTTCCCTTTTGGCGTCGGTATGCCTAAGGAAGGTAGTGACCTTCACAAATGGCGTTGGTTTCCCAACGGTGAAGGTAAAAATTTCACATTCAATGAAAGTTTGAAGCCGTTGGAGTCGGTTCGTGAATCGGTCACGATCATTGGCGGCATGTCTCATCCCAATGGTCGCCGAATGGGAGGGCATGATACGGGAGACACCTTCCTGACAGGGGCATTGTTTGACAAGACACTGCTACATAACACCGTATCCGTTGACCAAGTAGCGGCTGCTGCTGTCGGCAGCCAGACCCGTTACTCATCGATCACGATGTCCACCGACGGGGGGGTTGGTGAACCAACGCGGTCGAGTACCCTTAGCTACGATATTAAGGGTCGTCCGATCCCCGCGATGAATCAGCCGTTGATGATTTTTAATCGTTTGTTTGGTTTAGCCGACGAAGATTTAAAGCGGCAACAACGGCGTCTGCGAAGTGCATCCAGTATGCTGGATCTAGTCATGGAAGATTCAAATTCGCTACGGCGGAGACTTGGCCGACACGATCAGGAAAAATTAGATGAGTATCTGTCATCCGTGCGTCAGATCGAACAACGGGTTCGACGGACGCAGCGCTGGTTGGATATTCCGCTGCCGTTACTGACGGATGAAGAACGCAGTCTGTTGAAGCTGGAAGCCGATTCGGAAGCGCCCAAGGAATATATGCGTACGATGTACGACTTGATGTGGCTGGCATTTAAAAGTGATTCCACCCGAGTCGCTACTTATCAAATTGCCAGTATGGCAGATGCTTCCAGTGTGGCTGGTCCGTTCCCGTTCCGTGAAGGGTTCAAGGCAAACCTGCATACTCTGGCTCATGGCTGGAATAAACCTGAAGGGGCAGTCGCTTTGGGAAAATGGGACAAGTTTATGACAGAACAACTTACCTACTTCCTACAGCGGTTGAAATCGACTCAGGAAGGCGACGGTACGCTGCTGGATCGCACAATGGTGCTGCATGGATGTAGTAATAGTACTACTCATAACAACAATAACTACCCACTCATATTTGCCGGTGGTAATAAGTTGGGTCTGCAACACAACCATTACGTGAAAGTAGGATCGGATGTACCCATGTCCAATCTGTTTGTCACGATGCTTGATAAGATGGGGGTTGAAGCACCTGTGTTTGCTGACAGTACCGGCGAACTG